>NZ_FTNV01000001.1:1205678-1507097 GCF_900156535.1 Roseovarius nanhaiticus | reverse complement strand
AGATACCCCCCCACGATCAGGATGGCCGCGCAAACGATGGTCAGCCAGTCTGCGCCGGTGAGCGTGGCCCATTCCCCTGTCGCACTGGCGATGCCGAAAACGGTCATCACTGTCACGGAGGTCGCAAAGGTCACCAGCATCGAGGATGTCTCGCGGCTCAGTCGCCGCGTCGCCAGATCACGCAGCGTGATGCAGCCCACTGCCGCCAACCCGTAAAGCGCATAGATGTTGAAGCCTTCGGCACCGGGGCGCACGATCATCAATATCCCGATGAAACCGGCCAGAACGGCCGTGATCCGCTTCCATCCCACCGGCTCGCGCAGGACCAGCGCCGCAACCAGCGTGATCGCCAAAGGCAGCGATTGCAGGATCGCCGTCACATTCGCCAATGGCATGTGATAAAGCGCCGTCAGAAAGAAGTAGGTGCCAGCGACCTCTCCGATCACGCGCAAGGCGATGGCGCCGCTGTCGCGGCGCGACACGCGCTTGGAAAACGCGCCCATGCGCCAGGCGATTACGGCCACAGCCGCCGTCGTCAGTACACCGCGCAAGAAGATCACCTGAAAGAGCGGGACTGCCCCGGCCAGTGTCTTCATCAACGTGTCGTTCACTGTGTAAGCGGCCATCGAGGCCACCATGAGCGCTGCACCGATCATGTTATCCGAGAGTTTCATTGCGACATCTGCGCAGGCAAAGCACGCCAGCGCAAGATGCCACGCCCCAACTTTCACCGTTCCACAAATACTCTCGCCGAAGGCGCCCGGCATCGCCACCACGCGCACTCCACGAAAAAGGGCCCCGCATTGCTGCGAGGCCCTCTTTTCCTGTCAAAGCCAGACATGCGCGTCGGGATTACTCGGCGCTGGGATCTCCGGCGCTTTCCGCCGCATCGTCCACCACCGGGGCGGCCAGCGCGGCGGCCGCTTCGGCCTCCTCGCGGCGCGCCTCGATGACCACGTTGTCGCGGCCCGCGGCGATCTTGCGCATCTCCTGGGTCGCGCCGCCGGTGCCCGCCGGGATGAGGCGGCCCACGATGACGTTCTCCTTGAGACCCACGAGCTTGTCCCGCTTGCCCTGCACCGATGCCTCGGTCAGCACGCGCGTCGTCTCCTGGAAGGACGCCGCCGAGATGAAGCTGCGGGTTTGCAGCGACGCCTTGGTGATGCCCAGAAGGATCGGCTCGCCCTGTGCGGGGCGCACGTTCTTGGCCAGTGCCTTCTCGTTGGCGGCGTCGAACTCGGCCTTGTCCACATGCTCGCCTTTCAGCAGGGTCGTCTGGCCGGAGTCCAGAATCTCCCACTTTTGCAGCATCTGGCGCACGATGACTTCGATGTGCTTGTCGTTGATCTTCACACCCTGAAGGCGATAGACGTCCTGCACCTCGTCGATCATGTAATCGGCCAGCGCCTCGACACCCAAGATGCTCAGGATGTCATGCGGCGCAGGGTTGCCGTCCATGATGTAGTCACCCTTCTGCACGAAGTCGCCTTCCTGCACCGGGATGTGCTTGCCCTTGGGCACCATATACTCGACGGTCTCCAAGGTCTCGTCCGCAGGTTCGATCGAAATACGGCGCTTGTTCTTGTAGTCCTTGCCGTAGCGCACGTAGCCGTCGATTTCCGCGATGATGGCGTGGTCCTTGGGGCGACGCGCCTCAAAGAGTTCGGCCACACGCGGCAGACCACCGGTGATGTCCTTGGTTTTGGCGCCCTCGCGCGGGATCCGCGCCACGACGTCACCGGCCTTGACCGCATCACCTTCTTCGACGCTGAGGATCGCATCGACCGACATCGTGTAGGTCACGGGGTTGCCCGCGTCGTTGCGCATCGGCTCGCCATCGTCGCCGACGATGAAGATCTCGGGCTTCAGCTCGTTGCCCTTGGGGGCCGCGCGCCAGTCCATGACGATCTTCTGGGTCATGCCGGTTGCGTCATCCGTCTCGTCGCGTACGGCAACGCCGGTCACGAGGTCAACGAACTTGGCAGTACCGGCCTTCTCGGCAATCATCGGCAGGGTATAGGGATCCCATTCAAACAGCTTGTCGCCGCGCGCGACAGTGTCGCCCGCCTTGACATGCAGCTTGGTCCCGTAGCCCAGCTTGTGGCTGGCCAGCTCGACATCACCTTCGCCCATGATCAGCAGCTTCATGTTCCGGCCCATGACCAGCGTCTCGCCCGAGGAATTCTCAAGCGTCTGCTCGCCGTCGAACGCGATCTTGCCCGACTGGCTGGCCTCGAGGAAGGATTGCTGACCACCCTGCGCGACGCCGCCGATGTGGAAGGTCCGCATCGTCAGCTGCGTGCCGGGCTCGCCGATGGACTGCGCGGCGATGATGCCGACAGCCTCGCCCTGGTTCACCATGGTGCCGCGCGCGAGGTCACGCCCGTAGCACATGGCGCAAACGCCATCCTCGGCCTCGCAGGTCAGCGGGCTGCGGATGCGCGCGGTCTGCACTGCGGCCTCCTCGACCGCATCGGCGGTCAATTCGTCGATCAGCTGACCTTCCTTGACCAGAACCTCGTCGGTGCCGGGGCGCAGGATGTCCTCGGCGGCAACGCGGCCCAGAAGGCGCTCGCCAATGGACGAGACGACCTCGCCATCGTTGACGGCGGCCTCGGTCGTGATCGCGCGGTCGGTGCCACAATCATGCTCGCGCACGATGCAGTCCTGGGCCACGTCCACCAGGCGGCGCGTCAGGTAGCCCGAGTTCGCCGTTTTCAGGGCGGTGTCGGACAGACCCTTACGGGCGCCGTGGGTCGAGTTGAAGTATTCAAGAACGGTCAGGCCTTCCTTGAAGTTCGAGATGATCGGCGTCTCGATGATGTCGCCGTTCGGCTTGGCCATCAGGCCACGCATGCCGCCCAGCTGCTTCATCTGCGTGACCGAGCCACGCGCGCCCGAATGGGCCATCATGTAGACGCTGTTCGGCTCGGCTTCGGCGCCATTCTCGTCGGTTTTGCCGGACGAGATGTTGGTCATCATCGCCTCGGTGACCTGATCGTTACACTTCGACCAGGCATCGACCACCTTGTTGTACTTTTCGCCCTGAGTGATCAGGCCGTCCATGTACTGCTGCTCGAAGCCTTTGACCTGCTCGCGCGTCTCGCCGACGATCTCCCACTTGTTGTCGGGGATGACCATATCGTCCTTGCCGAAGGAAATGCCGGCGCGGAACGCCTCGCGGAAACCCATCGTCATGATCTGATCGCAGAAGATGACCGACTCTTTCTGGCCGCAATAGCGGTAGACGGTGTCGATGACCTGCTGCACTTCCTTCTTGCGCAGAAGGCGGTTGACCAGGTTGAACGGTGCCTTGGCGTTCTTGGGAAGAAGCGATCCGAGGCGCACGCGGCCCGGTGTCGTCTCGACCCGTTCGAACACTTCGTTGCCTTCAGCGTCGATCTGCGGGATGCGCGCGGTGATGCGGGCGTGCAGATGCACCTCGCCGCTATCGAGCGCATGCTGAACCTCGTCCATGGACGAGAACATCATGCCTTCGCCCTTCATACCCGCACGCTCGAGCGTGGTATAATAAAGGCCAAGGATCATGTCCTGCGACGGGACGATGATCGGCGCGCCGTTTGCGGGGCTGAGGACGTTGTTCGTCGACATCATCAGAACGCGCGCTTCCAGCTGGGCCTCAAGGCTCAGGGGCACGTGCACGGCCATCTGGTCGCCGTCGAAGTCGGCGTTGAAGGCCGAGCAGACCAGCGGGTGCAGCTGGATCGCCTTGCCTTCGATCAGGATCGGCTCAAACGCCTGGATGCCCAGACGGTGCAGCGTGGGCGCGCGGTTCAGCATCACGGGATGCTCGCGGATCACCTCGTCCAGGATATCCCAAACCTCGGGACGCTCCTTCTCGACCAGCTTCTTCGCCTGCTTGACGGTTGAGCTCAGACCCTTGGCCTCAAGCCGCGAGTAGATGAACGGCTTGAACAGCTCGAGCGCCATTTTTTTCGGCAGGCCGCACTGGTGCAGCTTGAGCTCGGGGCCGGTCACGATCACCGAACGGCCCGAGAAGTCGACGCGCTTGCCCAGAAGGTTCTGGCGGAAGCGGCCCTGCTTGCCCTTGAGCATGTCCGAAAGCGATTTCAGCGGACGCTTGTTGGCGCCGGTGATGACGCGGCCACGGCGACCGTTGTCAAAGAGGGCGTCGACAGATTCCTGGAGCATCCGCTTTTCGTTGCGCACGATGATATCCGGCGCGCGCAGCTCGATCAGACGCTTGAGGCGGTTGTTGCGGTTGATGACGCGGCGATAGAGATCGTTCAGGTCCGACGTCGCGAAACGGCCACCATCCAGCGGCACCAGCGGGCGCAGCTCGGGCGGAATGACCGGGATGACCGTCATGACCATCCACTCGGGGCGGTTGCCGGACTCGAGGAACGACTCGACGACCTTGAGACGCTTGATGATCTTCTTGGGCTTCAATTCGCCGGTGGCCTCTGCCAGATCGGCGCGCAGGTTCTCGGCCTCGGATTCGAGGTCGATCTGGGCCAGCATGTCGCGGATCGCTTCGGCGCCGATATTGGCGGTGAAGGCGTCAAGACCGTAGGCGTCCTGCGCGTCCATGAACTCTTCTTCGGTCAGCATCTGGCCGTAGGTCAGGTCGGTCAGACCCGGCTCGATCACGACGTAGTTCTCGAAATAAAGAACCCGCTCAAGATCGCGCAGCGTCATGTCCAGCATGAGACCGATGCGGCTGGGCAGCGATTTCAGGAACCAGATGTGGGCGCAGGGCGCGGCCAGCTCGATATGGCCCATCCGCTCACGACGGACCTTTTGCAGCGTGACTTCAACGCCGCATTTCTCGCAGACGACGCCGCGATATTTCATGCGCTTGTACTTGCCGCACAGGCATTCGTAATCCTTGATCGGGCCAAAGATGCGCGCGCAGAACAGACCGTCCCGCTCGGGCTTGAACGTGCGGTAGTTGATCGTCTCGGGCTTCTTGATCTCGCCGTAGGACCACGAAAGGATACGCTCGGGCGATGCCAGCGAGACCTTGATCTCGTCAAAGACAGCGGCGGGCGCGACGGGGTTGAACGGATTGTTTGTCAGTTCCTGGTTCATTTAGTTACCTCGAATATTGGGTAGGTCGGAAAGGGAACGGCCCCGATTTTCGCCAGAAAATCGGAGCGCGAAAATTCGTGAGAATTTTCTATTCTTCCCCCTCCGAATCCAGGAGTTCCATGTTGAGGCCCAGACCCCGGACCTCCTTGACCAGAACGTTGAAGCTCTCGGGCACGCCGGCCTCGAAGCTGTCCTCGCCCTTGACGATGCTCTCGTAGACCTTGGTGCGGCCCGCGACGTCGTCCGACTTGACCGTCAGCATCTCCTGCAGGGTGTAGGCGGCGCCATAGGCTTCCAGCGCCCAGACCTCCATCTCACCGAAGCGCTGTCCACCGAACTGCGCCTTGCCCCCGAGGGGCTGCTGCGTGACGAGGCTGTACGGCCCGGTCGAGCGTGCGTGGATCTTGTCGTCGACAAGGTGGTGCAGCTTCAGCAGATACTTCATGCCAACGGTGACGGGGCGCGCGAACTGCTCGCCCGTGCGGCCGTCAAAGAGGATCGACTGGCCCGAAGTATCAAAGCCTGCACGGCTCAGCGCGTCGTTCACGTCATGCTCCTTGGCACCGTCGAAGACCGGCGTCGCGATGGGCACACCGCCCGTCACATTGCCCGCCGCCTCGACCAGCTGCGCATCATCCATGCCTTTGATGCCTTCTTCGAAGACATCATCGCCATAGGCCAGATGCATCGCTTCGCGCACCGGCGTCAGATCGCCATCACGACGATAACCCTGAAGCGCCTCGTCGATCTTGATGCCGAAGCCGCGCGAAGCCCAGCCCATATGCGTCTCGAGGATCTGACCCACGTTCATCCGGCTGGGAACGCCCAGCGGGTTGAGGCAGAAATCGACCGGCGTGCCGTCCGCGAGGAACGGCATGTCCTCCATAGGCACAACCTTCGAGATGACGCCCTTGTTGCCGTGACGACCGGCCATCTTGTCACCCGGCTGCAGCTTGCGCTTCACCGCGATGAACACCTTGACCATCTTCATCACACCCGGGGGCAGGTCGTCGCCGCGGCGCACCTTCTCGACCTTGTCCTCGAACCGCGCATCCAAGGCACGCTTCTGCGCCTCATACTGCGCATTGAGCGCTTCCATGATCTGCGCGTCGGCCTCTTCCTTGAGCGCCAGCTGCCACCACTGGCCCTTGGTCAGGGACGACAGCAGATCTTCGGTGATCTCGGAGTTCGACTTGACGCCCTTGGGGCCTTTGACGGCGGTCTTGCCCAGGATCATGTCGTGCAGACGGGCGTAGATGTTGCGATCGAGGATCGCCAGCTCGTCGTCACGGTCACGCGCCAGACGCTCGACCTCTTCGCGCTCGATCTGCAGCGCGCGCTCGTCCTTCTCCACGCCGTGGCGGTTGAAGACGCGCACTTCGACGACCGTGCCGAAATCACCCGGCTTGACGCGCAGGGACGTGTCGCGCACGTCGCTCGCCTTCTCGCCGAAGATCGCACGCAGCAGCTTTTCTTCGGGCGTCATCGGGCTTTCGCCCTTGGGCGTGATCTTGCCCACCAGAATGTCGCCCGGCTCCACATCGGCGCCGATATAGACGATGCCCGCCTCGTCGAGGTTGCGCAGCGCCTCCTCGCCCACGTTGGGAATGTCGCGGGTGATCTCTTCTGGCCCCAGCTTGGTATCACGCGCGGCGACTTCGAACTCCTCGATGTGGATCGACGTAAACACGTCATCACGGGAGATCCGCTCGGAGATCAGGATCGAGTCCTCGTAGTTGTAGCCATTCCAGGGCATGAAGGCGACGATGACGTTCCGGCCAACGGCCAGCTCGCCCATATCCGTCGCAGGGCCATCGGCGATGACCTCGTCCTTGCCGACCGTATCGCCCACCTTCACCAGCGGACGCTGGTTGATGCAGCTGTTCTGGTTCGAGCGCTGGAATTTGCGCAGGCGGTAGATGTCGACGCCGGGATCGCCCGGCTCCATGTCTGCGGTCGCGCGCACCACGATACGTTGGGCATCGACCTGGTCGATGATGCCCGCACGTTTTGCCATGATCGCCGCACCCGAGTCGCGGGCGACGACGCCCTCGATGCCGGTGCCGACCAGCGGCGCCTCCGCCTTGATCAGCGGCAGGGCCTGACGCATCATGTTCGAGCCCATCAGCGCGCGGTTCGCGTCGTCATTCTCGAGGAACGGGATCAGCGAGGCAGCGACCGAAACCAGCTGCTTGGGCGAGACGTCGATCAGGTCGACATTCTCGTTCGGCGCCAGCGTGTAGTCACCCGACTGACGCGTGCTGACCAAATCGTTCACGAAACGGCCATTTTCATCGAGGTTCGCGTTCGCCTGCGCGATGGTGTGGCGCTGCTCCTCGGTCGCGGACATGTATTGCACTTCGTCCGTGACCTGCCCGCCCTCGACCTTGCGGTAGGGGGTTTCGATGAAGCCGTACTTGTTCACCCGCGCGAAAGTGGCGAGCGAGTTGATCAGGCCGATATTCGGGCCTTCCGGCGTTTCAATCGGGCACATGCGGCCGTAATGGGTCGGGTGCACGTCGCGCACCTCAAAGCCCGCACGCTCGCGTGTCAGACCGCCTGGTCCAAGCGCCGAAAGGCGGCGCTTGTGCGTCACTTCGGACAGCGGGTTGGTCTGGTCCATGAACTGCGACAGCTGGCTCGAGCCGAAGAATTCACGCACGGCGGCGGCGGCAGGTTTCGCGTTGATCAGGTCCTGCGGCATGACGGTGTCGATCTCGACCGACGACATACGCTCTTTGATGGCGCGCTCCATGCGCAGAAGGCCGACGCGATACTGGTTCTCCATCAGCTCGCCGACCGAGCGGACCCGGCGGTTGCCGAGGTGGTCGATATCGTCGATGTCGCCCTTGCCGTCGCGCAGCTCGACCAGTGCCTTGATGCAGGACACGATATCTTCGCGGCGCAGCGTACGCACGGTATCCTCGGCGTCGAGGTTGAGACGCATGTTCATCTTCACGCGGCCCACGGCCGAAAGGTCATAACGCTCGCTGTCGAAGAACAGCGTGTCGAAGAGCGCGGATGCGGCCTCTTCGGTGGGCGGCTCGCCCGGGCGCATGACACGGTAGATGTCCATCAGCGCGGTCTCGCGGCTCATGTTCTTGTCCGCGGCCATGGTATTGCGGATATACGGGCCGACATTGATGTTATCGATGTCCAGCACCGGGATATCGGTGATGCCTGCGTTGATCAGATCCTGCAGCGTACCGCCCGTGATGTCGCCAGCCTTGTCGTATCCCAGCGTCAACTCGTCACCGGCCTCGACATAGATCGCGCCGGTTTCCTCATTGATGATATCCTTGGCGGCAAACTTGCCGACGATATGCTCGAAGGGCACCAGCAGGTTCTTGACGTTGCCCTCGTCGATCAGCTTCTTGACAGCGCGGGGCGTGACCTTCTTGCCGGCCTCGGCGATGACTTCGCCGGTGCCCGCGTCGACCAGATCATAGGTCGGTCGGGTGCCGCGCACGCGCTCGGGGAAGAACTTGGTGACCCAGCCTTTCCCCTTTTTCAGCTTGAACTGGATGGTGTCGTAATAGGCATCCATGATGGCTTCCTGGTCCAGACCCAGCGCATAAAGCAGGGTGGTCACAGGAAGTTTGCGGCGGCGATCGATGCGCGCAAAGACGATGTCTTTTGCGTCGAATTCGAAGTCCAGCCAGGAGCCGCGATATGGGATGATGCGGCAGGCAAAGAGCAGCTTGCCCGAGCTGTGCGTCTTGCCCTTGTCGTGGTCAAAGAACACGCCGGGGCTGCGGTGCATCTGGGAGACGATGACCCGCTCGGTCCCGTTGACGACAAAGGTGCCGTTGGGCGTCATCAGGGGCATATCGCCCATGAACACGTCCTGTTCCTTGATGTCTTTGACAGACTTGGCGCCGGTATCTTCGTCGATATCGAACACGATCAGGCGCAGCGTCACTTTCAGCGGCGCGCTGTAGGTCATGTCGCGCTGCATGCACTCTTCGACGTCGTATTTCGGCTTTTCCAGATCGTAGCTGACGAACTCGATGACGCTCGTCTCGTTGAAATCCGAGATCGGAAAGACGGACTGGAACACGCCCTTGATGCCTTCGCCGTCCGTCGGCTGAGACTGATCGCCCGAGCGCAGGAACAGATCATACGAGGATTTCTGAACCTCGATGAGGTTCGGCATTTCGAGGACTTCGCGGATTTTACCGAAGTATTTACGCAAACGCTTCTGGCCAAGATAGGATTGAGCCATGTGTCTGGTCACCTTTCATTTCTCAACGGACCTTGCGTGCTGTCGGGCCACAGCCGCACGGCCATCAGAGAGAGCGGGGGTGCGATCCATTCATGGCCGTCGTCCCAATGACGGCCTCCCGATCGCACGAACCTCGCCTGAGATAGGCCCCCTGCCCTTCGGCACAAGCGCGGATGCCGGCTTTGTGAGCCTTGGCCGCGAATGGGGCCTGTCCAAGACAGGTTCGGCTGGACCCGGAAAATCCGGATCCAGCCACATGCATGCGTTCCTTCAGGCATCCAGCGCCCAAAGGACGCCGATCACTTCAGCTCGACTTCGGCGCCAGCTGCTTCCAGCTTGCCCTTGATGTCGTCTGCTTCGTCCTTGGAGACCTGCTCCTTGACGGCTTTGCCACCGGCTTCGACCAGTTCTTTGGCTTCTTTCAGGCCAAGACCGGTGATTGCGCGGACTTCCTTGATCACGTTGATCTTGGAGGCGCCAGCCGACTTCAGGATGACGTCAAACTCGGTCTGCTCTTCTGCAGCCGCGCCGCCGCCATCTGCGGGACCAGCCATCATCACTGCGCCGCCTGCTGCGGGCTCGATGCCGTACTCGTCCTTGAGGATGGTTTTCAGTTCTTGTGCTTCGAGCAGGGTCAGACCAACGATCTCTTCTGCCAGTTTCTTCAGATCAGCCATTTTATCATGCTTTCCGTATTAGATGTGTTCCAACGACAGGGCGATATGCCCTTGCCGGACAGTCCAGTTGAACGAGGATCAGGCCGCTTCGGCTTTTTCCTCGATAGTCGAAAGGATGCTTGCGATGTTCGAAGCGGGCGCGCCAATCGCGCCAGCGATGTTCGAAGCGGGTGCGCCGATGCAGCTTGCGATCTGAGCGATAAGCTCGTCGCGCGAGGGCATTTTCGACACGGCTTCGACGCCGGCACGGTCCAGAGCGTTCTCACCCATAGCCCCGCCAAGGATCTCGTACTTCTTGTTATCCTTGGCGAAATCCTCGGACACCTTGGCCGCAGCCACGGGGTCTTCGGAATAGGTCAGAACGGTCATGCCCGTCAGGTAGCCTGCGATTGATGCGCAGGGCTTGCCGTCCAGGGCGATCTTGGCGAGCCTGTTCTTTGCAACGCGGACGGATGCATCGGCCGCACGTGCGCGCGCCCTCAGATCCTGCATTTCCGCAACTGTCAGACCGGTGTAGTGGGCAACCACTACGACGCCAGAGCTTTCGAAGATCTGGCCGAGCTCGTCGACCACTTTCTCTTTCTGGGCTCTATCCACAGTTTCACTCCAAATTTGGGGGTCTATCCCCCGGCTCAGTTCAGCCAGACAGAAGTGTCTGGCATTTGGTCCTGTAAACGGGGCATCGATACTGCATCCGGGCATAGCCAGGCTGATAATCTCAATTCCCGCCTCGGGCAGGGTATTAAGGGCCAAAGGCCCACCCACCGTCTTGGACGAAACGCAAAACAGGCATGAGACGAATCCCGTGCCTGACCTGCAAGGGTGCCTTTAGAGGACTAGCGCCGGAATGCCAACCCCCTGCCGCGAGTTTCGGCCCGATCGCGCAAAATTCATGCGCGGCGCATCCGCGGCACGGCGGTTTCCATCTGCGCGCCCTCGCCTGCCTCCTGCGCCTCGAGGGCGCGGCGCTGCATCAGGGCCTTGATCTCGGTCGTCGAGATATTGCGCGTGCGCGGCAGATAGACAACGCGGCGCAGGTCGGACAAATCGTCGAATTTGCCGGTCCAGTCGCTGCCCATGGCAAAGACGGCGGCCCGATGCGCCACGACATCGCGGCGCTTTTGATCCCAGCATGTCTCGGGGATGACCAGATCGACGAAGCGGCACGCGCGCAGGATTTCGGCGCGCGCCTCGAAGGGCATGATGCAGCGCTTGCCCTTCTTAGCGTTGAATTCATCGGTCGAGCAGCCGACGATCAGTCGGCTGCCCAGATCCGCCAGTCGCGACAGGAGCCGCACATGCCCTGCGTGAAACAGATCGAACGTGCCGTAGGTCAAAACCGTGATGCCGGATGTGGTCATGTCGTCACTCCTCAAGACCGCTGGCACGCAGGAAGCGGGCAAATTTACGCTTCTGGCGTTTCCAGGGAAAGATAAAATAGGGATCGGGTTCGCGCCATTCACCGCCATAATTGACGGCCAGCATCGCCTCGGGATTGGCAGGGATGTGCAGCCCGGTCACGGCGCACCGGCCAAGCGGCAGGACGTCCGCTTCCGGCAATGCGCCATAGGTATGCGGATAGACGAAGGCCGCGCCGCGATAGATCCAGGCGGGAAAGAGATCCACACTGACACCGCCCCGCGCGCGCAGCGTCACCTGCGGCGAGCGGCTGGAGGACCGATCGCCCCCCTCGCCCAGCTCGGCCAGAGCGGGCGTCAGGGCGCGCCAGAGGCGGCCCGCCTCCCGCTCGGTCGTGGGCGGGATGAGTACGCCGAGGTCGATATCGTCGTCATGGTCGATGAGGCGCCCGTCGCGCACCACCCCCAGAAGCGTGCCGGAATTCAGAAAGACTCCATCCGTCAGCATGGCCACCTGATCGATCAGGGCACGCGTTTCAGCCCAGATCGCGGCGTGGTCCCGCCTGGCAAATCCCTGGGCCGAGAAATCATGCGCAGCCAGCGTATCCGATTGCATGGCGCCCTTCAGCATCGCCTCGAATGCGTCGAACGCGGCGCGATTGCTCTCGGCGATGCGCAGCTTGCGCAAGGAGTTCATGAAGATGCGGGTACGCGACCGGCGGATGCGACCGGCAAATTGCAGCATGATGCGCGCTTCGAGCTCGATCAGGCTGCGCGGATCCTCGGCGACAGCGTCAAGCGCGCGCAGATGCGCAAAGACGTCGAAATTCTCGGCGGGATGCGCCAGTTGCGCGGCTGCGATCGCATGAATCTGTGAAATACGCCCGCCATCGGTGCGCGGCTCGGCCGGAACCACTTGCATCTTCTGCTCCAATAACTCGCCTCTGACGGGCGATGTTTGCGGTCAGGGTCAGCCAAGCCTTCCGTTCAATCAACTGTTTTCAATAGATTGCAGTGCACAGCTCATGTTCATGTTCATGTGCAAAAATGCGACACTCCAATGCGGCAAAGCTCAGCCGCTGCGGACCTTGCTGCAGCCCCCGATATGCCAACCGGAAAACGAAAAAAGCCCCACTTTGGGCGGGGCTTTAACCGATTTTTCAATGCGCAAGCGCTGCGATCACTCGGTTGCGGCGTCGGCCACGTCGATTGTCACGCCCGGACCCATGGTCGAGGTCAGCGAGATGCGCTTCATGTAGGAGCCCTTGGCGCCGGCTGGCTTGGCCTTGGCGACGGCATTGATGAAGGCGCGCACGTTCTCGACCAGTTTGGCCTGATCGAAGGATGCCTTGCCGACACCGGCATGAACCACACCAGCCTTCTCGGCCTTGAACTGGACCTGACCGCCCTTGGCGTCCTTGACAGCCTGCGCGACATCCATCGTCACCGTCCCGATCTTGGGGTTCGGCATCAGGTTGCGCGGGCCAAGCACTTTGCCCAGACGGCCCACGACGGGCATCATGTCGGGTGTGGCGATGCAGCGGTCAAAGTCGATCTTGCCGCCCTGGACGATCTCCATCAGATCCTCGGCGCCGACGATGTCCGCTCCGGCTGCCTGCGCTTCTTCGGCCTTGGGGCCGCGCGCGAAGACAGCGACGCGAACGTCCTTGCCTGTTCCGTTGGGCAGACCGACGACACCGCGGACCATCTGGTCGGCGTGGCGCGGGTCGACACCCAAGTTGACGGCGATCTCGATGGTCTCATCGAATTTCGCCTTGGCGTTGCCCTTGACCAGGGCGACGGCGTCCTCGACGCTGAGGTCGGACTTGCCGGCGAATGCCTCGCGAGCTGCGCGGGCGCGTTTTCCAAGCTTTGCCATCTTACTTCACCTCGATGCCCATGGACTTCGCACTGCCGACGATGATCTTCATCGCGGCCTCGACGTCGTTTGCGTTCAAGTCTTTCCACTTGGCTTCGGCGATCTCGCGGACCTGCTTGACCGTCACGGAACCCGCGGTGTCGCGGCCCGGCGTCTTGGAGCCCGAGGACAGCTTGGCGGCCTTCTTGATGTAATAGGACGCGGGCGGCGTCTTGATTTCCATCTCGAAGGATTTGTCCTGGTAATACGTGATCACGGTCGGGCACGGGGCGCCCGGCTCCATATCCTGCGTCTTGGCGTTGAACGCCTTGCAGAATTCCATGATGTTGATGCCGCGCTGGCCCAGTGCGGGGCCGACGGGCGGGCTGGGGTTGGCTTGCCCGGCTTTCACCTGCAGCTTCATCTTCCCGGCGAGTTTCTTGGCCATGAGGCCTCTCCTTCCATTTCCAACAGGTTCGGGGCGCGCCCACGAACCACTCAGGTTGTGTGGTCCGGTCCAAGGGCCGCGGCCCTCTCGCCTTCCACATGAGCGCCCGGATCACTCCGGGCAGCGGCGCCTATGACGGCGCCGCATCGCACAAGTCCCTATTGCTTGGTGACTTGCGTGAATTCCAACTCGACCGGGGTTTCCCGGCCAAAGATCGAGACCGACACCTTGAGGCGCTGGTGCTCTTCGTCGACATTTTCGACCGATCCGTCGAAGCCCTCGAACGGGCCATCGTTGACCTTGACCTTCTCACCGATGTCGAAATGGATCAGGGTGCGCGGGCTGTCCTCGCCTTCCTGGACGCGGCCCAGGATGGCCTGCACTTCGGCATCGCGCATCGGCATCGGGCGCCCCTGAGGGCCCAGAAAGCCGGTGACGCGGTTGATCGAGTTGATCATGTGATAGCCCTTGTCGGACATCTCCATATGCACCAGCACGTAGCCGGGCATGAACCGGCGCTCGGCGGTCACCTTCTTGCCGCGGCGCACTTCGATCACTTCCTCGGTCGGGACCAGAACCTCGTCGATATCGTCCTCGAGACCGTTCTCGACGATCGATGTCCTGATCTGCTCGGCGATTTTCTTTTCGAAATTCGACAGAACGCTCACCGAATACCACCGCTTTGCCATGCTGAGCCTGTCTCCGTCTCGTCCGGCGCGTGGGCCGGAATTACCTTGCTGTCCGCGCGGCGACCAAAGGCCGATACAACGGACGTTTCTCAAACAAAATCGGCGCGGGGCTCGAATCGCCGCGCGCCAGCTTGCAGAATTGCCCCGGCAGATACCCGGCATCGCCCATGGATTCAAGGGGGCAAGCCAACCGGACACGCCGAATGCGGGCCAAAGCCCGCCGCGATCAACCGACCAGGGTGAAAATGCCCTGCAAACCGCTGCGAATGCCCAGATCCACCAGCGCAAAAAAGACGGCTGTCAGCGCGGCCATGATGAACACCATGACCGTGGTCAACAGAACCTCGCGGCGCGTCGGCCAAACGACCTTTGCCACCTCTGCGCGGACCTGCTGAACGAATTGAAGCGGATTGGTGCGTGCCATGCGCTGCCTTCTTTTGCTGAACGCGGCCCGCCCGTCACTGACCGGGCCACTCGGCGCAGGGCATACTCAAGGCGGCGCATGAATTCAAGTGCGCAAAGCGGCGCGGTGCGCATGTCAGCCGCGCGCCGCCTCCTCGCGGAGCCGATCGAAGGGGTCGTGCGCCTCGTACATGCCTTGCGGGTCCAGCGCCTCGCGGCTGAAGTCAGCCATGTAGAGCCCTGTGGTCCAGCCTTCGGGCAGCCAGTCCAGCAGACTGTCCATCCGCATCGCAAGCGCGTCGAGCCGGATGCGCATGCGCTCGGCGCGCTCCGGATCGCGCGAATGACGCCAATGATAAAGCCGGATCAGCGCGCCCGACACCGCATCGCTGCCCAGCGCAAAAATACCGGCAAGCGTCAACAGCAGCCCCGTCCCCAAGACCGTCAGCAGAAGCCAAGGCCAAATCCACGCAGCGGCAATGACGGTTGTGCCCAGCAATATTCTGCGCGGCCAGCGGCCGAGGCGCGATGCAACCCATCCGAATTTGGGCCTCAGATCCTCGACCGGCGCACCCGACGGCTGCGCCGTGCGGCGAGACTCTTTTTCGCCGTATTCGATGTCAAGACGGGCCATGCGCACCTCGGCCGCGCTGCGCTCGCGCGCCGCGTGGCGGGACCTCCGCCCAGCCGTGCCGGTTATCTCTTCCTGGCTGGCGATCGCAGGCAAGGCAGCGCGCGCCTCGGCTTGGCGTTCTGCGGCCAATGTCCGCGCGATCACGTCATCAATCTCGGTTTCCGATAGTTCGGCCCGGCGCGATTCCAACGGCTTGAGTCGCAAGCCGGGCCTCAACGCATTCGCAGGCACATATGTCGTCGTCAGGTCATCCGAAAATGCCATTGCAGCATCACCCTATACATCGCGCCCCCACGCGAATTCGATGCGACGATTCCTCGTCAGTCCACCGAATGAGATTTGTATAGGGCACGATTCGGGCAAAATTGTGGCAAGCGTGGCGGAATTGCGTTCATCTTTAGCGCAGTCCGGGACATGGCACGCAATGTGCCAACGACGGCAACGCCTTCGGCGAGAGTGTTTGAGCTAAGATGAAACACGGACGCCAACGTCGCTGCCGGTGCGCGATGATTGGCATCTAGTCTTTGGAAAATGGCAGGGGCACCAGGGCTCGAACCCGGGACCTACGGTTTTGGAGACCGTCGCTCTACCAGCTGAGCTATACCCCTACGTTGGTGGACCGATTACGCGACGGGCGCGCAGGAATCAAGCCGTCAATCGCGGATAATTGGCCGTGCTGCGCACAAAAATCAGCTCTCTGCATCCCCGGCAGGTTCCGTCGCGGCGACTGCCGGCGCGGCGGCCCTGGCGGCGGCTTTGGATCGCGCGGCCATGACCTTGTCTGCATCCGTGCCGCCGAACCAATCCTCTTGATATTTCTGACGCACCAGCCAGTTCTGGATCAATTTGGCCGCGTTGCGGCTGAGATTGCGCATCTGCTCTTCCTTGGACTGGGTCAGGCCCGATCCCAGCACCGTTTCGCCCGAGAAGGACTCGATCACCGTGATCTGCTCGGGCTTGTCGTTCAGCTTCTTGCCGGCGGCGTCGTCCCATGCGGTGACGTTGAAGATCAGCGCCGATTTCGGCGAGGCGACCAGCGGGACACCCGGCACGGCCAGCACATAGCCCTCGATGGAAATGCCAAGGTGATAGAGCTTGTCACCGTCGTAGCGGCTGAACCGCTCGTCCACGGCCTGTTTCATCGCGGCAATCCACTCTTCATCGGATGCGTCGCGCGAGGCGGGTCCCTTGGTGATATTCGGCGTGACCACAACGTTATGGCCCAGCGCGAAATCGCCCAAGGGGGCCGGCGCCTCGTCCAGATCGTTGGGATTGGTGCAGGCGGCCACCGAAATCACGAGGCAGAAAAGAGCGAAGATGCGGGTCATGGGCAGCGGTCCTGACGTGGTTTACAAAGATAATCTGCGCCTGCGATAGCGCAGACCGCCTCCCTTCGCAACGAAATGCGCCCAGCGCGCGATTGCCGCGGGCGCGGCGGCCCCTACTTAAGAGGGTATGAACGACATGGCATCCCCTCCCCCAACCCTTCCGGTTCGCGTGCCGCTGATCACCGAACCGGTCGGCATCCTCGGCAGCTTGAAGGCCGCGCGCCGCAATGTCCTGAGCATCATTCCCGACATCGCCACGCGCCAGCCGATGGTGTCGGGGCGCACCGGCAAGCGGTGGCACATGGTGATGGACCCCGGCGCGCTGCGCCGCGTCCTGCTGGAGAATGAGGCCAATTACCCCAAATCCATCGTCACCAAGAACTTGCTGCGCCCTGCCATCGGTGAAAGCATGTTCATCGCCGAGGGCGCCGAGTGGCGCTGGCAGCGGCGCGCGGCGGCGCCCGTCTTTTCGCATCGCAATGTTATGAACCTCGCGCCGATCATGACCGCCGCCGCCGAGCGCAGCGCCGAGCGGATCGCAGGCGCCGGAAACCGCGCCGTCGACATGGCCGAGGACATGGTGCGCACCACCTTCGACGTCATCGCGGATGTGACCTTTTCCGGCGATGGCAGCTTCGATTCCGACGGCGTGCATCAGGCCATCGACGCCTACATTTCCGAGGCGGGCAAGATCTCGCTCTTTGACATCCTGGGCTTGCCGGATTGGGTGCCGCGTCCGGGCCGCATGGTATCCGCTGGCGCGATGCGCGACATGAAACGCGTCGCCGATGACGCCGTCGAGGCCCGGCGCAAGCGCGGACCCGAGGGCGTGCCGGACCTTCTCGATCTCCTCTTGGAGGGTGAAGATCCCGAAACCAAGCGCCGCATGAACACCGCCGAGCTGCGCGACAATCTGCTGACCTTCATCGTCGCGGGGCACGAGACGACGGCGCTGACGCTGGCCTGGTCGCTCTATCTATGCGCCTTTGACGCGCGCGTGCAGGACAAGGCGCGCGAGGAGCTGCGCCGCGTCTGCGGCGACGGGCCGGTGACGGGCGCGGATGTGGCCAATCTGCCCTATATCCGCATGATCGCGGACGAGGCGCTGCGGCTTTATCCGCCCGCCGCCATGGTCTCGCGCAGTGCTTTGGCCGACGATACGCTTTGCGGGCGCAAGATCAGCCGCGGCGACACGGTAATCGTGCCGATATATGCGCTCCACCGCCACCATCAGCTGTGGGACGCGCCCGACGCCTTTCGCCCCGAGCGGTTCGAGACGCGCAAGGACCTTCAGCGCTACGCCTACCTGCCCTTCGGCGACGGGCCGCGCATCTGCATCGGCGCCAGTTTCGCGCTTCAGGAGGCGGTGATCATCCTCGGCACGCTGCTGAATCGGTTCCGGTTCACGCCTGTGACAGGCAAGGCCCCTGAGCCGGTGATGATCCTGACCCTTCGGCCCGAGGGCGGTGTCTGGCTTCAGGCCGAGCCGCTGTGAGGGCGGCGGCGAATAAGCGCGCATGCCCCAAGGGCCAGCGCCAAGCGGGATTGCCATGCAGCCTGCCCCGCGCTCTAGTTTCGACAACTGCACTTCAACAAGGAGACGTTCAATGACCCTATCCACACTGACCCGCACGGCAATGGCCGCGGCCCTCACGCTGGGCGCCATGACGACCGGTGCACTCGCCGCGTCCAGCGCGGATGAGCTGCGCGCGGCGCTCGTCGGCAATACGTTCATGGGCGATATGGGCGGGGGCGGCTATGCCAGCTACTTCGCCGAAGACGGCACCTACGAGGACGCCACCGGCGGCGGCACCTACGAGATCACCGATGAGGGCGTCTGCTATCCCGGCACCGACTTCGGCTGCTATGCCGCCGAGATCGACGGCGATCAGCTGGAGTGGTTCCAGAACGGCGAGAGCGCCGGCACCGGTGTGATCAAGCAGGGCAACACGCTGGAATGATCTCCGCGTCGCGCTGACATTGCCATAGCGCCCGCCGGAGGGAATCCGGCGGGCGCAATGCGTTTCGGCAGGTGTCTCTCAGCCGCCATCGCAGATGGATTGCAGATCCTGCCACGCAGCCGCGTCCAGTATGGGCTGCGTGCCCGACTGCCCGTCCGCATGGGCCGCCGCCCGATCGGCGCGCGCGGCGCTGACCGGATGGCTCGAAAGGTATCCGGGCAGCGCGATATCGCCCTCCTCCTCGGCCAGCCCGTCAAAGAAATCCGCCATGCCCTGGCTGCTGACGCCGGCGCGGCCCAGCATGCCGAGGGCAAAGAGGTCCGCCTCGGTCTCGGCCTCGCGCGTGTAGCTGGCTTGCAGCACCTGCTCGCCGAGGAAAACGGCAGCGGCGCCCCCGGTCACGTCGCCCATCACCATCGACAAGAGGCCCGCCGAACCGGCGGCGCGCAGCGCATGGCGCGTGGCGTCGCGCGCCTCCACATGGCCGATCTCATGGGCCAGCACGGCGGCGACGGCATCGGGGCCACTCGCCTCGTCCAAGAGGCCGCGCATCAGCACCACATGCCCGCCGGGCGCGGCAAAGGCGTTGACCATCGGGTGATTGAGCACCTTGATCTGCAGATCATAGCTGAGGTCGGTCCCATCGCTCAGTCGGGCCACCATCAGATCCAGCGCATCGCGACCCGCGGGCGCATCGCAATCGAGCGCGCCCAGATCCGCAGCGCCCAGCGCCATTTCGATCTGGCTGACCACGGCGCGGCCAAACGCCACCTCGCGCTCGATCGGCAAAAGCGTGGCCAGCGTGTCGGCCATGCGCGGCAGGATCACGAAGAGCATCATCGCCACCGCCCCCACGGCCAGACCGCCACGCTTGAGGATGCGCCCGGTGGCGCGGGGGCGCCGCTCGCGCCGCATCAGGCGCGGGCATCGGGCGCGCAAGGCCGCGATCAGCTCGGGGTCCCGAATGGTCAGCCGGGCGGGTGATAGCGGCATCGCGTCGCGCGTGTTCTGAGGCTGGTAAAGCGTCAGCACCAATTGCCTTGGCACCGCCTGCCCCGGCAGCGCACGCAGCATCGGCAGCGGCCAATCCTCCCGCATGCCCTCGGCCCCACCAAGGATGGTCAGCGCGCCGCCGCCCTCGGCCAGCATCACGCGTACGTCGCGCCGCGCGGCGCTGGTGCCGTCGTAATAGCGTGCAGGAGAGGGAAGCATCAGAACGCCCCCCCGATATCCAGCGCATCGGCAAAGCCCTCGGCATCCGTATCGCCATCCGCTTCGCGCTGGCGCACATCGCCCAGCGCATCGGCCCCCGTAAGGCGGCAGCGCGCGGTCACGTGGCGCAGCACGGGCTGCGCAACGCAAGTGAGGTAGAGGGACGAGGAGATCGCCATCGCCAGAAGATAGGCCAGCACGGTCGGCACAATCAGAACCCTCAGCGAAATCACCTCCATGAAGGCCAATGCGGCAGGAATCAGGCCCAAAATTGCAAAGGCAAGGCCCGTCCCGAACGACACCAGAAGCGAGCCGCCGACGATCTGCCACAGGATGGCCCAAGTCTCGGGCGCGGCGTCAAAGCCGATGCGCCCGTCCCCCAGCGTCAGGTGCCGCGCGAGATAGGCAAAGCTGTTGACCCGGTAAGACAGAATGCCCACCAGCGCCCAGACCACGCCAAGCGCGCCCCAAAGCCCGGCCATCACATAAACCTCGGCGAAGCCGAAAATCACGGACAGCACCATCAGCCCGGCCCCGATGAAAAGATGCTTCATCGCAGGATAAAGCTCTTGCCAGCGCCCGCCCTGATGAAAGGGGGCATCACCGTACCAGCTGCGGTCCACCTTGTATTTCTCGAGGCAGAAGGTCATGCGCGGCCAGAGGAGGCCAAGGCTGAGGATCGTCACCGCCCAATGGGCCATCGCGCGCCAGACATAGCCCCAGGCGCCCGGCAGCACGCCAAAGCGCACGCCGCGCCAGCGGGTGCGCCCCATCTGGTAGCGTCGCGCGCGATATTGCGCGAAGAAGATCAGCGGCAGGACCGCGATCGACGTGATGCTGAGCGCGCCGAATTGCAAAAACGCCTGCGCCTGCGTCTCGGCCGTGCCAAAGAGGCTGAGCCCGAAATAAAAGAGGACCATCTGAACCGCGCCAAGATAGAGCGCCAAAATCACGATGGCGGCCAGAAAACCCAGGAATTTCTCAAGCCCCGTGCCGGTATATTCGAACGCGTCCCCATCGGCGGCGACGCTGGACCAGATATGGCGGCGGATCCGCGTCTTGGCCCAGAACCGATAGATGCCCAGCGTCACGGCGGTCAGCATGGCCGTGCGCACGCCCAGCCAGAAGAGGGGCGCCGCCTTGCCGTGATACTCGCCGTTCAGCGCCGTGCTCATATGTCTGCCTCATCGCGGACGCAGCCGCCCAAATCCATCCGGCGGCAGTATCGCAGCCGGACCGCACCTGTCCAGCCCGCGAAATGCCTCGGGCGTGCGGGGATTGCCCGCCGGGATTGACAGCGCGCCGCGCCGCGCGGCACCGTGGCCTAGGCGCCGCTGAAGGCGTATCCGAGAGGCAAAGGATGTTCTGATGCGAATGCGGCCCCCGATCCCGATCCTGCGCAGCTTCGACGAGGCTGCGGCGCGGGCGTTCTACGTCGATTTCCTTGGCTTCGATGTGGAGTTCGAGCACCGCTTCGACGTCGATGCCCCGCTTTACCTGTCGCTGAGGCTGGGCGATTGCGTGCTGCATGTGTCGGAGCATCATGGCGATGCCACACCCGGTGCGGCGCTGCGCATCGAGGTGGAAGATGTCGAGGCCTACTGCGCCGCGCTCAATGCCAAGCGGTATAAGTTCGCGCGCCCCGGCGTGCAGGATCAGCCTTGGGGCTTCAAGGACATGAGCATTACCGACCCCGCCGGGAACAAACTGATTTTCTGCACGCCGTCAGAGACTTAGAGCACGTACTTCAATTAAACTTGTTGTCCCTTGGGAAGCCGCGCGGCGCCATCCGACCCGAACTGGCGCGCTTGGCCGTCCATTCGTCCAGCGCCGTTTCGGTGCGGGTGCGCCCCGCCGGATCCAGCCATGTCAGACCGGCCTCCAAGACAAAGGTCGCGGCATCGCTCAGCCCGCCATCCTTGTACTTTTGCAACCTTACGCCCTTGCCCCTCCCCATTTCCGGCAGCTCGGACAGTGCAAAAATCAACACTTTGCGGTTTTCGCCCACAACGGCGACGTGATCACCCGTCACCGGCTTGCACACCATCGCGCGAGCGGGTGCGCGCACGTTCAGAACCTGCTTGCCGCTGCGCGTCTGGGCCACCACCTCGTCCTCGGGCACGACAAAGCCGTCGCCCGCCGAGGAGGCCAGGAGCAGTTTGCGGCCTGGCTGGTGGATCAGGATATCGACGATCTCGGCCTCGTTCGGCAGATCGACCATCAGGCGCAGGGGCTCGCCCATGCCGCGCCCGCCGGGCAGGTTGGCGGCCGGCACCGTGTAGAACCGCCCGTTCGAGGCAAAGACCAAGAGGCGATCCGTCGTCTCGGCATGGAAAAGGAATCGCGGCCCGTCGCCATCCTTGAATTTCAGCTCGCGGGTCAGGTCGATATGGCCGGTCATTGCCCGGATCCAGCCCATCTGGCTGCACACCACGGTGATCGGCTCGCGGTCAATCATCGCCTCCAGCGGCACATCCTCGACCTCGCCGGCCTCCGCAAATTGCGTGCGGCGCGGCCCGTGGACATAGCCCTTGCCGAAGGTCTTCTTGACCTCGCGCAGCTGGTCCGCGATGGCGTCCCATTGCAGCTCGGGCCGCTCCAGCAGATCTTCCAGCGCGGCGCGCTCTTCCATCAGGGCGCTTTGCTCTTTCAGCAGCTCGATCTCTTCGAGACGGCGCAGGCTCCGCAGGCGCATGTTCAGGATCGATTCCGCCTGCAGATCGGTCAGCCCGTCCTCGCCACCCTCGGCGGGGGGGACGTAATCGGCCTCGTTTGTCGCGCGCACGAACTCGCGGCCCCAATCCTCGCGCATCAGCGCGGCCTTGGGCGCGTCGTCATAGCGGATGATGTCGATCACGCGGTCGAGGTTCAGGAAGGCGACGATAAGCCCTTCCAGCACTTCCAGCCGGTGGTCGATCCTCTCCATCCGATAGACCGAGCGGCGCTGCAGCACCTCGCGGCGGAAGTCGAGGAAGGCGCGCAGCACCTCCTTCATCGAGCAGACTTTTGGTGTAACTCCGTCGATCAACACATTCATGTTAAGAGAGAATCTGACTTCGAGGTCGGAGTTTCGGTACATCATGCCCATCAAGACCTCGGGCGCCACATTCTTGCTGCGAGGCTCGAGGATGAGGCGGATATCGTCGGCGCTCTCGTCGCGTACGTCGCCCAGGATCGGCACTTTCTTCAGCTGGATCAGCTCGGCGATCTTCTCGATCAGGCGCGATTTCGGCACCTGATAGGGGATCTCCGTGATGACGATCTGCCACTGGCCGCGGCCCAGATCCTCGATCTCCCATTTGCAGCGCAGGCGAAAACTGCCTCGCCCGGTGCGATAGGCCTGCGCGATACTCTCGGGCGGCTCGACGATGACGCCGCCGGTCGGAAAATCGGGGCCGGGCACGTAGTTCAGCAGCGTATCGTCGCGCGCATCGGGCACCTTGATCAGATGCAGGCAGGCATCGACCAGCTCCGAGATGTTGTGCGGCGGGATATTGGTGGCCATGCCCACGGCGATGCCGCTGGACCCGTTGGCCAACAGGTTGGGATAGCTCGCAGGCAGAACGACCGGCTCGGTCAGGGTCCCGTCGTAATTGTCGCGGAAGTCGACGGCGTTCTCGCTCAGCCCGTCCAGCAGCGCCTCGGCGGCGGCGGTCATGCGTGCTTCGGTGTATCGCGCCGCGGCAGGGTTATCCCCGTCGATATTGCCGAAATTGCCCTGCCCGTCGACCAGCGGATAGCGCACCGCGAAATCCTGCGCGAGGCGGGCCATGGCATCATAAATCGCGGCATCACCGTGCGGGTGATAGTTACCCATCACATCGCCCGAAATCTTGGCCGACTTTCTGAAGCCACCGGTGGAACTTAGCCGCAGCTCGCGCATTGCATAGAGGATCCGGCGATGCACAGGCTTTAGCCCGTCCCGCGCGTCCGGCAGTGCCCGGTGCATGATCGTGCTGAGCGCGTAGGTCAGGTACCTGTCGCCGATTGCACGGCGCAGAGTTTCGGACGGCTGGGGCGCGGGCGGCGTATCGCCATCCGGCGCGCCGGGATCTTTGATGTCATCGCTCATGCTCGCGGTGATAGCCGTGGCGTGTTTGCACGTAAAGCGCATCTCGCAGCGCGGCAGGCTCTTTTCCGTTCGGACCCGTGCCGAATCGTGTAAAGTGGTAAATGCGTTATCGGCAATTGCTTGCCGATGACAAATTCGGGGGCCAAGATTGCCTTGCCCCCTGACAGGTGTCACGGCTTTGGCGCCTTTGAAATATGCAATGGGGGTTGCACGGTTATGTGGCGTTTCATCATGGTCAGTTTCGCGTTTCTCGGGCTTGCCTTCTACGAGGTCAGCGGCGGCGCCGATTATGCGCCCGCGCCCAATTCGCTGCAGGTGGCCATGGCGGACAAGCCTCTGTTCGCGCCCGCGCTTGATCTGTCAGAGTTGACACGCGTCGCGGCGGCCGAACCTGAACAAGCGCCGAAGGCATCCACCGAAGTCGTCGCCAAAGCAGAACGCGCGAAGCCCGCAACCGAAATGCGCGGCACCAAGCGCGCTGCGCCTGTGACCTTTGCGGGCCTGTCTGGCGTATCAGAGGATGAGCTGGGCGGCTTCGGCATTACCCTCGCCTCCGCCTCGCAGCCTCTCAATGGCGGCAATGCCGGCGAGATCCGTGGCCTCGAAGGGATCGGCAGCTTTGATGCCGAGACCCTTGTGGCGGACGTGCGCAACACCCCCATCGACCGCGCCGTCATTTCCACGCAGAGCGCTGCGCCGCAGCAGACCGCCACCGACATCCGCAGCATCGCAGGCGACCGCGCCAATATGCGCAGCGGCCCCGGCACGGATTTCGCGAAAGTCGATCAGCTGACGCGCGGCACGGATGTCGAAATTCTGGGCCGCCGTGGCGCTTGGGTCGAGTTGCGCGATCTGGATACCGGCCAAACCGGATGGATGGCCGACTGGCTGGTGACGGCGGCCAATTGATTTGACGTCCCCCAAGGCTAG
This sequence comes from Roseovarius nanhaiticus, assembly GCF_900156535.1. Classification (NCBI taxonomy): domain Bacteria; kingdom Pseudomonadati; phylum Pseudomonadota; class Alphaproteobacteria; order Rhodobacterales; family Roseobacteraceae; genus Roseovarius; species Roseovarius nanhaiticus. The sequence goes on along the minus strand of NZ_FTNV01000001.1, from coordinate 1,482,230 downwards.
CGCACAGCGCGCAATTCTCATCACCGGGTGTTCATCGGGTATCGGCTATGACGCGGCGCATGGGCTGAAAGCGCGTGGATGGCGCGTATTTGCTGCCTGCCGCAAGGAGGAAGACTGCGTTCGGATGCAGGCGGAAGGCTTTGAAAGCCCACGCATCGACTATGCGGACGAGGCCAGCATGGCCGCGGGTCTGACCGAAGTTCTGGACGCCACGGATGGGCGGCTGGATGCGCTGTTCAACAATGGCGCCTATGCCTGCCCCGGCCTTGTCGAGGATCTGCCCACTGGCGCCCTGCGCGAGATTTTCGAGGCCAATCTCTTTGGCTGGCACGATCTGACGCGCCGGGTGATCCCCGTCATGCGCGCCCAGAAAGCGGGACGCATTGTACAATGCTCGTCGGTTCTAGGCCTCGTTACGCTGCCGTGGCGCGGCGCCTATAACGCCACCAAGTTCGCCGTTGAAGGATTGACCGATACGATGCGGATCGAGCTTCGTGGCACGGGAATTCATGTTTCGCTGATCGAGCCCGGCCCCGTGACGTCGCGCATCCGGCAAAACTCGATCCCGCATTTCGAGCGTTGGATCGACTGGGAAAACTCTGCGCGCGAGGCTGATTATCGCGCCGGTCTGCAAAAGCGTCTCTACGCCGAAACCGGCCCCGACACGTTCGAGCTGCCGCCCGCCGCCGTTACACGCAAACTGATCCATGCGGTCGAGGCGCGGCGCCCCCGCGCCCGCTATGCCGTCACCGTGCCCACCCATGTCATGGGCGCCGCACGGCGCATTTTGCCGACCCGCGCGCTCGATTGGATTCTCTCCAAGGCTTAAGGCGCGGGCCAAGGCCTGAGATGCTGCCATTCTTTGGCCTCAGCGCATTTCCCTTTCGCCTTTGCCGCGATACGGTCTACATGCGCTCCAAACACGCTACCCGGAGGCTTTCATGCTCAAAGATCCGCTTTTCCTGCTCGTCGCCGCCGCTTGCCTGGGCGTCGCGCTTATTCTGGCGCTCGGCATCAGCACCTTTGGCAAGGAGGGCGCGGAGAACGGCAAGCGGGCGAACAAGTTCATGCGCTGGCGCATCTATGCACAGTTCGGGGCGGTCATCGTGATCCTGGCTTTCGTCACTATTCACAAGCAATTCGGAGGGCAATGACGATGGTCGTGCTGAACAAGATCTACACCCGCACCGGCGACAAGGGCGATACGGCCCTCGGCGATGGCAGCCGCGTGGCCAAGCATTCGGCGCGTGTCATGGCTTACGGCACTGTTGACGAGGTTAACGCGACGCTGGGCATGGCGCGCCTGCACGCAACGGGCGAGACGGATGACGCGTTGGCGCGCATCCAGAACGATCTGTTCGACCTTGGCGCCGACCTTTGCCGTCCCGGCATGGAAAAGGATGCCGAGGCCGAATATCCGCCGCTGCGCATGGCCCAGAGCCAGGTCGACCGGCTGGAGGCCGAGATCGACGCGATGAACGAGCAGCTCGAGCCGCTGCGCAGCTTCATCCTGCCGGGCGGATCTTCCCTCGCCGCCTACCTGCACCTGTGCCGCACGGTCAGCCGGCGCGCCGAGCGCCTGGCGACCGAGCTGGCCGAGGTGGAGCCCGTCAATGCCGCCGCCGTGATGTATCTCAACCGCCTCAGCGACTGGTTCTTCGTGGCGGGCCGCATGGCCAACAATTCCGGCAAGGATGACGTGCTCTGGGTTCCGGGCGCAAACCGCTAAGTCCAGCGGCGCGGCCGGGCTTCGCTCTGAAATCACATGTTTTCAGCGCCCGTTTTCCGCGCGGAAAACACGGCTCCGTCGCAACCGCTCTGCCCGCGCGCCGCAAGCGGGCCCGGACGCGACGATTTTGCGCTGTTTTCCCCGGCTTGGCTTCTATATCACTCCGGTGAGACTGTATGCGAGGGGCCCCGATGACGGGCCTCGCCAATCCTAGGGAGATGATGCAATGAAGGTGATCGTACCTGTCAAACGCGTGATCGACTATAACGTGAAAGTCCGCGTCAAGGCGGATGGGAGCGGCGTCGATCTGGCCAATGTTAAAATGTCGATGAACCCGTTTGACGAGATCGCCGTCGAGCAGGCGATCCGCCTGAAAGAGTCCGGCAAGGCTGACGAGGTGATCGCCGTATCGATCGGGGTCAAGCAGGCGCAGGAAACGCTTCGCACCGCGCTGGCCATGGGCGCCGACCGCGCAATCCTGGTCGTGGCGAGCGAGGATGTGAACACCGATATCGAGCCTCTGGCCGTCGCCAAGATCCTCAAGGCGATCGTCGAAGAAGAGCAGCCCGGCCTCGTCATCGCGGGCAAGCAGGCCATCGACAACGACATGAACGCCACCGGCCAGATGCTGTCGGCGCTTCTGGGCTGGTCGCAGGGCACCTTCGCCTCCGAACTGGATATCGACGGCGATCACGCTGTCGTCACGCGCGAGGTGGATGGCGGTCTCCAGACGATCAAGGTCACGATGCCGTCCATCATCACCGTCGATCTGCGCCTGAACGAGCCGCGCTACGCATCCCTTCCGAACATCATGAAGGCCAAGAAAAAGCCTTTGGATGAGAAAACCGCCGCCGATTACGGCGTCGATGTCACACCCCGCCTGCAAGTCACCGGAACGAAAGAGCCCGAGGCGCGCAAGGCTGGCGAAATTGTTGGCTCGGTCGACGAGCTGGTATCGAAACTCAAAGAAGCGGGGGCTGTGTAATGGCTGTTCTTCTCCTTGCCGAAGTGACCGATGGCGAATTGGCGATGGACGCCACCGCCAAGGCTGTGACCGCCGCCGCCCAGCTGGGCGATGTGACCGCGCTTTGCTGTGGCGCCTCTGCCGCCGCCGCGGGCGAAGCAGCATCCAAGATCAAAGGCATATCGAAAGTGCTCGTGGCTGAGGACGCATCCCTGGGCCACCGTCTGGCCGAGCCGACGGCGGCGCTTATCGTGTCACTGGCCGGTGATTACGAACACATCGTCGCACCCGCCACGACCGACGCCAAGAACGTGCTGCCGCGCGTCGCCGCGCTGTTGGACGTGATGGTGCTGTCTGACGTGTCGGGAATCGTGTCCGGTGACACGTTCGAGCGTCCGATTTACGCGGGCAACGCGATCCAGACTGTCAAATCGACCGATGGCAAGAAGGTCATCAGCTTCCGCACCTCAACCTTCGATGCCGCCGAAGAGGGTGGCAACGCACAGATCGAGACGATTTCGGCCAGCGATAACCCGGGCCTGTCGGAATGGGTCGAAGACAAGGTCGCGGCCTCTGATCGTCCCGAGCTGACCTCGGCAGGCGTTGTCGTCTCGGGCGGGCGCGGTGTCGGCAGCAAAGATGATTTTGCCATGATCGAAAAGCTGGCGGACGCGCTTGGCGCCGCCGTCGGCGCCAGCCGCGCGGCCGTCGATTCGGGCTACGCGCCCAACGACTGGCAGGTCGGCCAAACCGGCAAAGTCGTCGCGCCGGACCTTTATGTCGCCGTTGGCATCTCGGGCGCGATTCAGCATCTTGCCGGTATGAAGGACAGCAAGATTATCGTTGCAATCAACAAGGACGAAGAGGCGCCGATCTTCCAGGTTGCCGATTACGGCCTTGTCGCCGACCTTTTCGAGGCAGTTCCGGACCTGACCAACAAGCTCAGCTGAGAAACGGCACATAATCTGCGCCTGTAGAAGGCGCATGGACCGGCCCGCCCGTGGATTTCACAGGCGGGCCGTTCTCTTTTCGCATGGGCGCCTATCGCTTGCCTTGGGCCTTGATTGCATCGATCAGACGCTGCGCCACCTCGGCATGTGCCGCCGGGCCCGGCAATTCAGCCGCCGCATTCGCGTCGAATTGGGAATGCATCATCCCCTTGCTGCCCTGCCCCAATGCTTGCGCACTCAGCGTCGCATCAACAAGCTGCACGCGCGTCCCCGTGACGGCCCTCAGCATGCGGCGTGTCACGAATGCCGGATCCGCACCAATCGCGGGCTCATTCGCACAGTCCTGCGGCGGATGTGCCGACATCCACAAGAGCAGCACAGGCGCATCGATCCGGCTGAGTACCAGCTTCATTCGCGCAATCCACGCATCCTGCAATTCGCGCCTCACCACGGTAAATCGGTCCGGCGCCAGCAGTGCCAGACAGCCCAGCATATGGCGCGTGAAGTGAAACTCGGTGAAATCCACCTCGGGAAAGATGCCGCGCAAGAGCGCCGAAGCCTGCACGAACCGATCATTGCGGCGTGGATGCACCGTAAAATATCGGTTCGACATATTTTGCGCACCCAGCACCTGCAGGACCACCAGTTCGGACCGGGTCGCGGTTCTTAGAATCTCGCTATCGTGCAGCAGAACATCGAGCCCGGCATTCGGCCAGCCCAGATTGACGCAGGTCAGATCCAGTGCATCCTCCGCCAGCGCCGGAAACGGGCGCTGAATGAACCTGCCGTAAGTCTCGGTCCCGCCCAGAAAGGCGATGTAGCGCCCCTCAAGGTCGCGCGCAGGGCCGCGAAAGAGAAGTTTTGACGTGCCATACCGGCACGGCATGTAATCAAGAGGCGTCGCCTCCAGCTTTTCATAAGCCATTTTTCCCACCAAAAAGTTCACCCGAGGACGAGAATCGGCGCAATCCCTTTAGAAATGACTAAAGCGTGAATTCATTTAAACCTTTCGCGGATCGCCTCCGCTGTCCGCCCCTTGCGGCCCCCCTGCCCCAAGGCCTATTGTGACGCCGAATTCGCAAGCGGGGCACACGGGCATGGACATCCAGACAATCGGCATCGTCGGCGCAGGGCAGATGGGCAATGGCATTGCGCATGTTATGGCGGTGGCCGGATATGACGTAACGATGACCGATGTCAGCCAGGACGCGCTTGACGCTGCGATGGCCACGATGCGCCGCAATCTCGAGCGGCAGGTCAGCCGCGAAAAGATCAGCCAAGCCGATATGGACGGCGCGTTGGACCGCGTCAAAACAACACTGACCCTGACGGACCTGGGCAAGAACGACCTGATCATCGAGGCGGCGACCGAGCGCGAGACGGTCAAGCAGGCGATCTTCGAGGATCTGGTGCCGCATCTGGGACCCGATACGATTTTGACATCGAACACCTCCTCGATTTCGATCACCCGCCTCGCCAGCCGCACGGACCGGCCCGAGAAATTCATGGGGTTTCACTTCATGAACCCTGTGCCGGTGATGAGCCTGGTGGAACTGATCCGAGGAATCGCCACTGATGCACCCACCTATGACGCCTGCCTTGCCGTGGTGCAGAAACTGGGTAAGACTGCGGCTTCAGCCGAGGATTTCCCGGGTTTCATCGTCAACCGCATCCTTATGCCGATGATCAACGAGGCGGTTTATACGCTCTATGAGGGCGTCGGCAACGTCCGCTCGATCGACCAGTCGATGAAGCTGGGCGCGAACCATCCGATGGGTCCGCTGGAACTGGCCGATTTCATCGGGCTGGATACATGCCTCGCCATCATGAATGTGCTGCATGACGGGCTGGCAGACACCAAATACCGTCCCTGCCCCCTGCTGACAAAATATGTCGAGGCCGGGTGGCTGGGCCGCAAGGTGGGGCGCGGTTTTTACGACTATCGCGGCGATGAGCCGCAGCCGACACGCTAACCTCGCGCGGCGGCTTTGACCGTCCGATGAGTATTTTTGCCAAGATGAATTCGGACTTAACCGCGCATTAAGGTTAATGCGGCTAGCCTTTCTGTGCGGTACAGGCTGGAGAGCCGATGGCCGTCCAAGGTGAAGCCCCGCCGTCCCGCGCCAAAATGGGCCTGCCGAACGGCGGGGTGGACTTCGACTTTCATCTTGGCAAAAATACTCAAAATCCGGCACCGGCCACATGCGCCGCGCCGGATCATGATACCGTCAGTCTTTTTCTTCCATGCCGAAGCCGAGATGCTTGGCCACGGTAAAAATGTCTTTGTCGCCGCGCCCGCACATATTCATGATCATCAAGTGATCCTTGGGCAGATCGGGCGCGATCTTCATGACATGAGCCAAGGCATGGCTGGGCTCGAGGGCCGGAATGATCCCTTCAAGCGCGCAGCTGAACTGGAACGCTTCCAACGCCTCCTTGTCGGTGATGGAGACGTATTTCGCGCGGCCGATATCGTGGAGCCAGCTATGCTCCGGCCCAATGCCGGGATAATCGAGACCGGCAGAGATCGAATAGCCCTCGAGGATCTGACCGTCATCGTCCTGAAGCAGGTATGTCCGGTTGCCGTGCAGCACCCCCGGGCGCCCCCCTGTCAGGGACGCGCAATGCTCCATCTTGTCATTCACGCCGCGCCCGCCAGCTTCGACACCGATGATGTTCACGTCCTTGTCGTCGAGGAACGGATAGAAGAGGCCCATCGCGTTTGAGCCGCCGCCGATCGAGGCGATGATCGTGTCGGGCAGCCGCCCCTCGGCGGCGTGCATCTGTTCCTTGGCTTCTTTGCCGATGATGCTCTGGAAATCGCGGACCATCGCGGGATAGGGGTGCGGGCCGGCCACCGTGCCGATGCAATAAAACGTATCGCGTACGTTGGTCACCCAGTCGCGCAGCGCGTCGTTCATTGCATCCTTCAGCGTTCCGCGACCGGAGGTCACCGGCACCACTTCGGCCCCCAGTAGACGCATGCGAAAGACGTTGGGCTTTTGCCGCTCGACGTCATGCGCGCCCATATAGACGATGCATTTCAGGCCAAACTTGGCGCAAACGGTGGCTGTTGCCACGCCGTGCTGGCCTGCGCCCGTCTCGGCGATGATACGCGTCTTGCCCATGCGGCGGGCGAGGATGATCTGGCCCAGCACGTTGTTGATCTTGTGGGCGCCCGTATGGTTCAGCTCGTCGCGCTTGAGGTAAATCTTGGCGCCACCCAGTTTCTCGGTCATCCGCTCGGCGTAATACAGCGGGCTGGGGCGACCGACGTAGTGGGTCCAAAGGTCGTGCATTTCCGCCCAGAAACTGTCGTCGGTCTTGGCGTGCTCATACTGCTCTTCCAGCTCGAGAATGAGCGGCATCAACGTCTCGCTGACGAAACGGCCACCGAAATCTCCGAAACGGCCCTTTTCATCGGGTCCGGTCATGAAGCTGTTGAAGAGGTCGTTCATTTGGCAAGCCTTTCCTGACGCGTTGACCGATGGATATGTGAGGCGGGCCGGGTTTTCCAGCTAAATTCCGTCAGCTGCGCGCAGCTGCGGCGAAGGCGCGCATGAGGTCTGGGTTCTTGACGCCAGGCGCGCTCTCGATCCCCGAGCTGACGTCGAGCTGCTGCGCGCCCGTGCGCCGGATCGCCTCGGCGACGTTATCCGGGGTCAACCCGCCAGCCAGCATCCAGGGCCGCGTCCACCGGCGCCCGGAAATCAACGACCAGTCAAAGGCCAGTGCATTGCCGCCGGGCAAGGCCGCGCCCTTGGGCGGCTTGGCATCGATCAAAAGCTGGTCGGCGACGCCCGAATAGAGGGCGATCTGCCCGAGATCGGGCGCCTCGGCGATGCCGATCGCCTTCATCACCGGCAACCCGTACCGCGTCTTGATCTCGGTTACGCGCGCGGGCGACTCGTGACCGTGCAGTTGCAGCATATCCAGCGGGACATCCGCCATCAGCGCATCGAGCGCGGCATCACCCGCATCCACGACCAGCGCAACCTTGGCAATTCCCTCGGGCGTGGCCAACGCCATGTCGCGGGCCTCGGCCAAGGTCACATTCCGGGGCGAACGCTCGAAAAAGACAAAGCCTACGTAATGCGCCCCAGCATCCGCCGCAGCCGCCACATCTTCCGCAGTGCGCAGGCCGCACATCTTTATCCGAATGTCGCGCCCCATGGGCCTAGTTATTGCCGTCGAGCAGGGCCAGAACCTCGTCCTTGCCCTCGTGCTTTTCGGCCTTGAGGCGCTTGATCTCGGCGCGCAGGCGCTGCATTTCGCGCGCTTGGCGTGCGGCGGCGGCCCGCTCACCCGCCTCGCGGATCCATTCCCAGATGAATCCAAGCACGAGGCCCGCCAGGATGGCGCCAAAGATCACCACGAAAAGCGGCACCTCATGCGCCGGATTGAGTGCGGTGAAACCCGACAACTCGTCCGGGACCAGCCGCACGGGCACGTAGACGCGGTTCGCGAGGGCGATAAGGATCAGGGCCAGCGCGAAGATGGCGATCGAGGCATAGCGAATATAGCGCATTGATTACTTTCCGTTCAGGCGGTCCCGCAAGAGCTTGCCGGTCTTGAAGAAGGGCACGTGTTTTTCTTCGACAGGAACGGATTCGCCAGTCCGCGGGTTCCGCCCGACGCGCGCGTCGCGCTTCTTCACCGAGAATGCGCCAAAGCCGCGCAGCTCGACCCGGTTTCCCGCCGCCATTGCATCCGTGATCTCGTTGAAGACAGTATTCACGATCCGCTCCACGTCGCGCTGGTAGAGATGTGGATTGTCGTCGGCGATCTTTTGAATCAGTTCCGATCGGATCATCGGTGGCCCCCCGGTCGAATGTTATATGCCATCGCGGCTTGGTGGTGACTATAAGTCGATTGCCGGAAAACAAAAACAGAAAGCACGAATTTGCGAGCGGAATCCGTAAAATAGGCGGCTTGGCGCAGATTTGGCCGGCCGTCTTGGCATATGGCGGCGGCCCGAGCCGCTGCTGGCACGCCGCCAGTACAGGCCGGTGCCCTGCTCCGATTCGCAGTCAAAGCGCGATGATGCCGCGGCGCAGCAGGTTCAAACCCGCTAATAGAAGGATCCACAGTGTCAGCCGTTTAAAGAGCGCCTGATCGATCCGGTCCTGGATTTGAAAGCCCGTCCAGATCCCCAATAGCGCCGGAGGGACCAGCGCCAGCGACAAGGGCAATGTCTGCGCGTTCAGCACGCCCGAGGTGACATGCGCCGCCGCCAGTGCCAGCGCACCGAGGCCATACATGACGCCTTGGATGCGCACCTGCTCGCGCTTCTCTGTCTCCATCGCGGTCAGCATCGCGACGGTGATCGGCCCCCAGACGCCCGACAGCCCGCCGATAAACCCTGCAGCTGCACCCATCCCCGCCTCGACCCCGCGGCCCGGACGCGGCGGCAGGCGCAGCGGACGGCCCGCCAGCGAGGTGCCCGCATAGGCCAGCAGTGGCACCGCGATGATCAGCAAAAGTACCGAAGCCGGCAAAACCGGCACCAGTTGCGCGCTGAGAAGCAGCACCGCCCCGCCGCAGACAAGGAACAGCTTGAACCGCTTGAGAGAGTGGAGCGCCGCGCGCGGCCCCTGGCGCAGGGCCTGCCACGCATTGGTCAGAAGAGTTGGCACGATCAGACATGCCAGCGCGAGATCCGGCGCAACAAAGCTGCTGAGCCCGGACAAGAGGATGAGCGGCATCGCAAAGCCGACGACACCCTTGATGATCCCCGCGGCGAGCGCGATCACATAGGCAAAGATCCAAAGTTCGGGCGGGCCGAGAGGGGCGAAGATGTCCATAGCGCACTCCATACGCCTGATGGCGTGGCGTTGAAATGGCCTGCACAGCCCAGGTGTGCTATTTTGACGCGCAAGATTAGAACAATTTCGCATCATCTTTGGACTTATAGTTGCGCTGCACCTGCGAAGGGATTAGGACAGACGCAGATACGAAAGGATGCTGACATGGCCCATGACGGACAAATCGATCTGACGGCAGAAACCGTTCTTCTGGACGCGCTAAGCGATCTGACGCGCGCGTCTCTGGCGCCTGTAGGCACTATTCTGGCCAGCGCCAAAGAAGCCCTGCGCACGCGCGTTACCGTCGAGGGGCGCGTGTCGGGCGCTCAGGTCGATGCCCATCAGACCGCAGCGCACGGCCTGGCGTGGCTGGCCACCTACGCCGAGGCGCTGCGCCAGATGCAGGCCTGGGCCGACAGGCTGACAGCCGAGGGCCAGTTCGGCGAGGTCGAAGCGCTGATCCACCAGATCGCCTTCGGCGAATATCTCTGGCAGATTTACGGCGGCATCCCGATGAGCCAGGGCGAGATCCTTCGCCTTCAGGATATCGGCCTTAGCCAGGACCAGATGCGCGACCTGATGACGCCCGAAGTTCAGACGCTGACTCAGCACGGAAATACCCAGGCCGCGCGCACCCGCCTCGTCCAGCTGATGCAGGAACGCAGCGCCGAGATCACCGTGGGCCGCTCCGGCCTCGATGACGAGCTCGAGATGATCCGCGAGCAATTCCGCCGCTACGCGCTCGACCGGGTCGAGCCTCATGCCCATGACTGGCACCTCAAGGACGAGCTGATCCCGATGGAGATCATCGAGGAGCTGGCCGAGATGGGCGTCTTCGGTCTGACCATCCCCGAAGAATTCGGTGGGCTGGGCCTCAGCAAAGCGTCCATGGTCGTTGTCTCCGAAGAGCTGAGCCGCGGCTATATCGGCGTCGGCTCTCTCGCCACCCGCAGCGAGATCGCCGCCGAACTGATCATCTGCGGCGGCACCGACGACCAGAAGGCGCATTGGCTCCCCAAGCTCGCCAGCGCCGAAATCCTGCCGACGGCGGTCTTTACCGAGCCGAACACCGGCTCGGACCTCGGCAGCCTGCGCACCCGCGCGGCAAAGGACGGCGATGATTACCGCGTCACCGGCAGCAAGACATGGATCACCCATGCCGCCCGCACGCATATGATGACCCTTCTGGCGCGCACGGACCCGGACAGCACCGATCACAAGGGCCTGTCGATGTTCCTGGCCGAGAAAACCCCCGGCACGGACGAGGCGCCCTTCCCCACCGAGGGCATGTCCGGTGGCGAGATCGAAGTGCTGGGCTATCGCGGCATGAAGGAATACGAGATCGCCTTTGATGGCTTCCACATCAAGGGCGAGAACCTTTTGGGCGGCGAAGAAGGCAAAGGTTTCAAGCAGTTGATGGAGACGTTCGAGAGCGCCCGCATCCAGACGGCGGCTCGCGCCGTCGGCGTCGCGCAATCGGCGCTCGACGTGTCGATGCAATACGCCCAAGACCGCAAACAGTTCGGCGGTCCGCTGATCGCCTTTCCCCGCGTGTCGGGCAAGCTGGCCATGATGGCGGTCGAAATCATGGTCGCGCGCCAGCTCACCTATTTCTCGGCTTGGGAAAAGGATCAGGGGCGCCGCTGCGATCTCGAGGCGGGCATGGCCAAGCTCTTGGGCGCCCGCGTCGCCTGGGCCGCTGCCGACAATGGCCTTCAAATCCACGGTGGCAATGGCTTCGCGCTCGAATACAAGATCAGCCGCATTCTGTGCGACGCGCGCATCCTCAACATCTTCGAGGGCGCCGCCGAGATCCAGGCGCAGGTCATCGCCCGCCGCCTCCTCAGCCAGAGCAACTAAATCAGATACGGCGCCCCCTAATCAGGGGCGCCGTGCTGCAACTTCATCTTGGCAAAAATACTCATGCCCGGCCCGCAAACCGGAGCAGATCCATCTATTTCGCGATGGTCAGCGTAATCGGCTCCAGCCCGTCAATCGCGCCGCTCAGCGCGCAGCCCGGCACCACGGGCCCCACGCCGGCAGGCGTGCCGGTATAGATAAGATCTCCTGGCGCAAGGCGGTAAAAGCGCGACAGATGCGCGATGATCTCTGGCACGGACCAGACCATGTCCGACAGCTTCGCCTCCTGAACGCGCTTGCCATCCAGATCGAGGGTGATGGCCTGATCACCCGGCGCGCCGAACGCGGGCGCTGGCGTGATCGCGCCCATCAGCGCGGAATTCTCGAAATCCTTACCCAGATCCCAAGGCTTGCGCCCGTCCTTGGCCTGCGCCTGCAAATCGCGGCGCGTCAGGTCGATACCGCAGGCATAGCCATAGACCGCGTCCATCGCATCCGCCTCGGAAACCTCATGTGCATCCGCTCCGATGGCGATGACGAATTCCATCTCGTAATGGCAGTCACGGGTGCCCGCCGGATAGGCGATTTCCGACCCCGAGGGGATCACCGCATGGGCTGATTTGGTGAAGTAGAAGGGCGCGGCACGGTCCACCTCATTGCCCATCTCGGCGGCATGGGCGGCATAATTCCGGCCCACGCAAAAGACGCGGCGCACGGGGAAGTGCGAGGCACTTCCGGCGATGGCGACGGACGGGGCGGGCGGGACATCGAACAGGGGTGCGGCGGTCATGCGGGTCGTCTCCATTTGCATTGCCGCGCCTTTATGCGGCGCGGCGCAGGGGCTGTCAAAGCGTGGCGCGCGCCTTGAACCGCTCGACAAAGCGGGCGCGCGCCTCGGGCAGCGGTTTCGATCCCAGCTCGGGCGCCAGCCAGTTGTGCAAGAAATGCCCGGTCAGATCAAAACCCTGCGCAATTTCATCATCCGGCGCGCCGCCATGACCCAGAAGGCAGGCGGGCAGCGGCAGAAGGCGATCCGCCCATTCGCCCGCGCCCGCGCGCGATACCGCCCGGCCCGTACGGGGCGAGACGTAGCTGAGGTCATTGGCCCGTGCCCCCAGCGCGGCGCAGGCGCTGAAATCAAGGCCAAAGCCCATCTCCTCCAGCAGCGCCAATTCCCATTGCAGATAGGCCAACGGCCAGATGTCCCGTTCGCCCATGAGATCGAGCAGCGCCTCGGTCCGCGCATAAAGCGGCAGATGCGCCTCACGCTCGGGCAGCGAGAACAGCAGCAATGACGTCACCGCATTGAGGCCCGCCAGCGCGAGGCGGTCGCTCATGACGTGGCTGGCACGGCTGCGAACAGGCTCGACCGTAAAGGTGCCTATGTGGTCCTCCAGCCGCGCGCGCCACGCGAGGTCCAGCTGCGCGCCGGGTTGCAGGATGGGGGCCAGCTTGCGCGAGGCGCCGCCACGCACGACGCCCGCGTGGCGCCCGCGACTGGGCGTCAGCACCTCTATGATTGCGGCACTCTCACCGTGCCGGCGCACCGATAAAAGTATCCCCTGATCGCGCCATTCCATGCTGCATCACCCTCCTGCCCCGCCATGAGGCACGCCGCGCAGAGCTATGGCAAGCGCCTCATTCAGCAAGGCCGGGCTGGTCCAGGAGGTGCCGCCCGGCGCGGTCCTCGACCTCGATCACCCATAGATCTGGATCGAAGCCGCGCTGGCGGGCGATGGAGGCGTCCACCTCGGCCTCGGGGCCTTCGGTCAACGTCTGCCAATTGCGCGCGCCGGACATCAGATCGAAGCTGCGCTGGAACGCGGCGGCCTTGCCGTCGAGCGTGTTGAGCTTAACCAGAACGGCGCCTGCGGTGTCGTCGCCATGGGCGGTCACGAAGGCCGGAATATCAAGCCCGCGCAGGCGCGCAAGATAGGCATGCACCCAGAAATCTGCGGTGAGGCGCGTCATGGCATCAGCGGGATTTGAGTATTTTTGCCAAGTTGAAACATGGACGCGCGCCTTAGTTCCCATCCTTGAAGTCGAGGCCCATTTCGGAATAGCGCTCGGCCTCTTCCAGCCAGTTCGGGCGCACCTTGATCTGCAGGAAAAGATGGACGCGGCGGCCCAGAAATTCCTCCAGCTCGGCGCGGGCGGCGGCGCCGACCTGCTTGATCGTCTCGCCCTTGCGGCCCAGCACGATGCCCTTGTGCCCGTCGCGCATGACATAGATCAGCTGGTCGATGCGGGCCGAGCCGTCGTCGCGCTCTTCCCAGTTTTCGGTCTCGACCGTCAGCTGGTAGGGCAGCTCCTGATGGAGGCGCAGGGTCAGTTTCTCGCGGGTCATTTCGGCGGCAATCATGCGCATCGGCAGATCCGCGATCTGGTCCTCGGGGTAGAGCCATGGGCCCTCGGGCATCTCGCCCGCCAGCCACTGGCGCAGCGCATCGACGCCGTGGCCCTTCTCGGCCGAGATCAGGTAGGTTTCATCAAAAGCGAAACGCTCGTTCATCTTTTGAGTCAGAGCCAGAAGTTTGGGCGATTCGACGCGATCGATCTTGTTGATGGCAAGCGCGACCTTGCGGCCCTTGGTCGCGTTCGGCAGGTTTTCGAGGATACGTTCGACGCCCTCGGTCATACCGCGATGCGCCTCGATCAGCAGGACGACCACATCGGCGTCCGAAGCGCCACTCCAGGCGGCGGCCACCATGGCGCGGTCCAGCCGGCGGCGCGGCTGAAAGAGGCCCGGCGTGTCGACGAAGATCAGCTGTGTCTCGCCCTCGATGGCGACGCCGCGAATGCGCGCGCGCGTCGTCTGCACCTTGTGCGTGACGATGGACACCTTGGCGCCGACCATGCGGTTCAGCAGGGTCGACTTGCCTGCGTTCGGCTCACCGATCAGGGCTACGAATCCGGCGCGTGTGCTCATGGGTCTCTATCCGTCTGTTGCAGGCTGCAGCCCTACCCGATCGGCGCGGCAATGCCCAGAGGGCGCCGCGCCTGCGGCGCCAGGTCGCATTGGGGCGGGTCTGCGCGCGCCTATCTGTTCTGAGAACAAAAAATCGGGAGGATATATCATGTTCAAAGGTCTCGCACTTTCCATCACGCTTATCACCGCTGGCATGGTCGCCCTGCCCGCTGCCTTGATTGCTGCGATGTAAAAGAAATAATTCCGCCCGTCTCTTATATGGCAGATGCGGGTACGAAGTGTCGCGCCCCCGAGGTCAATCCTCCGGGGGCGTTTTTGTCTGACCACTTTCCAGCCGCGTGAGGAGCATCTGCGCCGCGGCCTGCTCGGCCTGGCGCTTGGAGCCTGCGGTGGCGGCCTCGGCGGCGCCATTGGGCAACTGGGCCGTAATGGTGAATTGCGGGGCGTGGTCAGGCCCGCTGCGATCCGTCTGCAGGTATTTCGGCGGAGTCATCCCGCGCGCCTGCGCCCATTCCTGCAGCGCGGTCTTGGGGTCGCGCGCATCGTCGGCCACATCGCCGATGCGCGCGCCCCAAAGGCGCATGATCATGGCGCGGGCGGCGTCAAACCCTGCGTCAAGATAGACCGCGGCGATCACCGCCTCCATCGCATCGCCCAAAAGCGCCTCCTTGCGGCGCCCGCCCGACAGCATCTCGGATCGGCCAAGTTTCAGCACCTTGCCCAGATCGATCTGGCGCGCGACGTCGGCGCAGGCCTCCTTGCGCACCAGCGCGTTGAAGCGCGGCGCCAACTGGCCTTCGGCGGCGGTAGGGTCATGCTCCAGCAGCGCCTCGGCCATGACGAGGCCCAGCACGCGATCGCCCAAGAATTCCAGCCGCTGGTTGTCCGCCCGACTGGGCGACGACATCGAGGGGTGCGTGACCGCCTCGATCAGCAGGGCGGGCCGGGTAAATTCATGCCCCAGCCGGCCTGCGAAATTCGTCAATTCACCCGAGAGTTTCAATCGAGCCTCTTGAAGAAGCGGTCCCCCCGCCATGTCCAGAAATAGAGCATGGACGAGCCCGCCGAGGAGAAGATGACGCGGCCCGCGCGGCCGATCAGGTTCTCGTAGGGCACAAATCCGACGCCGCCCACGGTCTGCGGATACCGGCTGTCGGTCGAGTTGTCGCGGTTGTCGCCGAGGAAAAAGTAATGCCCTTCGGGCACGGTAAAGACGCCGGTGTCGTCCGAACGCTGATCGTCGATATTGAGGATCGCGTGGCTATGCCCGCCGGGGAGCGTCTCGATCTGGCGCGACTTGGTGCAAAGCCCGCCCTCGCCCACGACGCCGTTTTCGCAGCGCGGGCGCGAATTCATCGAACCTTGGGGCGCGTAGACCTCGTCGAAGGTGCCGTCATCCTGCAGATCGACCGCCGTGCCGTTCAGATGCAAAACGCCATCCTTCATCTGGACAGTGTCGCCGGGCATGCCGACCAGCCGCTTGATGAAGTCCTTTTGGTTCACCGGATGGCGAAAGACGATGATGTCGCCGCGCTCGGGCTCCTCGCCCCAGATGCGGGTGTTATCGCCATCGAGGAAGCCGCAAATATCCGCGGCATCAATGTCGATCGGGCCAATCGCGATCGAGGGGCACGACGCGTAGGAATAGCCATAGGCCATCTTGTTCACGAAAAGAAAATCCCCGATCAGCAGCGTGTCTTTCATCGAGCCGGAGGGGATCCAGAACGGCTGAAAGAACAGGGTACGAAAGAGGCCCGCGATCAGCAGCGCAAAGACCACCGTCTTGATCGTCTCGATGATGGGATTGCCAGTTTTGGCATCTTTGGCCATGCGCCGTCTCCGCCTGTCGTCGTGGATGCTGTGTGCCGATGCTTCATGGGCGCGGGGCGCGGCCAAGTCAACCCGGCGCCTGTGGTGGCGGCGCTAGGGCGCGAGGGGCCGCGCCTCGATCACGACGAAGGCTTGCGCCCAAGGGTGATCATCGGTCAGCGTGACGTGGATCAGCGCGTCATGGCCCGGCGGCGTCATCTCGGCCAGACGTTCGGCGGCCCAGCCCGTGACCTCCATCACCGGCTGGCCTGTGTGCAGGTTGCTGACGGCCATGTCCTTCCACGCGATGCCCATCCGCAGGCCGGTGCCCAGCGCCTTGGAACAGGCCTCCTTGGCGGCCCAGCGTTTGGCGTAGGTGCCGGGGGTATCGGCGCGGGCCTCGGCCTTTTGCTGCTCAATCGGCGTAAACACGCGATTGCGAAAGCGGTCGCCAAAGCGGTCGAGCGTGCGGGCGATCCGCTCGATATTGGCCAGATCCGTGCCGATGCCGAGGATCATGCGCGCGCGATCAGGAGGCGCCGGGCCGGTTGCGGCGCGCCTCTTCGTTGCGCGCGCCGAGGCCCAGGAAAAATCGGTTGGACAGAAGGTAGATGATCGAATGCACGACAAGCATGATCCAGTAGCCGCGCGTGCCGAAGGGTGTCACGCTTTGCACCGATGCGGGCGGGATGACCCAGGTCGAGGCATAGCTGAGCGCCACATTGAGAACGATGGCCAGCCCCGTCGCCAGCAGCGCGAAATTCCACGCCTCGGACGGGTTGGGCATGCGCGATTCCTCGCGCACGAAAGAGCGGCCTTCGAGAAGGGCCGCGATCATCGCCGGGGCCAAAAGCTGTCCAGCCGAACCGAGACCCGCATCCGCCCAGGCATTCAGCGCCAGGACGATTAACGCCGAGAGGACCGCGATGCCCAAGAATACGGCGGTGTAGCGCAGGTAATTCATCGGGCGGCATCCATCAGGCTGCGCATCTTGGCGATGGCACCTTCCAGCCCCAGAAAGACGGATTCGCCAATCAGGAAATGGCCGATATTCAGCTCCATGACCTCGGGTAGCGCGGCAATGGGCGCGACCGTGTCGAAAGTCAGCCCGTGGCCGGCATGGACCTCAAGGCCGAGCGAGTGGGCGTATGTCGCCATCTCGCGGAGCGCCTCGAATTCGCGATCTCGGACATCCATGTGGCCATCGGCATGGGCATCGCAATAGGCGCCGGTATGAAGCTCAATGATGTCGGCGCCGGTGCGCGCCGCCGCCTCGATCTGCTCCGCGTCGGCGGCGATGAAGATGGACACGCGACAGCCGGCTTCGCGCAGGGGCGCGATGTAGCGGGTCAGCTTGTCCTCGGTGCGGGCCACGTCCAGCCCGCCCTCGGTCGTGCGTTCTTCGCGCTTTTCGGGAACGAGACAGACGGCATGGGGTTTGAGGCGCAGCGCGATGGCCTGCATTTCCTCGGTCGCGGCCATCTCGAAGTTCAGCGGCACGGTCAACTGCGCCATCAACGCGTCGATATCGCTGTCGACGATATGGCGGCGGTCCTCGCGCAGATGGGCGGTAATCCCATCGGCGCCTGCGGCCTCGGCCATCAGCGCGGCGCGGATCGGGTCCGGAACCGCGCCACCGCGCGCGTTGCGCAAGGTGGCGACATGGTCGATGTTCACGCCGAGGCGCAATCTGGATATATCTGGCATAACTTCCCCCGCGATGCCCCGACCTGCGCCGGCGCATGACACCTTCAACTCAAATGGCACAGCGCCACGGCGTCAAGTCACCTAACGCGGGCCGGTTTCATTGTGTGACGCTTTCGCATCTTCCACCGCGGCCTTTTGCTTGAGCGCGATCCATTTCGCCTTCAACTTGGCCTGACGGCGCTTTTGGTAAACCATGATAATCGGCAGCGAGAAATAATAGCCTGCCAGACCCGCGATCAGCCCCACGACGATCCCGCCGACCATGTAGGGCTGAAACACATCATTGTAGAACAGCGCCAGCTGATCCCAATGCGCGCGCTCATGAGTGAAGATCGACAGAAAGTTATGCTTGAGATCCGCCGCCGCACCCGAGAATTTCTCGGCCAGGCTCAGATCTGACTCCTGCAGCACATTGCGCCCCGTGCCCAGTAGGAAATGCCCGGTCTGAAGCGAGCTGGCGGCGATGGCCAGAAACGTCAGCGGATTGCCTACGAAGGTGGCCAGCAGTGACGCGATGATATTGCCGCGCAGGATCATGGCGATCAGCGCGGCCAGCACGAAATGCAGTCCGAAGAAGGGCGAAAAGGTCACCAGAACACCCGCAAAGATGCCGCGCGCGATACGGTGCGGCGGGTCTGGCAAGCGGGTGAGACGATGGCGCACGTATTTTGCCGCGCGCGTCCACCCCCCCTGCGGCCAGAAGAAGCGAGCGGTGGCCTTCCAGACGGATCTTCTGTCTCGTCGCTTGAAGACCAATGCGAGCCCTCTTTCTACTTCAGGTTGCGCCCTTGCCAGCGGCAGAGACGGTGTCGCGGTGACGCTCTATCTGGGCGACGTCGCTGTCGGCGTCCAGAACGCTGATGACATTGTGCAGTTGCTCGGCGTCGCGCAGCTCCAGCACGGCGAGGATGCGGTAAAAATCCGGCTTGCGATCCACGAATGTAAGGTCGGAGATATTGGCGTTGCACTCGCCGATCAAGGTGCAAATTCGGCCAAGCACGCCCGCGTCATTGCTCATCGTGATATCGAGCGCGACGGTATAGGCGGCGGCGTGGGTACCCGAATGCCAGGCAAGGTCGATCCAGCGTTCCGGCTGCGCCTCGTAGTTCTGCAAGATGTCGCAGTCGATGGCATGCACGGTAACGCCCTGCCCGCGAAAGGTGATGCCGACGATACGCTCGCCCGGCAATGGCTCGCAGCATTTTGCCCGTTCAAAACGTTGGCCAGGCTCGAGACCAATCACCGCGCGGTCGCGGCCCACTTCTTCGCCGCCCTGCGGGGCGAGGTCGGGGTAGACCGCGCTGATGACTTCGCGCGCGGTCAATTCGGCACTGCCGAGGCGTGCCAGTAGCGATCCGGTGTCGCGCAGACGCAACGTACGCGCGGCAGCGGTCAGCGCCTTGTCGGTCGCGCGTTTTCCCACATGCTCGAACGCGGCACGGGCCAGCTCGCGGCCAAGCTTGATGTAGCGTCCCCGGTCCTGCTCGCGCAGGGCGCGGCGGATGGCGGACTTGGCCTTGCCCGTCGTCGCTATCTCGAGCCATGTGGATTGCGGCATCTGCCCGTCTGCGATGATCACCTCGACGGATTGCCCGTTCTTGATGCGCGTCCAGAGAGGCACGCGCATGCCGTCGATCTTGGCGCCCACCACCGCATGGCCGATCCGCGTGTGGATCGCGTAGGCGAAATCAATGGGCGTCGCACCGCGCGGCAGCTTGATCACATCGCCCTTGGGCGTGAAGCAGAAGACCTGATCGGAATACATCTCGAGCTTGACCGCCTCGAGGAAATCTTCGTGATCGTCGCCCGAGTCCAGCTGGTCGGTCAGCGTGCTGATCCACTTGGCGGGATCAACGGCAAAGGGGTTCTCGCTGCGCACGCCGTCGCGGTAGGACCAATGCGCGGCCACGCCCGCCTCAGCGACGTCGTGCATCTGCCGCGTGCGGATCTGCACCTCGACGCGCTTGCCGTCACGGCCCGAAACCGTGGTGTGGATCGAGCGGTAGCCGTTCGATTTGGGCTGGCTGATGTAATCCTTGAACCGGCCCGGCACGGCGCGCCAACGCTGGTGGATTGCGCCGAGGATGGAATAGCAATCGCTTTCCGACGCGCAGATGATGCGAAAGCCGTAGATGTCCGACAGGCGCGAAAAGGCCAGATCCTTTTCCTGCATCTTGCGCCAGATCGAGTAAGGCTTCTTGGCGCGGCCCAGCACCTCGGCTTCGATGCCGACCTTGGCCAATTCCTTGCGGATATCGCCGGTGATGCGCGTGATCACATCGCCCGATTCGCGTTGCAGGGTGATGAAACGGCGCATGATCGACGCGCGCGCCTCGGGGTTGATGACGCGGAACGCCAGATCCTCCAGCTCCTCGCGCATCCATTGCATGCCCATGCGGCCGGCAAGCGGCGCATAGATATCCATCGTCTCGCGCGCCTTTTGCACCTGTTTGTCCGGGCGCATCGCCTTGATGGTGCGCATATTGTGCAGACGGTCCGCCAGCTTGACCAGAATGACGCGCAGGTCCTTGGACATGGCGATCAGCAGCTTGCGGAAATTCTCGGCCTGCTTGGTCTCGCTGCTGCTGAGCTGAAGATTGGTCAGCTTGGTCACGCCATCGACCAGATCGGCAATCTCGCTGCCGAACATCTCGGCAACCGCCACGTAGGAGGCGCGGGTATCCTCGATCGTGTCGTGCAGAAGGGCCGTCACCAGCGTCGCATCGCCCAGCCGCTGCTGGGCGAGGATCGATGCAACGGCGATGGGATGGGTGAAATAGGGCTCGCCCGAGTGGCGGGTTTGCCCGTCATGCATGCGGCGCCCGTAATCATAGGCGCGCCGCAGCAGCGTTTCGTCGCAGCGTGGGTTGTAGGTGCGGACCAGTGCAATCAGGTCGTCGGCGGTAATCATCACGTTCACCCGCCGCGCGGCGCGGCCATCGTCAGCATGAAGCGCGCGGCGTCACTCCTGACCTTGCGCCCTCATGAGTTCGCGCAGAAGGCGCTCTTCGGACATGTCGTCCTCGGCGGGCTTGTCGGCCTCGCCGCCCATCAGCAGGGCCATCTGGTCCTCCTCGGGCTCGTCCACCTCGATCTCGGTCTGGTTCGATTCGATCATGCGCTCGCGCAACTCGGCCGCGCTCTGGGTCTCTTCGGCGATTTCGCGCAAGGCAACAACGGGGTTCTTGTCGTTGTCGCGCTCGACGGTCAGCGATGCGCCGGACGAGATTTCGCGGGCGCGGTGCGCGGCAAGGAGCACCAGATCGAAACGGTTGGGAACCTTGTCGACGCAGTCTTCGGTCGTAACGCGGGCCATGAGACCTCCGGGAATGAGTAGAATCGGGGTGTAAACTTTGCTATTACGCGGCAGCGCGGCCAGGTGCAAGCAGGTTACGGCAGGCGCACCACCTCAGCGCGGCTTTCGGGCGGCAAATCGGACAGCATCTGCGCGGTGCTGCGCCCGGTCACGGGGTGGCACCAGTCCGGCGCCACATCCGCGAGCGGCACAAGAACGAAGGCGCGGTCCTCCAGCCGCGGATGCGGCAGGATCAGCGTCTCGGGCGCGCAGTTCATTTGCGCGTCCCGAGGCAGATCGCGCCATTGCCTATAGGTCGCAGGATCGGGCAGCACAGTGTCGCCGCAGGCAATCAGGTCGAGGTCCAGCACCCGCTGCCCCCACCGCTGGGTCCGCATGCGTCCGAATTCGGCCTCGATCCGGTGGAGCAGGTCCAGCATCCCCGCGGGCGCAACGCGGCTCGCCAGCCGCGCGGCGGCGTTCACGTAATCCGGCCCTGCGCCTGCCGGAAAGCAGGGCGTGGCGTAAAAGTGGCTGACCGCTGTAAGACTGACCCGCTCTTCGGCTTCCAGCGCCGCCAGTGCCGCGCGCAGCGTGTCGGCGGGCGATCTGGCGCCAGAAACGTCGTCGGATGGCATGTTTCCGCCCAAAGCTATCAAAAAATCGCCAAATTCCCTCGCGTCAGCCATGTCGAATGGACCTTTCCTCGCCGGTTCCGCGTTGCCACCATGACTAGATCTCAGAGCGACTGCCGCAAGGCAAGACTGCGCTCCCATTTGGGTTCTTCCGCTTTTTCCAATGCGGCGCCGAATTTACACCTTGTCCCTCAGGCCGCGCGGTCCATGCCACGCCATCGAGGGCCGAAAGGATATCGTTATGTTCTACAAAGACGAGCGCCTGGCGCTCTTTATCGACGGGTCCAACCTTTACGCTGCGGGTAAGGCACTGGGGTTCGACATTGACTACAAGTTGCTGCGCAGTGAGTTCATGCGCCGCGGCAAGCTTTTGCGCGCGTTCTACTATACTGCGCTGCTGGAAAATGACGACTATTCACCGATCCGCCCATTGGTCGACTGGCTTAACTACAACGGCTTCACAATGGTGACGAAGCCCGCCAAGGAATACACCGATAGCCAGGGTCGCCGAAAGGTGAAGGGCAACATGGATATCGAACTGGCGGTGGATGCGATGGAGTTGGCTCCGCGCGTCGATCACATTGTGCTCTTCTCCGGCGACGGCGATTTTCGCCCGCTGGTCGAGTCGCTACAGCGGCAGGGCGTGCGTGTTTCTGTCGTGTCGACCATTCGCAGCCAGCCGCCGATGATTTCGGACGATCTGCGCAGACAGGCGGACAACTTCATCGAACTGGAAGATCTCAAAGACGTGATCGGGCGCCCCCCGCGCGAAGGCCAGAATGATCGCTCGAGCAACGACACTGTTGAGACGACCGATTGACAGACCGGCTCTGACGCGCCTGCGCTCGGTCAGGCCGTCAGGTTTGCGATCGTCTCGGCCGCAACGGCGAAACCATGTGTCATTCCCTGCCCGTTCGTGACGGTGACCGCTGTCACGCCGGCGCACGGGGATATCCGCAAGAGCGACTGACCGCTCAGATGCGCATAGTTGCCGACCCATCGCGCGGCGATGCGCCTTTCCGGGAGTGTCATCAGCGCATCTGTCTCGGCCAGGATCAAGTCATCGACCTTGGCGGGATCGTCTGGCGCGGCACCGGCACCATAGTGATGCGAGTCCCCCAATGTGATGCTTCCGTCATCCTCCTGCGCGATAATCACATGTACACCGTGTTTCACAGCCTCGGGCATCTGAGCGCTTTGCACCGCGCGCAGAGCAGGCAGCGCGTCGCAATTGGCAAACGCGGTATAGCGCGCCATGCTGAGCCCGCCCATGACGAACGGCTTGAGCCGCCAGCCTTCGGGCTGCGGCGCTGTGCGCAGCATCTGCAACCGACAGGTGGAAACGCCGCTTTGCGCCCAAGCATCGGGACAAAGCCGGGCAAAGTCATTTCCGCCGCAAATCACGATCTGGCCCGCCGCGTGCTGCCCGTCGGTCGTCTCGACCTGGCCATCGCCCGCATGGATCACTTCTGTTCCGAAATGAAAGGTGACACCATGGTCGCGTGCCAGCCAAGCGGCGATCGCGGCAGGCACGCCGCGCTGGTCCGCCTTCCACGCCTCGGGGCTATAGAGCGCGCCCAGCGCGCCCTCCTTCAGACCCGGCGCATGGCACGCCAGATCCTCGGCGCCAATCAGCGTGAAGTCCTGCACGTCGGGGCCACGTGCCGCAGCCCTCTCGACCAAGAGGTCCATCTCTTCGGGGCGCCGCGCCACAAAAAGGCAGCCCGCCTGGCGCAGCGAGATGCCGGCGCTCGCCGCCACCTCCTGCCACGCAGCCAGACTTGCCCGCGCGCTTTGCAGCTCCGGCCCCGGCTGCTGCGCCGCGATGGCAAGCATGCCGAAATTGCGCACGGATGCGCCGTCGGCATACGCATTACGCTCGAACACGGCGACGCGCAGCCCGGCGCGCGCGCCCTGCCACGCATGTGCAAGGCCCAGAATGCCGCCGCCAACCACGGCCAGATCGTATGTCATCACGTATCCCCTGCTCTTCGTCCGACGATGCGCGCGGCCCGCGCGCCGCGTCAAGCGCGGCAATTCGGCCGTCCCCTCTGGACGCAGGCCGCCCGGTCCCTTACCTCTGCCCCCAAGGAGCATCGCCATGACCAATCCCCCCCTCACCCTCTATCTCGCGGCACCGCGCGGCTTTTGCGCGGGCGTCGACCGCGCGATCAAGATTGTCGAGATGGCGCTGACGAAATGGGGCGCGCCGGTCTATGTGCGGCACGAGATCGTGCACAACAAGTATGTCGTTGATGATCTGCGCGCCAAAGGCGCCGTCTTTGTCGAAGAGCTGGACGAATGCCCCGATGACCGCCCGGTGATCTTCTCCGCCCATGGCGTGCCGAAATCCGTGCCCGCCGAGGCCGACAAACGCCAGATGATCTATGTCGATGCCACCTGCCCGCTGGTGTCAAAAGTCCACATCGAGGCCGAGCGCCACCATGAGGCGGGCCTGCAGATCATCATGATCGGCCACGAGGGCCACCCCGAGACCATCGGCACGATGGGCCAGCTGCCCGATGGCGCGGTCCTGCTGGTCGAAACCGAGGACGATGTGGCCAAGCTCGACGTGCGCGACGAGAGCGCGCTGGCCTATGTCACGCAGACCACGCTCAGCGTGGATGACACGATCGGCATCGTCGCCGCCCTCAATGCGCGTTTCCCCGCCATCAAGGGTCCGCACAAGGAAGACATCTGCTACGCCACCACCAACCGCCAGGCGGCGGTCAAGGCGATGGCCGCAGAGTGCGAGGCGATGCTGGTCGTCGGTGCGCCCAATTCCTCCAATTCCCGCCGTCTTGTCGAGGTCGGCGCGCGCGCCGGATGCGGCTATGCCCAGCTGGTGCAGCGCGCCACCGATATCGACTGGCGCAGCCTCGAAGGGATCCGCAGCATAGGCGTCACCGCCGGCGCCTCGGCGCCCGAAGTGCTGGTCAACGAGGTGATCGAGGCGCTGCAGGCGCGCTACGATGTCACCATCAAGCAGGTCGAGACGGCTATCGAGAACGTCGAATTCAAAGTGCCCCGCGTGCTGAGGATGCCTGCATGACGGCCATCCCGCGCTCTGCCCTGATCCTTGGCCTCGCCGGGCTGATCCCCTTTATCTGGGGCGCGCTGACCGTCCTGAACCCGGAGCTTGGGGCCTGGACGATCCGCGCCATAGGGCCGCGTTTCGCCGGGCCATACGTCATGCTTTTCTACGGCGCGATCATCCTGTCCTTCATGTCAGGCGTGCTCTGGGGTTTTTCCACCCGGCTCGAGGGCGCGCAGGCGACCACAGGCTATGCGCTGTCCGTCATCCCGGCGCTTTGGGCGTTCTTCACCACCGGGGGCGGGCCCTCCAGCGCGGGAATCTCTCTGATGGCGGGTTTCACGGGGCTTTTGGCGCTTGACTGGCTCTTCTGGCGCTACGGCGCCGCGCCCGGCTGGTGGATGCAGCTGCGCGTTCTTCTGACCGCCATCGTCCTCACCTGTCTCGCCATCGGCGTCTTCGCATGAGCGTGGATTCCGAAACCCTCGCCGTCTACGGCGCGCAGGCGCAGGCCTATGCCGACCTGACCGAGGGTCTGGAAGCTGACAAGCACTTGGCCGCCTTCATCGCAGCCATGCCGCCGGGCGCGCGCGTGCTCGATCTGGGCTGCGGTCCGGGCCGCGCGGCGGCACAGATGGCGGATCGCGCCTTCGTCGTCGACGCGGTGGATGCGGTGCCCGAGATGGTCGATATGGCCGCGGCGCATCCCGGCGTGACCGCATGGCAAGCCAGCTTCGACGAAATCGGCGGCGTTCATATCTACGACGGCATCTGGGCCAATTTCAGCCTGTTGCATGCGCCGCGGTCCGAACTGCCGGGACATCTCGCTACGCTGAAGACTGCGCTGAAACCGGGCGGCCTGCTGCATATCGGGATGAAGACCGGCACGGGCGAGGCACGCGACACGCTTGGGCGGCTGTATACTTATGTCACCGGTGACGAGCTGCGCGGCTTGCTGAAAAGCGCGGGGCTCGCAATCGGCCCCAGCTGGACGGGCCGCGATACCGGGCTTGACGGCACCGCTGCGGACTGGATCGTGATACACGCCCATGCCTGAACTTTACGCCTATACCGACGGTGCCTGTTCAGGCAATCCCGGCCCCGGCGGCTGGGGCGCGCTCTTGCGCGCGGTGGAGGGCGACAGGATCGTGAAAGAGCGAAGCCTGAAGGGTGGCGAAGCGAACACCACCAACAACAGGATGGAACTTCTTGCCGCCATCAACGCGTTGGAAACGCTTGCGAAGCCGTCAAAGCTGACCATCGTTACCGATAGCCAATACGTCAAGAACGGTGTCACCGGCTGGATCCACGGCTGGAAGCGCAACGGCTGGAAAACCTCCGCCAAGAAGCCCGTCAAGAATGTCGAGCTCTGGCAGCGCCTGGACGCCGCTCAGGCGCGCCATGACGTGACGTGGGAATGGGTCAAGGGCCATGCGGGCCACCCCGAAAACGAGCGCGCCGACGAGCTTGCCCGCGAGGGCATGGCCCCGTTCAAGACATCCGCCAAATGAGCCCGCCGGTCCTTCTCGATTACGCGTCGGTGCTGATCTTTGCCCTGACCGGCGCCATCGTCGCCAGCCGTGCGCAGCTTGATATCGTGGGCTTCGCCTTCATCGCCTGCCTCACGGCGGTGGGCGGCGGCACGCTGCGCGATGTGCTGCTGGATCGCTACCCTGTCTTCTGGATGCACGATCCCACCTATATCCTGATCGCCGTCAGCGCGGCGGTCCTTATTTTCTTCACCGCCCATCTGGTCGAAAGCCGCTATCGCTGGCTCCTCTGGCTTGATGCTTTCGCCCTTGCCGTCGCAGTGCCGGCAGGCGTCAGCGCGGCGATGCTGATGTCCCAGCCCGCGCCGATCATCGTGCTGATGGGTATGGTCACAGGCTGCATGGGCGGGCTGATGCGCGACGTGGTCATCGGCGAGGTGCCACTCGTGCTGAAACAGGGCGAGCTTTATGTCAGCGCCGCCTTTGCCGGCGCACTTGCTGCCGTCCTGCTGCGATATGTGGATGCGGAGCCGCTGTTCCTTCTCGGCGGCTGCGCCTCGGTCACATGGGCGCTGCGGGCAGGCTCGCTCGCCTTCGGCTGGTCCCTGCCCGTCTACAAGGCGCGCCCACCCCGGCAGTGACGCCCCCCAGCTTCATCTTGGCAAAAATACTCAAATCCAGTGCCCGCGGATCTAGCGCCGCCCGCGCCAATGGGTCGGCACGATGACCAGCGCACCCACGGACGACGCGATTGCATTGAGCCCCGGCGAACCAAAGCCGATCCCGAACATTAGCCGCACGAAATAGGCGAGGAACGCGCCACCGATGCAGATGATGATGGATTGCAGGATGCCGTTGCGAGTAAAGCCGGATTTCTCCGACAGATACCCGACGATCCCGGCGATCACGACCGTGCCCATGATGGTTGGAAACATTTGCCCGCCCTATAGCCTTGTGCCCACCGGCACGGCCATGCCGCGCAGGAACTCGCCCGCATCCTGCGCGCCGCGCCCGGCCCGCTGCAAGCGCAAAAGCCGCACGGCGCCCTGCCCGCAGGCGACAATCATGCCGCCCGCGCCAGCGTCCAGCACCTCGCCTGGCGCTCCCGCGCCGCTTGCAAGCGTCGAGGCCAGCAGCTTGATGCGCACGCCGTCCACGTCGCACCATGCCCCCGGAAAGGGCGAAAGACCGCGGATCTGGCGGTCGATCTGCACAGCATCCCCGCTCCAATCGACGCGCGCCTCGGCCTTGTCGATCTTGGCGGCATAAGTGACGCCCGCCTCGGGCTGTGGCTTTGGCTCCAAGGTATCCAGCTGCGCCAGCGCCTCAACGATCAGCCCGGCGCCCATGGTGCTCAGCCGGTCATGCAGGGCGCCCGTGGTCTCTTCGGCGCCGATCCGTGTAGCCTGCCGCATCAGGACCGGCCCGGTGTCCAGCCCCTCCTCCATCTGCATGATGCAAACCCCGGTTTCGGCGTCGCCCGCCATGATCGCGCGGTGAATTGGCGCCGCTCCGCGCCAGCGCGGCAGGAGCGAGGCGTGGATATTCAGGCACCCACGCATGGGCGCATCCAGCACCGCTTGCGGCAGGATCAGCCCGTAGGCCACGACCACGGCGACATCCGCGCCCAGCGCTGCGAATTCTGCCTGCTCGGCCTCGCCCTTCAGCGAGACGGGATGGCGCACCTCCAGCCCCATCTCGGCGGCGCGCGCATGCACAGGCGTGGGACGGTCCTTCTTGCCGCGCCCTGCAGGGCGCGGCGGCTGGCAATAAGCGGCGGCAATTTCGTGCCCGGCCTCGGCCAAAGCCTCCAGCACCGGAACGGAAAAATCAGGCGTTCCCATGAAGATAATACGCATTGCTAACCTATCACTTTACGTGCGCGGCGCAGGAACATGTCGCGGCGCAGCTTGGTCAACCGATCATAATACATGCGCCCGTTCAGATGGTCGATCTGGTGCTGCACCGATGTGGCCCAGAGATGCACGAAATCGCGCTCTTCCATCTCGCCCGCCTCGTTCATGTAGCGGACCGTCACCGCGCGGGGCCGCGCCACCAGCGCCGAGAGACCGGGCAGGTTGGGGCTTGCCTCCTCATGCGGGCGCATCTGAACGCTGGCATGAAGCACTTCGGGATTGGCCATGCGGATCGCCTGTCCGCGCGCCTCGCTGGCATCGACGACGGCAAGGCGCAGCATCACGCCGATCTGCGGCGCGGCAAGGCCGACGCCCGGCATCGCCTCCATCGTATCGATCATGTCGTCCCAGTGCGCGCGGATCTCGTCCGTGATCGCGTCGACCGGCGTGGCAGGCGTGCGCAGCCTCTTGTCCGGCCAGGGAATGCAGCGGCGCACGGTCATGGGCTAGTCCCGCGCCTGTTCGCGTTTCAGCTTTTGCATCCGCCGCGTGATCAGCTGCCGCTTCATCGGGCCGATATAGTCGATGAAAAGCTTGCCGTTCAGATGGTCGATCTCGTGCTGCACGCAGGTCGCCCAAAGGCCATCCATGCCCGCGCGCTGTTCCTTGCCGTCCATATCGATCCACTTGACCTCGACCTCGGCCGGACGTGTCACCTCGGCGAACTGGTCGGGGATCGAAAGGCACCCCTCCTCGTAGACATTCAGCGCGTCGCTGCTGGCCGTCACTTCGGGGTTGAACATCACCATCGGCTTGGGCGCTGCGCCTTCCTCCTTGACGCAATCCATCACGATCAGGCGGCTGAGAATGCCCACCTGCGGCGCCGCCAAGCCAATCCCCGGCGCGTGATACATTGTTTCCAGCATATCTTCGGCCAGCGTTCGCACATCACCCGTAACGTCATCGACGGGCGCGCAGACCTTCTTGAGGCGGGGATCGGGGTGGATCAGGATCGGCATTTTCATGGGGGGCATGTAGGCCAAGCCCTGCGCCAGTGCAACGGGCCTTGCACCTCGCTCAATACCCGTTAGCTTCCGCGCCAACCTGCGACTGTCCGGGCATCAAGGAGCACAGCCATGAATTTTGACGAGATCATCGACCGGGTGGGCACCCATTCCAGCAAATGGGACATGATGGAGCCGATCTACGGCGTCTGCCCCGAAGGCGGGATCGCGATGTGGGTGGCCGACATGGATTTCCGCCCGCCTGCCTGTGTGTCCGAGGCGATCGCCCGGATGCAGGACCATGGCATCTACGGCTATTATGGTGAAGAGGGCGCATATCGCGCCGCGATCCAGTGGTGGATGAAAGAGCGTCACGGCTGGAGCGTCGACAAGAACGCGATCTTTACCACACATGGCCTCGTCCACGGCACCGCGATGTGCCTTGACGCCTTCACCGCACCCGGCGATGGGGTCGTGCTCTTTACGCCCGTTTATCACGCCTTCGCCCGCACCATCAAAGCGTCGGGGCGCGAGGTGGTCGAATGCGAACTGGCGCTTGAAGATGGCCGCTACGTCATGGATTTCGATCGCTATGACACACAGATGACGGGCCGCGAGACGATGCTGATCCTTTGCTCGCCGCACAATCCAGGTGGCCGCGTCTGGACCCGCGAAGAGCTGGAGGGCGTGGCGGCCTTCGCTCGGCGGCACGACCTGATCCTCGTCTCGGACGAGATCCATCATGATCTCGTAATGCCGGGACACCATCACACCGCGATGGCCCTGATCGACGGGCTCCAGGACCGGTTGGTGATGATGACCGCGACGACCAAGACCTTTAACATCGCCGGCTCGCATACGGGCAATGTCATTATCTCCGATGAGAAGCTGCGCGCACGGTTTGCCGCGCGCATGGCGGCGATGGGCATCTCGGCCAATTCCTTTGGTCTCTTCATGACCGAGGCCGCCTACTCCCCCGAGGGAGCCGCATGGGTCGACGCGCTCTGCGCGTATATCGACGGTAACCGCAAAATCTTTGATGAGGGCATCGGCAAAATACCGGGCGTGCGCTCCATGCCGCTCGAGGCGACGTACCTGGCTTGGGTCGATTTTACCGGCACCGGCATGACAGCGGACGAAGCAACCGCACGCGTTCAGAAGGGCGCGCGCATCGCAGCAAATCACGGGCCCAGCTTTGGCACCGGAGGGGAGAACCACATGCGGTTCAACCTTGCCACCCCGCGCGCGCGTGTCGCCGAGGCTGTGGCGCGGATGCAGGACGCGTTTGCCGATTTGCAGTGACCTGAGCGAGCCCGTTTCAGAAATCGTCGCTACGTGGGGCGTTGAGTAACGCGGCAGGGGCGTCCGCTGCGCGCACGAAATCTGCTGGCTGGTCGCCCGTCGCCTCGGTCATGCGCTTGTAGTCGAAGATCCGCTCGCCGTCCTCGTCGGCGGCGGCAACGATCAGTCCGCGCGACAGGTGGCGCGATCCGTCGAAAAGATCGACGAGGCCGCGCAATGTGGCGCCATCTTCGGCTGCCACGGCAAAGCCGCCCGGCCATGCGCGCAAGATAAGGACGGATTTGCCGCCCACCTCGACCCGCAGCCGTTTGCTCCGGGCCTCGGCCTTGCGGCGGGCCGCATCGAGGCCCGCCTGCACGTATTGCGGCAACTGCATGTCCATCGTTCGGCCTTCTTCAGTAAAGCTACGCTTTCAACGTTGACGCGTTATGCCTTTCGATCAAGTTAAGTTTTTACGAAATATCGCCTTGTTCCTCATTTGCACGGTCCCGCTTGCCCCATGCCCAATGCCGGCTGTGCGCCCTTGCGCCCTCGGCCGAATTGCATTTGAACGCCGAAGGGGGACGCTCAAAAAGGAACAAGCCGATGACCATCGCCGCCATCATGGCGCTTGCCATGGCGCTGGACGCCGCCTTTGGCGAGCCGCGCTGGATCTGGTCGCGCGTGCCGCATCCCGCCGTCTTGATGGGCCGGGCCATTGACGCGCTGGAGGCCGCGCTGAACCGCGGGACGTGGCGCCGGGCCAAAGGTGTGCTCGCGCTTGCGGTGCTCTGCGCTGGTGCCTGGGGCGCCGGCGCGATGATTGCCTGGGCCGGCGATGTGGCAAGCGTAATCGCCGCAGCCATCCTCCTCGCGCAGCGCTCCCTCGTCGATCACGTGGCCGAGGTCGCCCGCGCCCTGCGCCGCAGCCTTGAGGACGGGCGCCGCGCCGTCGCCATGATTGTGGGCCGCGACACGGGAGCCATGAGCGAGGCCGATGTCAGCCGCGCGGCCATCGAGTCGGCATCCGAAAATTTCAGCGATGGCGTCATCGCGCCACTGTTCTGGCTGGCCATCGCGGGAGTGCCGGGCCTCGTGCTTTATAAGGCCGTCAATACCGCCGACAGCATGATCGGCCACCGCACCCCGCGCCATGCGGCCTTTGGCTGGGCCTCGGCCCGGCTCGATGATCTGCTCAACCTTGCCCCTGCCCGCCTCAGCGCCGCGTTGATCGCACTGCTCACCCGGCCCCGCCCGGCCTGGGCCGGTATCGTGCTGGACGCGCACCGCCACCGCTCGCCCAATGGCGGCTGGCCAGAGGCGGCGATGGCGCGCAGCCTGAATGTCGCCCTGTCGGGGCCGCGGGCCTATGGCGGCGCGATGCAGGACTATCCCTTCGTCCATCCCGAGGGGATGCGCGCACCCGGACCCGCCCAGGTCGACGCGGCGGTTCGGATGCTCTGGCGCGCCTGGAGCGTGGTTTTCATCTGTGCTTGCGTGGCGGCCCTCCTGCTGTGACCGGATCATATTCGAATCCATTCGTTAACTTCGGGTTTCTCAGAGCCGGGAAATGCGCTTAACTGCCTTTAAGCCACGAGTTTCCATGAGGAATCCAATGCATCTTTTGCCTTTTCTCGCCGCACTCATGGCCCTTGCCGTGCCCGGCATAGCCCCCGCCCAGCAGGGCGCTCCCTGTGGCGGTGGCTTCAGCGATTTCGTCGCGGATTTGCGCAGCGAGGCCGCCGCCCGCGGGCACGACCCCGCCGGCGCCGATCGCTTTTTCGCGGGGGTGAAACAGGATGCAGCGGTGCTGCGCGCCGACCGCGCACAGGGCGTCTTTCTAAAGCCGTTCACGGAATTCGCGCAGCGCCTGATCTCATCGAATCGGCTCAACACCGGGCGTGCCAAGGGACAGGAAATGGACGCGATCTTCGACCGGATCGAGGCGGAGTATGGTGTCAGCCGCGGCGTGCTGCTGGCATTCTGGGCGTTCGAGACCGACTTCGGCGGCTTCCAGGGCGATTTCAATACGCTGAACGCGCTGGTCACCCTAGCCCATGATTGCCGCCGCCCTGCCCTTTTCCGCCCGCAGATCTTCGCGGCGCTCACCCTATACGAGCAGGGCGATTTCGACCCGGACCGCACCACCGGCGCCTGGGCGGGCGAGATCGGGATGGTGCAGATGCTGCCGCAGGATATCCTCGACAATGGCGTCGATGGCGATGGCGACGGGCATGTCTCGCTCAAGACTTCCGCGCCCGATGCGCTGATGTCCGGGGGCCGGATGCTGCAGCATCTGGGCTGGCGCGCGAACGAGCCGTGGCTGCAGGAGGTCACTCTGCCCGCGAATCTCGACTGGTCGCAGACCGGGCTGCGCACGACCAAGACAGGCGCCGAATGGGCCGCGATGGGCGTCACTGCCCGCGACGGCGCGCTGGCGCCCGAGCTGCCTGCCAACCTCCTGCTGCCCGAGGGGCGCGGCGGGCCAGCCTTTGTCGCCTACCCGAATTTCCGCGTCCTTTTCGAGTGGAATCAAAGCTACACCTACGTTCTGACCGCCGCATACTTCGCCACCCGGCTGGAAGGCGCGCCGGTCATGCGATTGGGTGATCCCGATCCGGGACTCGATTTGGCGCAGATGAAGCGTCTGCAGGAAAAGCTGGCGGCGCGCGGCCATGATGTGGGCGGGATCGACGGTATTCTGGGCGCCGGAACGCGCGCTGCGGTGCAGGATGTGCAGGCCGAATTGGGCCTGCCCGCCGATGCCTGGCCCACCCGGGCACTCCTGGACCGCCTCTAGGCGACCATCGCCTCGGCCTTCTTCAGATCGACTGAGACCAGTTGCGACACGCCCTGTTCGGCCATCGTGACGCCGAAAAGGCGGTCCATCCGGCTCATCGTGACAGCATTATGGGTGATGATCAGGAAGCGCGTCTCGGTGCGCCGGCACATCTCGTCCAGCAGATCACAGAATCGCGCCACGTTGGCATCATCCAGCGGCGCGTCCACCTCATCCAGCACGCAGATCGGCGCGGGATTGGCGAGGAATACGCCGAAAATGAGGGCCAGCGCGGTCAGTGTCTGCTCGCCGCCCGACAGCAGGCTGAGCACGCTCAGTTTCTTGCCCGGCGGCTGGCACATGATCTCGAGCCCGGCCTCGAGCGGGTCGTCGCTCTCGACCAGCACCAGATTGGCCTCGCCGCCGCCGAAGAGATGCTTGAAAAGCATGGCAAAGTTGGAATTCACCTGCTCGAACGCGGTCAAGAGCCGCTCGCGCCCCTCGCGGTTGAGGCTGGCGATGCCGCTGCGCAGCGCCTTGATGGCCTCTTCGAGGTCGGTCTTTTCGGCGATCAGCGTGCCATGCTCTTCCTCGATCTCCTTCGCATCTTCCTCGGCGCGCAGGTTGACCGCGCCCAGAGCATCGCGCTGCCGCTTGAGCCGGTTGACCTCGGCCTCGATCGCGTCGGAAGCGGGCATGTTGTCCACGTCCATCTGCAACTGCTCCAGCAGCGCCTCGGGCGATGTCTCCAGCTCGTCCGCGATGCGCTGATGGGCGCTGCGCCGCGCCTCGGCGGCGGCGTCGGTGCGCGCCTCGCTGCGCGCGCGGGCCTCGCGGGCCTCGCCGGCCGCGCGTTCGGCGGCGCGCTCGGCCTCGGTGGCTTGGCGCAACGCGCCCTCGCCGGCGCTGAGCGTATCGCGGGCGGCGGTTTGGCGGGCCTCCGCCTCGGTAATCTTGACGGCAATCGCGGCGCGCTCGGCCGCGATGGTCTCGGGCTGCGACGCGGCCTCGGCCAGTTCAGCCTCGGACGCCTCCTTGCGCTCGCGCAGCTCTGCGCTGCGCTTCTCGGCGGTCTCCAGGCGGTGACGCCAGCCGCTGAGTTCCTTGGTCACTTCCTGGCTGCGGCGCAGGCGCGCTTCGCCCTCGCGGCGTAGCTCGTCATGGGCGGAGCGGCGCGTCATCATGGTGATGCGCGCGGCCTCGACCGTCATCTTCATGTCCTCGGCGCGGGCACGCTCGGCCTCCAGATCGCCCAGATCGGCAAGGCCCTTTTCGGCCTCGGCCAGCTGCGCACGGGCCGCCATCGCCTCGTCCCCGTGGCGCGTGACGGCAAGGCCCAGCGATTCCATCCTGGACGCCGCTAGGTTGCGGTCCGCTTCGGCGCGGCTGAGCGCGCGGGAGGCATCGTTGACGGCGGCATCCGCGGCGCGGCGCGCGGCGCGCGCGGCCTTGTCGGCCTCGGTCCGCTCGGCCAGTTGGCGCCCCAGCGTTTCATGCGCACCCCGCGCGCCATCGGCGCGGGCCGACGCGTGGGCCATCTGTTGCTTGAGCGTTTCCAGACGGTTCAGCTGTTCCAACCGCAAAGCCGCCGCCGAAGGCGCATCCTCGGCCCAGGCACGATAGCCGTCCCAGCGCCAGAGGTCGCCCTCAAGGCTGACAAGGCGCTGGCCGGGTTTCAAAAGGGGCTGAAGGCGCAGGCCGTCATCGGAATCGACAAGGCCGATCTGGCCCATGCGGCGCGCCAGCACGTCGGGCACGGACACGTTCTGCGTCAGCGGCTGCGCTCCATCGGGCAGGGTTTGAGGCGTGTCATAGGGTGGCAATTCGGCCCATCCCGAAGGCCCGTCGGGGCCGACCTGCGGTGCGCGCAGATCATCGGCGAGCGCGGCGCCCAGCGCCTTTTCATAGCCCTGCTGCACCTGCAGGCGATCAAGGATCTGGCCCCCTTCGGCCGTATCCCGCTCCAAGAGGCGTG
The DNA here is from genome assembly GCF_900156535.1 of Roseovarius nanhaiticus. Lineage (NCBI taxonomy): Bacteria > Pseudomonadati > Pseudomonadota > Alphaproteobacteria > Rhodobacterales > Roseobacteraceae > Roseovarius > Roseovarius nanhaiticus. The sequence goes on along the minus strand of NZ_FTNV01000001.1, from coordinate 1,447,129 downwards.
CAAGCGCCGAGACCTCGGCGCTGATCGCGCTCAACTCGCCCTCGGCCTCGCTGCGCTCTGCGCGCGCGGCGGCCTCGCGCGTCTGCGTGTCGCTCCGCGCGGCATCGGCTGCGGTCAGCGCGGCCTCGGCGGCCTCGGCAGCGGTCAGCGCGTCGGCCTCGGCCTGTGTGGCCACCTCGAACTCTGCGCCTGCCTTCTCCATGGCAGCGCGGCTTGCCTCAACGGCGCTGCGTGCGCGCGCCTCTTCGGCTTCACTACGCTCCAGCGTCTTGCGACTATCGGCCAACAGGCGCTGCGCCGATTGGTGGCGGGCGGCCAGCCGCGCAACATCTTCGGTCAGCGCGCTCAAATCCGCCTCGCTGGCTTGCAAACTGTGGCTGGCCTCGCGCGCGACCTCGGCAGCGGCCTCAAGCCGAGCCTCATGCCCCTCACTGGCCTTGGCCAGCTCGGATTGCTCCCATTCCAGCCGTTTGATCGTGTCGCCGGCATCCGAGTTGAGGCCCGCCTCGCGCTCGATATCGCGCACCAGCTGCGTGATGCGCCCCTCCAATGTGTCAATCCGCGCGCGGGCAGCGGCCTCTTGATCGGCAAGGCTGCCTTGCTGCACGCTGAGGCGCTGCAAGACGGCGGCGGCAATCGCCTCCTCCTCGCGCAACTTGGGCAGGGCATCATCGGCAGCTGCGCGGGCCTTGGCTGCATCACGTGCGACGGTTTCAGCGCGGGCGGTGGCGGCGGTGCGTTCGCGCAGTTCCGACCTCGCGACGTTCAGCGCCTCGTCCGCCTCGCGCCAGCGTCGGTAGAACAGCAGCCCCTCGGCGGTGCGCAGCTCGTCCCCGATCGCACGATAGCGCGCCGCCTGCCGCGCCTGACGCGCAAGCGTGGCCAGCTGGCTGGCCAGTTGGTCGACCGTATCATCGACGCGGGCAAGATTTGCCTCGGCGCCCTTGAGTTTCAACTCGGCCTCGTGGCGGCGCTGGTAAAGGCCCGAGATGCCCGCTGCCTCCTCCAGAATACGGCGGCGCGATTTCGGCTTGGCGTTGATCAGCTCGGAAATCTGGCCCTGCCGCACCAGCGCGGGCGAATGCGAGCCGGTCGAGGCATCGGCAAAGAGCATCTGCACATCGCGGGCACGAACGTCCTTGCCGTTGACCTGATAGGCGCTGCCCACGTCGCGGGTGATGCGGCGGACGATCTCGATGTGGTCGCTGTCGTTGAACCCCGCGGGGGCCAGCCGATCGGCGTTGTCGATGTGGATCGTCACCTCGGCGAAGTTGCGCGCGCCACGGGACGATGCGCCCGCGAAGATCACATCCTCCATCCCGCCGCCGCGCATGGCGGTGGGGCGATTCTCGCCCATGACCCAGCGCAGCGCCTCCAGAAGGTTCGACTTGCCGCAGCCATTGGGGCCGACCACGCCAGTGCGCCCGGCTCCGATGATCAAATCGGTCGGGTCGACAAAGCTTTTAAAGCCGTTGAGTTTGAGCCTGGAAAAGCGCAAGGGGCGTGTCGTCTCCAAAATGAGCTGCGGGCGGCAGCGAACTGGCGGCCAATGTGACCGCCGCTGCGGCATTCTGTCAATGAAATACCCCCGCATCTGGCGGATGATGGGCAGTTATCCACAAGATATTGACGCCAAGGCAATCGGTGACGCGCAACTGCGCTTGACTTGGGCGTGATGCGCAGGCCAGATCCCGGCCATGTTGATTATCGAGCCCATGAACCCTCTCGCGCCCGGCCCGCACGCTCTGCTGACGCAAAGCCATGCGATGATGCAAGAGCTGTTCGAGCCCGAGGAAAATTACTTCCTGGGCTTCGAAGCCCTCTGTGCGCCCGAGGTGCATTTCGTCGGCGCCCGGGAGGGTGGCGAGATTCTGGGCACCGGCGCGCTTGTGGCAATGGACGGCTACGGCGAGGTCAAATCGATGTTCACCGCAAATGCGGCGCGCGGGCGCGGTGTGGCTGCCGCAATTCTACGCGCGCTCGAAGATCATGCACGCGACGCGGCACTACCCCTGTTGCGGCTTGAAACCGCCGATGTGCTGGCGGGTGCGGTCCGTCTCTACGAGCGGCACGGATACAAACGCTGCGGCATATTCGGCGATTACGCGCCGAACGATGTCAGCGTTTATATGGAGAAAACACTCTAGCGCGGGGCCGTCGCCCTGCCCTATTTGCCGGACGTCTTGGCCTGCGCCGTTTTCATACGCTCCAAAAGCTCTTCCTTGGTCGGACGGCCTTTGCCACGCTTGCCGAACGGGTCCTTGTCCGATCCGGGCGCGTTATGCTCGGCGTGACGCGGTGCGTTGCGGCCCATCTTGGGTGCGCCCTGTGCCTTGTAATTCATGGAAATCATCCTCAGCGGGCGATGCTGCCCTCGCGCGTGCTATAGGCCCAAACCGCTGCCAAGATCAAGCCGCGCCGATCACGCGGAATTCGGCCTGCAGTCAAGTTCGGCCAGCCCGTCAAAGATCTTGTAGACGTCGCAGTCATAGGCAAATCCGCGTGGCAACGGCTCCAACTTCTGGCCGCAGTCCAGCCGCGCCGTCATTAGCGCGGCATCACCGTAGAGCTTGCGCACGCGGCAGCCCGACACCTCCTCGATCGCCAGAACGCCGTTCGGGGCAACGCTGTCAAGATTGGGCGCCCAGCGCGCGTTGAGGCGCATCGCCTGGGCCTGCACGCCGTCTACACGAACGTCGAAGACGTCGCCGCGCAGCCCTATGCGCACAGGCTCGACCCCTCTAAACGCGGGACCGGGCGTGTCGCAAGCCATCAGGGCCAGCGCGGCGACGATGAGGATCATGACATTTCTCATCGTCTCAACCTGCAGGACAAACGGTTAACACCGCGTTACCAAAGATCTGCTTGAGCCGGTTTTGGACATTAAAAAATCGTTTACGGCCGTCTTTGTGGCATAAAATTTCTCACCCGGCTGTTTTTTACCGTTTGATAAAAAATAATTCCGTGCTTTACTCGTCGGTAGCCACCCCTTGCTCAAGGAGGACGCCATGACACAAGGCGCTTTTACCCCCGGTATCGTCCCAGGTAGACTGCCCGAGGCCGACTATGCCGAAAACTTCTCGGATCTGCATCCGCGGCTGGACCCGCATGAGGCGCTTGTGGCTGCCGACCGCTGTTATTTCTGCCACGATGCGCCCTGCATCACGGCCTGCCCCACCGATATCGACATCCCCCTTTTCATCCGGCAGATCGCCACCGGCACGCCCGAGGCGGCGGCCAAGACGATCCTCAGCCAGAACATCATGGGCGGCATGTGCGCCCGCGTCTGCCCGACCGAAACGCTTTGCGAGGAGGTCTGCGTGCGCGAGGTGGCCGAGGGCAAGCCGGTACTGATTGGCCAGCTGCAACGCTATGCCACCGACACGCTGATGGAAGCGGGCATTCACCCCTTCACGCGGGCTGCGGACACGGGCAAGCGCATCGCCGTCGTCGGCGCCGGGCCCGCGGGTCTATCCTGCGCGCACCGCCTTGCGATGCTGGGTCATGGCGTGACGGTCTACGACGCGCGGCCCAAGCCGGGCGGGCTCAATGAGTATGGCATCGCCAGCTACAAGACGCCGGATGACTTTGCCGCCCGCGAGGTGGAGTGGCTGCTCAAGATCGGCGGCATCACGATTGAGACGGGCAAGGCACTTGGGCGCGAGGTGACGCTGGACGAAATGGTGTCGGATTTCGATGCGGTGTTCCTGGCCATTGGCCTCGGCGGCGTCAATGCGCTGAACCTTGAGGGCGAGGATAAGGACGGCCTGCGCGACGCGGTGGATTTCATTGCCGACCTGCGCCAGACTGGTGATCTGTCGACCCTGCCTATCGGGCGCGACGTGGTGGTGATCGGCGGCGGCATGACTGCCGTGGACGCCGCTGTCCAAGCCAAACGTCTTGGCGCGCTGAATGTCACGCTGGTCTATCGGCGGGGCCGCGACCGGATGAACGCCAGCGTATTCGAGCAGGATCTGGCCGCCTCGTCGGGTGTGCGGATCATCACCAACGCCAGCCCGGTCGCCGTGATCGGCAATAGCGCGGTGCGCGAGATCGAATTCGAATATACGGACGACGCGCTGAAACCCACGGGCCAGACCTTTCGACTTGCCGCAGATCAGGTGTTCCGCGCCATCGGGCAGACCTTGGAGGGCGCGGGCCTGCCCGATCTTGACGGCCGCAAGATCGCCGTGACAGGTGCAGGCCGCACCAGCGTCAAAGGTGTCTGGGCCGGCGGCGACTGTGCAGCGGGCGGCGACGATTTGACCGTGACGGCGGTGGCCGAGGGGCGTGATGCCGCCATGGACATTCACGCCAGCCTGACGCGCGATGCCTGAGCTGCCCGAAGCCGAAGCCGCCCGCCAGCGGATCGAGGCGGGGGCGCTGAACCGCACGATCACGGGCGTGTTCTTGGGCGAGGTCAGTCACATGAGCTTGCCCAGCGCGGACGAACTCGCGGGGTTTGTGGGCACGCAATTCACCCGCACGCAGCGGCACGGAAAGTATATCTTTGCCGGCTCCAAGGACGGGCCTTGGCTGCATATCCATCTGGGAATGGCAGGATCCTTGCGCGTGGTGGACACGGATGAGACCCCACCCAAATACGTCCGACTGTCGATTGCGTTCGAAGGCGGCACCCAGCTACTTTTCCGCGATCCGCGCAAGTTTGGGCATATTCAGCTGATCGAGGATGTGGAGGCTTTCATCGACGGCAAGGGCCTTGGGCCGGACGCGCTGCAGATCGGGGACAACGCCTTTGCGAACCGAGTAGGCACCACACGGGGCGCCATCAAATCGGCGCTTTTGAGCCAGAAAAAACTGGCGGGCGTCGGCAATCTCTGGGCGGACGAGGCGCTCTATCAAACCGGCATCCATCCAGAGGCACGAGCGTGTGACCTGCCGACAGGGAAAATCGCAAGCCTTCACGGCACTATGCGGGACATTCTTGGCGCGGTCATCGACACCGGAGCCGTCTATTCCAAGCTGCCTGAGGATTGGCTGATCCACAATCGCAAGGTGGGCGCGGCCTGCGCTCGCTGCGATGGTGGCGAGATTACAGTGAAGAAGGTGGGGGGACGCAGCTCTTACCACTGCCCCGCGCACCAAATGCGCAATGACTGACAGCGCCTTACTCAACGGGCCACATGCAACCAACGGGAGGCCGCGACATGGCTGATCTGACGACCGACTTCATCGGGATCAAATCCCCCAACCCCTTCTGGCTGGCCTCGGCGCCGCCGACGGACAAGGAATATAACGTGCGACGCGCCTTCGATGCGGGTTGGGGCGGCGTGGTGTGGAAGACACTGGGCGAGGCGGGGCCCCCTGTGGTCAACGTCAATGGCCCGCGTTATGGCGCGATCTACGGCGCCGATCGGCGCCTGCTGGGCCTCAACAATATCGAGTTGATCACCGACCGCCCGCTCGAGGTGAACCTGGAGGAGATGAAGCGCGTCAAGCGGGATTACCCGGACCGCGCGCTGATCGCGTCGCTGATGGTGCCGATGAACGAGGAGGCCTGGCGCGAGATCCTGCACCGCGTCGTGGATACGGGATGCGACGGGGTCGAGCTTAACTTCGGCTGCCCCCACGGGATGAGCGAGCGCGGCATGGGCAGCGCGATGGGCCAGGTGCCCGAATATGTCGGCCAGGTGGCGCATTGGTGCAAGAAGCACTCGGATCTGCCAGTGATCGTCAAGCTGACGCCCAATATCACCGATATCCGCAAGCCCGCTCAGGCGGCGATGGAGGGCGGCGCGGACGCGGTCAGCCTGATCAACACGATCAACTCGATCACGTCGGTCGATCTGGATCTCTTCGCGCCCGAGCCTACCATCGACGGGCAAGGCGCCCATGGCGGCTATTGCGGCCCTGCGGTCAAGCCCATCGCGCTGAACATGGTGGCCGAGATCGCCCGCGATCCTGCAACCCGGAACCTGCCGATCAGCGGGATCGGCGGCGTGACCACTTGGCGCGATGCTGCCGAATTCATGTCACTGGGCGCCGGCAACGTGCAGGTCTGCACGGCGGCGATGACCTACGGCTTCAAGATTGTCGAAGAGATGATCTCGGGCCTGTCGCAGTGGATGGATGAAAAAGGTTATGAGAATACCCGCGACTTTGTCGGGCGTGCGGTGCCCAACACGGTCAACTGGCAGGATCTGAATCTGAATTACGTTGCCAAGGCCGTGATCAGCCAGGACGATTGCATCAAGTGCGGGCGCTGCTACGCGGCCTGCGAGGATACCTCGCATCAGGCGATTTCCATGTCCGAGGATCGCACCTTCGAGGTGATCGACGCCGAATGCGTCGCCTGCAACCTTTGCGTCAATGTCTGCCCGGTCGAGGGCTGCATCACGATGGAGGCGATGGCGCCCGGCACCACGGATCCGCGCACCGGCAAGGTCGTCGAGGCGGAATATGCCAACTGGACAACGCACCCGAACAATCCGGGCGCCTGCGCCGCAGAATAAGCATCACCCCCGTCGCGGGACGTCCCGCTGCGGGGGCTATACCGCCTAGCGGCGCTTGGGCCGACGCATTGTTTCAGGTTTCAGTTTGACATTGCTCCAGACGGAAGCGGCTTGCCTCTCGCCGTCCAGAGCATCACCGTCAATGACGCGCGCGCCCTCTCCGGCTGGATCGCCATCCTCCAGTATCTGCCCTGTGACCGGCGCAGGCTCCGCCGCGTCAGGCGGCGCGCCACGACACACGCCAGAGGCCTCGCGCAACGCCCGGCGCATCTGATCGAGGCGCAAGCGCGCCTGCACCTTTTCATCTTCGGCCCCATGTTCGACACCGAAATCGCGATAATAATAACCCCTCATCAGGCCCACTCCCAGGCCACCACCCAGGTCCGAGGATACACGCCACACCCGCCAGCCTGCCAGCGGCATTGCACCGGATGCTTAATGCCGCATCAACTCTGATCCGGCGCCAACGCCCTTGTATAAAGGCCGTTCAGAAACTCTGCCGCCCCCTCGCGCGGGGCATCCGGCCCCATCAACTTGGCGATCTGCGCCTCGAAATCCGCGTAATGCTGCGTTGTGGCCCAAATGGAAAAGATCAGGTGCCGCCCGTCGACCTGTGCGATGGCGCCCGCCCCGGCCCAGCGGTCAATCAGCGCGGCGGCACCGTCGAAGAGCGGCTTCAACTCGGCCTCCAGCAAGGGCGCGATGCGCGGCGCGCCCTGCAATATCTCGTTGGCAAAGAGGCGGCTTTCGCGCGGGAAGGCCTGACTCATTTCCAGCTTGCGGCGCACATAGGTCAAAAGCTCTTCCAAGGGGGAGCCATCGGGATCGAGCTGGCGCAAAGGCTCCAGCCAATTATCCATAAGCTGGTGCAGCAAGGTGACATGGATCTCTTCCTTGCCGGCAAAATAATAAAGGATATTCGGCTTGCTTAGTCCCGCGCTCTCGGCAATCTGATCCAGCGTTGCGCCGCGATAGCCATGCTGCGCGAAAACATCCAGCGCCGCCTCCAGGATTCGCGCGCGGTTGCGGCGCTGGATCCGGCTGGGCGCGGGTGATTTCAACGGCTCGGTCATGGCGGCCCCTTGGCTTTGATGCGAGTTATCCAATCCATGGGCTGCCAGCGCGCCGATCGCCCAACACTATTCTTGACAGCCAAGGCCCGCTCCGCAATCGTTTAGTTGACCAAAAGGTAAAAAGACCGCGGCCCGCACCGCAGCAGAAAGGGACTATCATGACCGCCTCCACGACCGCACCGGGACAGAACCTCAAGATCAACGGCGAGCGGCTGTGGGATAGCCTGATGGAGATGGCCAAGATCGGTCCCGGAGTGGCGGGCGGCAATAATCGCCAGACGCTGACCGATGCAGATGCCGAAGGCCGCGCGATGTTCCAGAAATGGTGTGAAGATGCCGGCTGCACGATGGGGCTCGACACGATGGGCAATATGTTCGCCACCCGCGCGGGCAGCGATCCGGACGCCCTGCCCGTCTATGTCGGCTCGCATCTGGATACGCAGCCGACGGGTGGCAAATACGATGGCGTTCTGGGGGTGCTGGCGGGACTGGAGCTGGTGCGCACGCTGAACGATCTCGACATCAAGACAAAGCACCCCATCGTCGTCACCAACTGGACCAACGAGGAAGGCACGCGTTTTGCACCCGCCATGCTGTCTTCGGGCGTCTTTGCCGGGCTGCATGATGAAGACTGGGCCAAGGAGCGCACGGACCGCGACGGCAAGCGTTTCGGCGATGAGCTGAAACGCATCGGCTGGGAGGGCGACGAGCCCGTGGGCGAACGCAAGATGAAGGCCTTTTTCGAGCTGCATATCGAGCAAGGACCCATTCTGGAGGCCGAAGGCAAGGATATCGGCGTCGTAACACATGGCCAGGGCCTTGATTGGACCGAAGTGACCATCACGGGCAAGGACGCGCATACCGGCTCCACTCCTATGCCGATGCGGCGCAATGCGGGTCTGGGCATGGCGCGGGTGCTGGAGAAGGTGGACGAGATCGCCCTCGCCCACGGCCCCAGTGCCGTGGGCGCTGTTGGCGCGCTCGAGGTCTATCCCAATTCGCGCAACGTGATCCCCGGCAAGGCCGTCTTCACCGTCGATTTCCGCTCGCCCGATATCGACGTGCTCGCCAAGATGGTCGGCGAGATGAAGGAGGCTGCGAAAGCGATTTGCGACGAGATGGAGCTCGACGTCAGCTTCGAAAAGGTCGGCGGGTTCGATCCGGTCGAGTTCGACAAGGGATGCGTCACCGCCATCCGCTCCGCCGCCGAGCGCCTGGGCTATTCGCATCAGGATGTGATCTCGGGCGCGGGCCACGACGCCTGCTGGATCAACCGCGTCGCGCCCACCGCGATGGTCATGTGCCCCTGCGTCGATGGCCTTAGCCATAACGAGGCCGAGGAAATCACAATGGAATGGGCCCGCGCCGGAGCCGATGTGCTGTTGCACGCCGTGGTGGAGACAGCGGGGGTCGAGGGGTAGCTGGGGGCCAGCCCCCAACACTGAATTTTCTACGAAAATTCAGTGCCTCCCCCGGGATATTTAAAGCAAGAAGAAAAAGCCGAGACGCGATCAAGGGAGAAACATCATGACCACCAAAGTCATCAAGGGCGGCACCGTTTGCACCGCCGACCGCACGTGGAAGGCCGATGTGCTGATCGAAGGCGAGACGATCAAGCAGATCGGCGAGGACCTGAAGGGCGACGAGGTTATCGACGCCTCGGGCGCCTATGTCATTCCCGGCGGGATCGACCCGCATACGCATCTGGAAATGCCGTTCATGGGCACGACAGCGGCGGAAACATTCGAGACCGGCACCTGGGCTGCGGCCTGCGGCGGCACCACGATGCTGGTCGATTTCTGCCTGCCCGGCGCCGATGGCAGCATCAAGAATGCGATCAACGAGTGGCACCGCAAATCCGCGCCGCAGATCTGCAGCGATATCGGCTATCACATGGCGATCACCGGCTGGGACGAGAATGTCTTCAACGAGATGAAGGACGCCGTCGACATGGGCGTCAATTCCTTCAAGCATTTCATGGCCTACAAGGGCGCGCTGATGATCGAGGATGACGAGATGTTCGCCTCGTTCAAACGCTGCGCCGAGCTGGGCGCGCTGCCGATGGTCCATGCCGAGAACGGCGACCTGGTGGCCGAGATGCAGCAGAAATACTTTGATCAGGGCATCACCGGCCCCGAGGGGCATGCATATAGCCGCCCCCCGGAATTCGAGGGCGAGGCGGCGAACCGCGCCATCTGCATCGCCGATGCTGCGGGCGTGCCGCTTTATATCGTACATGTGAGCTGTGAGCAGGCCCACGAAGCGATCCGGCGCGCACGCCAGAAGGGCATGCGCGTTTATGGCGAGCCGCTGGTGCAGTTCCTGACGCTCGACGAGAGCGAGTATTTCAACAAGGATTGGGACCATGCCGCGCGGCGGGTCATGTCGCCCCCGTTCCGCAACAAGGAGCACCAGAATTCGCTCTGGGCCGGGCTTCAGGCGGGATCATTGCAGGTTGTCGCCACAGATCATGCCGCCTTCTCGACCGAGCAGAAACGCGCGGGTCGCGACGATTTCCGCATTATCCCCAACGGCTCCAACGGTCTGGAGGAGCGCTTGCCGGTCCTCTGGACCACGGGTGTCGAGACGGGCCGACTGACGCCGAACGAGTTTGTCGCCGTTACATCAACAAACGTCGCCAAGATCCTGAATATATACCCAAAAAAGGGAGCGATCGTCGAAGGAGCGGATGCCGATATCGTGGTGTGGGATCCCAAGATCACCAAGACGATCAGCCCCGCCAATCACCATTCGATCCTCGATTACAACGTTTTCGAGGGCTTCGAAGTGACGGCCAACAGCCGCTACACGCTCAGCCGCGGTGAGGTGATCTGGGCCTGGGGCCAGAATTCGCAGCCCCAACCGGGCCGCGGACGTTTCGTGCCGCGCCCGGCGTTTCCCTCGGCGCATAGCGCGCTCAGCAAGTGGAAGGCGCTCAACGCGCCCAAGATGATCCAGCGCGATCCGCTGAACATTCCGGCGGGGATCTGAACCTCAGATGGCCATGCCCCAGCCCCCCGAAGCCGTGCTGGAAACGGCGCTCTATGCCGAAAACCTCGAGGAGACGGCCGTTTTCTACAAGGATATCATTGGCCTCGAGGAAGAGGTTCGCGTCGATGGCCGGCACATTTTCCTGCGCTGCAAGACATCCATGATCCTCCTCTTCGATCCGGAGGCGACGCAGGACAGCAGCGGCAAATTTCCCGTCCCGCCCCATGGTGCCAAGGGCGAGGGCCATGTCTGTTTTCGCGCCGGTCCCGACGATCTCGATGCATGGGCGGCCCATTTCGCCGCCCGAAATGTCGAGATCGAAGCGGACTTCGAATGGCCGAATGGCGCGCGCTCGATCTATGTGCGCGACCCGGCACGGAACTCGGTCGAATTTGCCGAAGCCAAGCTCTGGGGGTTTGACGCGTGAAGGATACGGATCCGAGGGACACGATCATCAGTGCCGAGAACCTGTCGCTGACGTTCCAGACAAATGACGGGCCGGTTCATGCGCTGAAGGATGTCTCGCTTGACGTTAGGCAAGGCGATTTCGTCAGCTTCATCGGCCCCTCAGGCTGCGGCAAAACAACGTTTCTGCGCGTGATGGCCGATCTCGAGCATCAGACGGCTGGCACGATTACCGTCAATGGCGTCACACCCGAGGAGGCGCGGCGCAACCGAGCTTATGGCTATGTCTTTCAGGCCGCCGGCCTCTATCCGTGGCGCACCATCGGCGGCAATATCCGCCTGCCGCTGGAAATCATGGGCTATTCCAGGGACGAGCAGGCCCGCCGCACGACAGAGGTGTTGGAGCTGGTCGAACTCTCGGGGTTCGAAAAGAAATTCCCCTGGCAGCTTTCGGGCGGCATGCAGCAACGCGCCTCGATCGCGCGCGCGCTGGCCTTCGATGCGGATATCCTGCTGATGGACGAACCTTTCGGCGCGCTGGACGAGATCGTGCGCGATCACCTGAACGAGCAGCTACTGAAGCTCTGGGACCGCACGGGCAAGACGATCTGCTTCGTCACCCATTCGATCCCCGAGGCGGTCTATCTCAGCACGAAGATCGTCGTCATGTCCCCCCGCCCGGGCCGCATCGCGGATGTGATCGACAGCCCCCTCCCGCGGCATCGCCCTCTGGATATCCGCGACAGCCAGCAATTCATCGACATCGCCCACCGCGTCCGCGAGGGTCTGCGTGCGGGGCACGGCGATGAGTGATCGCGGCGCCCCGCACCATGCCCCAGGTCGTCGTAACACCGCGAGGACTTTCACTGTTCACGGTCATCGACTCTCCAGCCTGTACCGTGGGGACAGGACACCATCAGTTCCTTTCATTGTTCTTAAAATACTCAAAGACCGACGCACGGTGCGGGCGCTCCAGCAGAGTATTTGCGGAACAATGAAAGCAGGACCCGCCTCATGAGAAACACCGGGCCCATCCTCACTGTCGTCGCGGCCATCCTTGCGCTTTGGTACGTGGCGGCCATCCCGCTCAACGCGCCTTGGGCCTATGACAAAGCGCAGCGTGCTGGCATCGAGCTGAGCGCCAGCGACCTTGTTGCCGACACCTGGAGCCAGGACAAGCCCAAGCTGCCGGCGCCGCATCAAGTGGCGGTCGAGATCTGGGACACGACGGGCGCGATGGTGCTGAAGGGGCGCGGCTTTTCCAAGCGCTCGCTCATCTACCACGCTTGGGTCACGTTCAGCGCGACGATGCTGGGCTTTTTGCTGGGCACGGGCCTGGGTATCCTGCTGGCGGTCGGAATCGTGCACAACCGAACCATGGACCGCAGCGTCATGCCTTGGGTGATCGCCAGCCAGACGGTGCCGATCATCGCGATCGCGCCGATGATCATCGTGGTGCTGAACGCGATCGGCATCTCGGGCCTGCTGCCCAAGGCCATGATCTCGATGTATCTGTCGTTCTTTCCGGTGGTCGTCGGCATGGTCAAGGGCCTGCGAAGCCCCGATGCCATGCAGCTCGATCAGATGCGCACGTGGAATGCCAGCCGCGTGCAAACCTTCCGCTATCTGCGTCTGCCATCTTCGATGCCGTATTTCTTTACCTCGCTCAAGATCGCCATGGCGGCCAGCCTCGTCGGCGCGATCATCGGCGAATTGCCGACGGGTGCGGTTGCGGGCCTTGGCGCGCGGCTCTTGGCCGGTAGCTATTATGGCCAGACAGTGCAGATCTGGAGCGCGCTTTTGATGGCTGCGCTTCTTGCGGCGATCCTTGTCGGGATCATCGGCGCGGTGCAGCGGCTGGCGCTGGCGCGCATGGGGATGGGGCGATGAGCATGGAGGGAACGCGAACAGCTGGCGGGCTGGGCCTCGCCGCGCAATTGGCGCTGATCGCCGCCCTTCTGATCGGTGCCGCGCTGCTCAGTCCGGTGCTCGCGCTCCTTTTGGCCGTCTGGCTGGGGGCGTGGCGGTTCAATGCGTGGCTCGCACGGTGGGACACGCGGGCGGCGCGCATCCTCGTTCCCGTGATCTTCGGCCTCACGCTGCTGGCGCTGTGGCAGATTGCGGTGCGCGGCTTTGGCATCAGCCCGGTTCTCTTACCCGCACCCAGCGATATCGCCATCACCTTCGCGGCATCCACCGGGCTTTTGTGGCAGGATTTCGTTCAAACGGTCATCAAGGGTGCGATGAGCGGCTATGTTATGGGGTGCGGCGCGGCGTTTCTGGTGGCCATCGCGGTGGACCGGTTCGACTTTCTGAAACGCGGGCTTTTGCCCATCGGCAATTTCATGGCCGCACTGCCGATCATCGGCCTCGCGCCGATCCTGGTCATGTGGTTCGGCTTTGATTGGGAGTCGAAGGCCGCGGTCGTGGTCGTCATGGTATTCTTTCCGATGCTCGTGAACACGGTGCAAGGCCTCGCCGATACCGGCGCGATGCAGCGCGACCTGATGCGCACCTATGCGGCAAGCTATTGGCAGACGCTGCTGAAACTGCGCCTGCCCGCCGCCCTGCCCTTCATTTTCAACGGGCTCAAGATCGCTACGACACTGGCGCTGATCGGGGCGATCGTGGCAGAATTCTTTGGCTCGCCCACCAAGGGCATGGGATTCCGCATTTCCATCTCGGTCGGGCAACTGGCGATGGATCTGGTCTGGGCCGAGATCGTGGTAGCTGCACTGGCGGGATCCGCCTTCTATGGTGCAATCGCGCTGGCGGAAAAGGCGCTGACCTTCTGGCACCCGTCACAGCGGGGCCGATGAACGACAACGATAATCAACAGGGAGATGACAAAATGAAAACACTCACCAAGACGCTCGGACTGGCCGGCGCGGCCCTCATGGGCGCGGGCGCGGCGCAGGCGGCGGATGACGTCACACTGCAACTGAAATGGGTCACGCAAGCGCAGTTTGCGGGCTATTACGTGGCGCAGGATCAGGGCTTTTACGATGAGGTCGATCTTGACGTAACGATCAAGCCGGGCGGCCCCGATATCGCCCCCGCGCAGGTCATCGCGGGCGGCGGCGCGGATGTGGTGGTTGACTGGATGCCCTCGGCCATGGCCAGCCGCGAGAAGGGTCTTGACCTCGTCAACATCGCGCAGCCCTTCAAATCCTCGGGCATGATGCTGACCTGCCGAAAGGATAGCGGCGTTGAGACGCCGGAGGATTTTCCGGGCAAGACGTTGGGCGTTTGGTTCAGCGGCAATGAATATCCCTTCCTCAGCTGGATGAGCCAGTTGGGCATCCCCACGGATGGTTCGGACGGCGGCGTGACTGTGCTCAAGCAGGGTTTCAACGTCGATCCGCTGTTGCAGGGTCAGGCGGCCTGCATCTCGACCATGACGTATAACGAGTATGGTCAGGTCCTCGACGCGGGGCTGACCCCCGAAGAGCTGGTGGTCTTCAAATACGAGGATCAGGGCGTTTCCACCCTTGAGGACGGACTTTATGTCCTGGGCGAGAACCTCGAAGATCCGGCCTTCGTCGACAAGATGGCGCGCTTTGTGGCCGCGTCGATGAAAGGTTGGAAATGGGCCGAAGAGAACCCCGAAGAGGCCGCAATGATCGTGCTCGATAACGACGCCAGTGGCGCCCAGACCGAAGACCATCAGATCCGCATGATGAAAGAGATTGCAAAGCTGACCGCGGGCAGCAACGGCGCGCTTGATCCTGCCGATTTCCAGCGCACGATCAATTCGCTGCTCTCCGGCGGCTCGGACCCGGTCATCACCGCTGATCCCGGCGAGGCTGCTTGGACGCACACCGTGACGGACAAGGCACTGAATTAATGAATTGATCCAATGATCAAGGGCGGCGCGTTCGGCAACGGGCGCGCCGCTCTCTTAATCCGGCGGCAGGATTTTGGCCAAAACGGCCCTCGGGCCGAGACAAAAGATCTCCGACAGGAACAACCAATGCCGATTGCCGGCCGATGCCCAAGAATGCGGACGCAGCCCCAACGGTTGGCAATAAAACGCGGTTTCGATCCCTGGGGTGCGCGGTGACCAGCGTCAGCCTGAATATGCCCGAATAACCAGAGGCCAGCCTGCGCGGCTCCCTTGTGGGACGAAGAGTCAGATAGAGCCCGATGTTGGAAATTGCGTGCGCCTGAGGGCCCAGGGATGGCACATGCTCAGGCCGCCGGGTCGTCCGATTTCGCTTGCGCTGCGCTCTGTTTAATTTCCAAGGCCAGTTCGGACGCTTTCTCATGGTAGTACGTGTCGCCCTCGGACTGGAATACTTCCAGCGCGGCGGCGACATGGCGCGCGGCCGATGCGAGGTGGTCCGCGCGTTCGGATACAGCACAGCGCTCGGCCATCGCCTGAGATACGATTGCGAGGTTTTCCTGTGTCAACGCCCAGTCGAACGGCGCCGCGTCACGGCTGCGAACCCCCAGCGTGTCGTGCAGTAGTTGATCCGCCCGCTTGAGCAGCATGAGCCCGTCTTTCCCGGGTGTCGCGTGCGCCGTCTCCAACAAGGTGACAGCCACGTTCTGAGTTGTCATTGCCCATTCAAGCGGCTTGCTGTCGCGCGGACGCAAGCGCAGCGCCGCGCGGAAGGCTTCGATTGCGCGGCCCAGAAAGGCGCGGCGCTCGCCGGTGTCATCGCACTGTTTCGCGCGCATCGACAGGGCAGCCCCGAGGTTCTGCTGCACCATTGCCCATACGTCGCCGTCCTCATCTTCGGAGACAAGCGAAAGCGCCTCCTCATACTTCTGGGTCGCCTCGTCCATCAAGGCCATGCTGGCGGTGCCTTCGGACCGGACCCCTATGTTGGCGAGGGCGTTGGCCAAGTTCTGCAACACGCGTGCGCGGCGCGGGGCGGCACAGTCCTGAGTGGCCAGCGCCGGACGCAGAATGTCAGCCGAGCGTTCCAGTCCCGTTCCGCCAAAACGCAAACCGTGCTCGAAGAGCGCCCGATGATATTCCAGCCGCCCTTTCACGGATCGAGAGGGGTCGATGTTGCGCCATGTCTCGGCAGCGCTGGCAAAGCCTTGATAGGCTTCATCGGCGCGCCCCCGCAGCAGCGCGTTGCGCGCGCGCGCCTCTTTGGCGCGCACGGTCATCTCGCTATAGCTTTCGTCGATCTGCAGCAAAAGCTCTTCATACTTGTCGAGGTCCAGCTGCGCAGCCGCCTCGCGGGCCGCGGCCTTGATGTCGGCCACGTGGGTGAGGCGATCGTCCAACTCGTCAAGCCGGCGTTTGAAGATGCGATATTCGGATGCCTTGCCGTCAAGTAACGTGCGCAATTCCGCGTCAGACTTGTCGAACACGTTGTCGATCTCGAACCGGCTCGCCAGCGCCTCAAGCTGGTCGCGGCGCGCGTTTGGCAGGCCCTCCAGCTGCGACGGAAGACTTTGCGGAGGTTCGCGCAGCGCGTCTATCTCGTCTTGTGGAATGCCCAGCGCGTGGGCCAGGCGCTGCACGGTGCGCGCCGCAGGGTTGGCAACATGCCCGTTCTCGAGCCGCGAAATGCTGGCCTTGCGCCCTTCGTCATTCCAGACGTTGATGGCAAGGTCGCGCACGGAGAGGCCAAGGTCATCACGGTAGGACCGGACGAGCCGCCCAAACTTGGCGCCAAAAGCGTTGACGTCGGAGGCTGCGCGTTTCGTCAACATTCGACACCGGGCCCAGGCGCGTGATGCGCTATTGTTAAGTTACTAAATCCTGATCCTAACCCTTCGCTGCCTGACTTACCCCAAGCATTTCGGCGAAGACAGACCGGCGCCGCCCCAAGACCACCGGCGCCGGTCGGCCCCCACTTTTGACAGTTCATCGGTCTGATCCGGAATGCACGGGCGTTATCGATGCGACAGGTCAAGGCGTCACCCTCTGATGAGCCGGAGTGTTTTGTGCTAGTGCACGGGCACGTGCGGGGCCGCAACCTTCAAGCTTGCGCGGCCGCGACACCGTGCGCACTGACCGAAGGCTTGGATGACGGAACCCCCTCGCGCAGCGCGAGCGCGGCTTGCGTCCGGTTATCCACCTGAAGCTTCCGAATGATCCTGGAAACATGCGCCTCGACAGTGTTGATCGAGATGGAAAGCGACCGTGCGATCGCCTTGTTCGATTGTCCCTTGGCAACTTCGCGAAGGATCTCCAGCTGCCGCTCGGTCAAAAGGCCGGGCCGGATGCGATCCGGTCTTCCGGCGCCAGACACGCGGTGACCGTCGGACAACGCGAAGGGCAGAATGCGGTGTCCCTCGACCACCAGCGATATCACCGATCGGATCTCGGGCGCTGCCAGGGTGGGCGGTACAACCGCTGCGACATCGGCCGGAAGGCCGCGAACGCTCTCCAGCAGAGACGCGTCCTGAGGAAACAGAACGATACGCGGCGGCTCGGCTCTGTCCATGCAGGCCGCGATGCACTCGGTAAGGGCCTCGTTTGTCGTGTAGGACAACAGAACAACGCCAACATCAGGCGGGACATTTCCGGGATCGTCGGCAGCGACGTAGTCTAGCTTCAGCTCCGCCAGAATGAGCTCCAAAGCGGATCTCACCAAAAAGCATCCCCCCAGAATGCCGACTGTCTTCTTGTCAAAATTACTCATTAAATCCCCCAACTCATCTTGAAATTACACCAGGCCAACACCGTCACCAAAAAACCGTCTGTCAGTGTTCCGGATCGGCCCATGGGCCGAAGCGCCTGAAATCGTCTTAGTCCACCGCGATATGCGCGGCGGGTAGTGCAGGTACATTCGCAGGTCTCAGCTCCAACATGGACGCGTCAGAAGTCGGCCGCGCCTGCTGAGCGGTTCGTGTGCTCTGCACCTGTTCGGCACGCTGCGCCCGTGCCGCTGCTGCGCGCGCGCCTCGTTGGTCCGGCAGCTCGAGCGCCTGACGCACGTAAACCAGTTTAGAGGCCGAGGTCGCTTGCGGCACATATACCCGGTCGCCGGCGCGCGCATGCTCGGCGGCTCCGGTCAGACCCAGAACAGTCGCAATGGCCACCGATTTTAGCAAAGCATCCATATCTGATCCCCCAACGACGAAAAATATCGTTCAACCTTCGGGCCGGCAAACCAGCCTTGAATTTCAATCTCGAAACATATTTTGCAATAAACGTACGTGATGCAACGTTGCCATAAATTCGCCAAAAGTTAACGCCAAGTCAAGTTTTTTGCGACTTGCAAACCAAAGCGTACCGGAGAACCCCACACGAATCACTCAATCAACCGGTTTCCTTGTAGGGGCAGTACCGGAATCGGTTACGCCCCCCACCCTGCCGCGAGGGTTTTCCCGCATCATCGACCCCCGAACCACCGGGACCGGTGCCGATAGGCCATGGGTGATCTCCAGAATGTCCCGCTGCCGCTGCGCTTCTTATCGTTGGGTATGCCGCGAGGACATCCTCGGGGTGGGTATGGATCGAAAAGGATTACAAAAATGAAAAAGCTTCTTTTGACATCAACAGCGATGGTCTTTGCGGCCGGTATGGCAACAGCTCAGGCAACCTCGACCGGTGCGGGCCTTGCCCCGGCAAACGCGAGCGCGGAAAGCAACACAGCCGCGACGGCCAATCAGGATGGTGGCCCCCGCAACAACTCACAAGCTCTCGACTCGGCTGGCGGCGGCAACGACGAGCAAGCCGATGCCTGGGCTGGCGCAGCTGGCAACGAAGCACGGGCTGTGGTCAACCTGAGCGCGGCAATTACCGCCGGTGGCGCAACCTCGGGTGGCATTCAGGGCACTGTCGCTCAGCAGCAGTCGAACGCCAACCTTCAGTTCCAGGTCGGCAACAACAACCAGGCTGTGAACATGCAGTCGGGCGTCCGCCAAGAATCGGCGACAATCCAGAATGGTGAAGCGAACACCGCGATCATCAGTCAGACCGACGCCGGCAACGAAGCCGCCATCGCGCAGCTGGGCGATAACAATGCGAACGCGATCTTCCAGGACGGTGACGATAACGGCGCTGCCGCCGCACAGGTCGGCAACGACAACTCGTCGGTCATCCTGCAGGACGGCAACCACAACATCGCGGCCAACTCGCAGTTCGGCAACAACAACTCGGCTGTGACGTTCCAGAACAATGGGGACAACACCGCGGCGCAGGTCCAGGTGGGTGACGACAACCTGTCGTTCATCTCGCAGGGTGGCGGCGCTTCCAACTCGCTGTCCGCGATCGATGGCACGATGCGGAACGTTGCAATCCCGGCAGGCTTGGCCACAATCGGTGCGGTTGCTGGTGCGGCGTCTCTGAACTCCGCCGCAAGCATCCAGCTGGGTACTGCGAACAAGAGCGCAATCATCCAGCAGGGCAACGGCAACCAAGCTGTCAACTACCAGAGCAACTGATAGGCTCTCCTTCTCAGCCTCGGCAGGGAAGACACGACACGACCGGGGGCGCCAGTTTGGCGCCCCCGTATCAACGCCTGATGAGGAGCACGGCATGAAGATGTTCCCAACCCTACTTCTGTTTGCGTTGAGCGCCGCACAGGCGAGCGCCACGCCGTCGTCCGAAAGCTGCAGCCTGCGCATGTCGGAGGACGGAAACTTCGTCACATTGCAGGGTGTCGTCGATCCGCAGATCTGGCCCCGTGGCACCTATGACATGACGATGGAAGTGCAGCAGGGCAGCAATAAATCCCTGTCGCGGCAGGCGGGCGCCTTCGGCGAAGGCTCTGCGTTCACGGACGGTTTTCTTGTTTTGTCGTCCACAACAGTGTATGTTGCAGATGGCGGCCGTCTGACTGTCACGCTCTCCATCGAAGACGGAAACCGCAACGCGTCCTGCTCTCTAGACTACGAGCGGTAGAGACCCGATTCGAAGGATTCAGATATGCGCCCCATGATAATTCTTGCCGCAACCGCCCTGATGTTGGGCAGCATGTCCGCCGCACAGGCGCAACAATTCGGATTTCAGGTCAGCAACGGACTGACGCTCGAACAGGTGGTCGTTACCCAGGAAAGCGCGTCGGCGGCCTCACATGGCGGCTCCGGCGATTCAAGCTCTTCGGCGGTCATCGCCCAGGGCGGCACAGGTAACAGTGCGGTCAGTTCGATCACGGGCAGCCTCAATTCAGGCACCCTAGTGTTGCAACAAGGCAACGCCAACACCACCGTGGCCGTGATCCAGAATTCGCCGGGCAGTGCCATCGCGCAAGCTCAACTGGGCAGCAACAATTATTCTGCAGCTGCCATCGTGGGTGGATCGGAAAACGGGATCGCATCGGCGCAAATCGGCAACAACCTCAGTAATTCCGTTGCCCTCGTGGACTCCGTAGGCACGAAGGTTGTTTACGGACAAGCAGGTCAAGGCTACAGTGGAGGTATTGTAGTACGCAATGCCCCTCGGGGCACTGTCGTCAGACTTAATTGATCCTGACTGCAGCATTCAGATTGCCTTGGTAAGTTGGTCTATATTTTAAACGATTGATGTCAAGGCGCCGCTCTGATTATTGCATATGGGCTGTTGCTTGAACGGAGGCCATCATGTTCACGGCAAGGAAGTTGACTGGACTAATTGCGGCGGCGCTGATGACCGCTGCCGGGGCCGCAACGGCGGGAGATCTGCTGTACAGACCCCTGATCCCGGCCTTCGGTGGGAACCCCGATAATTTCGGGTATTTGCTCAACACAGCTCAAATTCAAAATACGCATCTACCGCCCAGCAATGGTGGCGGCGGAGGCGGTGCGCCTGACATCAACTTTCCGCCCATCGTAATTGATCTTGGCGGCATTGGCGGCGGCGTGACGCCTCCTGTGACACCAGCAGCACCCGCAGCCGCGTCGGCCACGCCTCTTCCTGGCACAACGATCTCCAATTGACAGAAATAATAGACCGCCAAAAACGGCGGCGCTCAATGAGGGCAGCATGAAATCATTTCCTAGACTTTGCCCCAGACCTACTGCGCTTGCGCTGAGTCTTGGGTTACTGACGGCGCTTGGCGGATGCGGAGAGTTGGGCATGCAGTCCATCGGAACGCGTTTCGATCCCGATTCGGTCCCCCCGCTCTCGACCCCTGCGACCCATACTGGCTTGGCGCTGCGGCAATTGCCGCCGGCGAAAAAGACGATCGATGTCGCGATCTACAAATACGACGACAAGACCGGACAAAACGAAGAATCGGACAACTTCACCCGCTTCTCGCGCGCAGTGTCGCAGGGCATGTCGGATGTGTTGATCGACGTGCTGACCGAGGTCGGCGACGGCCAGTGGTTCAACGTGATCGAACGAGCGAACATCCAGGACCTCCTGACCGAACGCCAGTTGATCGACCAGACCAACCAGAATTACCGTGGCTTGCAGACGTCGGCGCTGCAACCGCTACGTTTCGCCGGGATCATCATTTCGGGTGGCGTGATCGACTACGACACCAACGTGATCACCGGCGGGATTGGCGCCCGGCTTCTGGGCATTGGTAACAACTACGAGTATCGCCGCGACCGTATTTCGGTCGTTCTGCGGGCGGTCAGCGTTCAAACCGGCGAAGTTCTGACATCGGTGCAAACCGAGAAGACGATCTATTCGCTGGCCGATCAGGTCTCGATCTTCCGGTTTGTGGCGGTCGACCGCCTGCTGGAGCTTGACGCAGGCTTCTCGGTGAATGAGCCCACGGGTATTGCGGTCCGTCAGGCCGTCGAGTTGGCCGTTTACGACCTGATCCTTGAAGGCGCCGAGGAAAATATCTGGCAGTTCCAGGATCCTGCGGTGCAGCAGGCGCTGATCGCGCGTCAGCAGAGACGTCTCGACCTCATCAGCGCGTCCGCGCAGAGACCTCAACCAGAGGTGACCCGGGCCGCTATGGCGCTTGACGAAGGCCCTGTTGCGACGCCGCTACGGATCCTGGCCGATGCTGATCGCTGACAGGTGCACGTTTGCCTTCGGGCTGGCCATGGCCGCTCTTTGGGCGTCCTCGCTACAGGCCCAGGAGGCCGTGACCTTCGATAAGGCCAATCGTTCTACGGTCGGCGATTGGGCTGTCGAGTGCGTCTCGGGCGCAAGCCCCGCTGACGGTGGGTGCCAGCTCTACCAACGTGTTTTGACGCAGGATCCGGGCACCGCCGCGATGATCGCCGCAATCGCATGGTCCCCGCCGCAAGAGGCGCTTCTCGCCCAAATCTCCCTGCCACTCGGCAGCGATCTGACGCAGCAGCCCACGCTGAGCATTGATGGCGTGGTTGCGGCCAGCTTTACCTGGTCGCGATGCGTGGCCAGTGGCTGCCTGATCGAGGCCGCGCTCCCGGAGGCGCTGGTCAGGGCGCTTGCGCGAGGTCAGACCGCAAGTCTTACGGTTGTACAGCCGAACGCGGGCGGAATTGCCATCCCGCTGTCGCTGAACGGTTTCGCCGAGGGCTTGGGCCGGATCATGCCGGAAGACGCCGCCAAGGCTGTGGTCGCGGAAAACGCTGAATAATTCTGCGAATACCCTGCCAGCATTGTCGGGCTGACAGCTACGGCGCGGGTAAACTGCACCTAGCGACAATGAAAAAATCCGGGCTGAAGTCACGCATGAAGTTGATCCGCCAGGGCAGGTTTAGATTTCGGGTAGACCCGAGCGGACCTGACAACGAACTTCATGCATAGGTGAACGAACACGCCCCCTGCCCTACCCCCTGCCGCGCTCTCGAAGCGAGAGCAATCCGGCCTGCACACGCCGTCTGGCGCTAACTTTGCCCAGCCGTGTCCAGCCGTTTTCAATCGGCATCGCCGCGGGTAATCCGCGCGCCCAGACGCTTCATCAGAGGTTCGAAAATCGGAAAGGACGTGCCGATTGGCGCGCCGTCGTCGAGGCTGACCGGTTTGTCGGACGCCATACCAAGGATCATGAAAGACATGGCAATGCGGTGATCCAGATGGCTGGCACAGATAGCGCCACCCGGCACGGCGCCGTGACCGCGTCCGTGAACGATCCACCAGTCCGGGCCGTCTTCGACCTCGACCCCGTTGGCGCGCAGGCCGCTCGCCATCGCCTCGATCCGATCGGATTCCTTGACGCGCAACTCTGCCACGCCGCGCATGACCGTCGCGCCCTCGGCGAAGGCGGCAACGACCGACAGCACCGGGTATTCGTCGATCATCGAGGCAGCGCGGGCTGGATCCACCTCGATCCCCTTGAGATCGGGCGAGAAGCGCGCGCGCAGGTCGGCAACAGGCTCGCCGCTCTCTTCGCGGGCGTTTTCATAGCTCAGATCCGCGCCCATCTCGCGCAGCGTGGTAAAGAGGCCGGCGCGCGTCGGGTTGAGGCCAATATTCGGCACCAGCACGTCCGAGCCGGGCACGATCAGCGCAGCGCAGACGGGAAAGGCCGCCGAACTGGGATCGCGCGGTACGTCGATGGTTTGCGGGCGCAGCTCGGGCTGGCCGGTCAGGGTGATCACGCGGCCTTCATCCGTATCCTCGGTCGTGATGGTTGCGCCGAAACCCGCCAGCATCCGCTCTGAGTGATCGCGGGTCGCTTCACGCTCGATCACTACTGTCTGGCCGGGCGCGTTGAGGCCCGCCAGCAGCACTGCCGATTTAACCTGCGCAGAGGGCATGGGCGTCGTGTAGCGCACTGGCACAGGGTCGGCAGCGCCGACGATGGTCATGGGCAAGCGGCCGCCTGCACGGCCATAGCTTTGCGCACCGAATAGCGCCAGAGGATCAGTCACGCGCGCCATTGGCCGCTTGTTGAGGGACGCATCGCCGGTGAAGGTTGCAGTGATAGGAGATGTGGCCATCGCGCCCATGATCAGGCGTACGCCAGTGCCGGAATTACCGCAATCGATGACTCCCTCGGGCTCGGCAAAGCCGCCGACACCCACGCCATGTACCGACCAGGAGCCGCCGCCGTGATCCGTCACCTCGGAGCCGAAGGCCCGCATCGCGCGGGCCGTGTCCAGCACGTCATCGCCTTCCAAAAGGCCGGTGATGCGCGTCTCTCCCACCGCCATTGCGCCCAGGATCAGCGAACGGTGCGAGATCGACTTGTCGCCCGGGACATCCGCGGTGCCGGTCAGCGGGCCGCATTTGGCCGAACTCATGGGGATGGGATTGCCGTGGCCTGACATAAGCGCGCCTTTACCTGAAGTGTGTTGCAACTCTGATAGCGCACCGCCGCATGGCGGTCCATCGCGCGATCAGTCCTCGCCGCTGTCCTGGCCCAGCGACAAGGTATACGCGCGCAGCCACGTCATGAAGCCGCGCGGATCGCTCTGCAGCATCTGCATCCGTTCGTCCGAAACGGGCTTGCCCACGACAGGCTTTTGCGGGCGATTACAGGCATGCACGACCTCGTGCAGCAAAAGGCCCTGCCGCAGCGTGACCGAGATGCGATTGGCGATCTGGTACCAGCGGCTGTTGGCACCGGGGAAATATATCGGGACCACCTTGGCACCCGAGCGGCGGATCATTTGCGCGGTAAAGACGTTCCACTCGCGCTCGACGGCGGGGCCGAACATCGTATCGGACGACGCGACAACGCCCGAGGGAAAGACGCTGATCAGCCCGCCCTCCTTGAGATGGGCCATCGCATTGGCGCGCATCTCGACCGATTTGCGCTGCGCGTCCGGCTCGTGCGGGAAGGGCACCGGGATCATGTAGCTGGCGGCCACCTCGTCGATACCCGTCAAAAGGGCGCGCGTCAGGATCTTGTAATCGGTGCGGCGGCGCCCGATCAGATCGGCGAGGATCATGCCATCGACCAACCCGTGAGGATGATTGGCCACCGCAACGACCGGGCCGGTGAGCGGTATGTTGTCCAACTCGTCTTCCGGCGTCAGCAGGTCAATCCCCATAGTGTCAAGCGACGCGCGCCAGAAAGGCTGGCCGGTAGGCGCGCCGCGCCGCTCGAAATCGCGGATCATGCGGATGATCGACAGCTTGCCGGTCATCCACTCAATGCCGCGGATGATAGATGCGGTCAGGGGCGGATCGAAGGAATTGGAATATGTCAGGCTGCGCCTGTCATATTTGGGAAAGGTCATCGTGGAGCCGCCCGGCGCGCCGTGACCGCCGGCCTCCGTGCCGGATTGGCCGTGCACCTGATGTCGGTCGTCGCTATGTTCGATTGCCAAAGTGGACCGTTCCAATCCGTCACTCAGCGCACTGAGGCGCTACATGTCTTCGCCGAACTTGGCCGCGACGAGGGCGGCCACCGCATCGGCCAGCGCCTCGGCATCGGGGCCGCGGGTTTCGACGTCAATAGTGGTTCCCATCGCGGCTGCCAACATCAAAAGGCCCATAATGCTGTCGCCGCTGGCCGATTGCCCATCATGCGAGATTTCCGCCGTCGCATCGAAGCCTTCGACGACCTCAACCAGCTTGGCCGAGGCGCGGGCATGCAGGCCCTTGACGTTGACGATCTCCAACTTGCGCGTCACCGGTGCGGACATAAGCTCAATCTTCCACTGAAATATTTTGGCTGTCGATATATTTGCGCGCCGCATAGAGCGCGTCGCGTACCGCATCGGGCAGTGCCTTGTCTCGCGATTTCGCCAGCTTGATCAACATCGGCAAGTTGGCGCCGTAAAGCATGCGGCGATCGCCGCTGCGGCAGGCGGGCATCGACAGGTTCGAGGGTGATCCACCGAACATATCTGTGACCACAGCCACGCCAGCGCCGCGATCCACCTCGCTGGCGGCAGCGCTGATTTCCGCAGCTTTTGCTTCGCGATCATCGCCGCTTTCGACGGAAATCGCGCGGATGCCGTTTTGAGGGCCAACGACGTGCTCAATCGCGGCCAGATACTCTCGCGCCAAGCCGCCGTGTGCTACGATGACGATGCCAATCAACGCCCTTAAATCCTTGTAACTTTTGCCCTGCCGCATACGCCGGACGCGCAGGATCTCTTGGCCATCATGGCCGCGCCGCATTCAACAGGCCGCGCTCAAGCTCTCGGTGCCTAATTGACACCTGCCAGCCCTCTTGCGCAAGGGTCCGCGCCAAAGTTTCCGCCATGGCAACCGAGCGGTGCTGCCCTCCGGTGCAGCCAAGCGCGACCGAGAGGTACGATTTACCCTCAGCTTCGAAAGCGGGCAAGAGCAGCTTCATCATGCCTGTAAGGCTATTCAGGAAGTCGTCAAAGCGAGGATCGGCGGCGACATAGGCGGCCACCTCCGGCGCCTGTCCATTCATCGCGCGCAGCTCCGGCTGCCAATAGGGATTTTGCAAAAAGCGGCAGTCGAACACCATATCAATGCCGCGCGGCAAACCCCGCTTGTAGGAAAAGGAATGAACCGACACGGCAAGGCGCGCGGCATCTCCGGGGGTGATCCACTGTTCCAGTTCCGCGCGCAGCTGCTGCGGGCTGAGCTCGGACGTGTCGATGAGGATATCGGCGCGGGTGCGCACGGCCCGGAGCAGATCCATCTCGCGCACAATTCCCACGAGCGCGCTTTCGGCGGGGGCCAGGGGATGACGGCGGCGCGTTTCGGAAAAGCGGCGCAGCAGCACGTCCTGATTGCAATCGACAAAAAGCAGCTGGACGTGCCGGTCGCCGCGCGCCTGAAGGCGGTCAACAGCGTCTATCACCGCCTCGGCCGAGAAATCGCGATTGCGCGGGTCCACGCCCAATGCCATGGGCCTGGCTGGCGCCGACGGGGCTGCGACATCGCTGTCGCTAGGCCCCAAAAGCCGCGGCAACAGGCTGAGTGGCAGATTATCGATCGCCTCGAAGCCCATATCCTCCAGCGCGTGGATCGCGGTGCTACGCCCGGCGCCCGAGGGGCCGGTCACCAGCACGACGGGTGGCTCACTGCGGTCCGGGCGCTGAGATTCAGAAGTCATCGAATGGGTGTCCTGACTGGGGCGCTTCAATCACTTCGCCCGTACTTGAGATAAAGATGAAGAGCGGCTGGAAAATGCCCTGCGTCAACACCGCGCACCAAAGGCAGGGCAACGCCCAGCAGATCCTCCGTCTCGTCGGGCGGCAATCTGGGGGCATTCGGCGTGGACCCATAAGGGGGCAGATCCACGACCAGCACCGCGCGCGCCGGTCCGGCGGCGGGCGCATTCAGAATACCGACGCCGCGCGCCTCCAGACGTCCGCGGATCGTGTCCGGAGCATCGACGATCAGATCGTTGCCCTCGCGGTGAATGCAGGTTTGGTCATCGGCAATCAACTCCGCACCCAGCGCGATCATTTGCAAGGCCAGCGCGGATTTACCGCTGCCCGAAGGGCCACGGATGATGGCCGCCCGCCCGTCGACAGCCACACTTGTCGCGTGCAGCATCAGAGGCTGCGGACCCGCCATGGACTCAGACCGGCAATCCGACGACGAACCGAGCGCCCAGAGGGTCCGACGTGATATCGGCATCGGTGGGGCGGATATTCTCGGCCCAGATCACGCCACCATGCGCTTCCACGATCTGTTTGGAGATGGCCAGGCCGAGGCCCGAGTTGTTGCCGAAATCATTCGCGTCGCGCTGCGAATAGAAACGCTGGAATATCTTGGTCAGCGCCTGATCAGGAATTCCGGGCCCAGTATCCTCGACCACGATCAGCACGCGGTTCTCGCGGCGGCGCGCCCAGAGACGGATCGCATCACCCTCCTCGCAAAAACTGGTCGCGTTGGAGATGAGGTTGACGAAGACCTGCGCCAGACGCGCCTCCAGCCCGTTGATGACGATGGGATTTTCCGGGAAATCGGTGATGAACTCGATACCCTTCTCGCCCGCCTGCTGGCCCAGATACTCGCCCAGGTTACGCATCATGGTCAGCAGATCGAAGGCTTCTTCCTCTTCCTTGACCAATTCGCTGTCGAGGCGCGAGGCGTTGGAAATGTCGCTGACCAGCCGGTCAAGGCGGCGCACGTCGTGGTCGATGACATCGAGCAGTTTCTCGCGCTGATCCTCGCGCTTGGCCACGCGCATCGTGCCGACGGCACTGCGCAGGCTGGCCAGGGGATTCTTGATCTCATGCGCGACATCCGCCGCGAACTGCTCATTCCCGTCGATCCGATTATAGAGAGCGGCGACCATGCCTCGCAAGGCGCCCGACAGGCGCCCGATCTCGTCCGGGCGAGCGGTCAGGTCGGGGATACGAATCCGCCCCGCTCCCTGCTTGCCCCGGTTGCGCGCGCCGCCGATTTCGGCGGCGGCGGCCAGATCGGCCAAGGGGTGCGCGATGGTCGAGGCCAGGATCAGACTGAGGCCAATGGAAACCAGGGTCGCGATCAGGAACATCTGCAGCACGCGCTCATGCTCGGACATCACCAGATTGTCGATCTCGCCCGTCGCGCTGACCATCGACACGACACCCACCACGGTGCCGTCCTGTTCGATCGGGGTGGAGACGACAAAAACCGCGCCGCCATCCAGCTCGCCAGTAGTCACTTGCGTGCCCTCGGCCAACGCGCCCGGAACCTGCGCGCGCGCCAGCTCTTCCATATCGGGCAGCGTCTCGGCGCTGCTGTCCGTGAAAGGCGTTGAAAGCCAGTCCCATACCCGAGCCATCGCGTCGGTTATGACAGTCGGCTGCCGGTCCGCACTGCTGGCGGGGCGGCTGGCCTCGCCAGTCATACGCCCGGCCAATCCGCCAGTCGTGTCGAACACGAATACCTCGGCCCCGTCCTGAACGTCGATCGCACCCAATGTGCCTTCGACATCGACGCCATCGCCTGTGATCAGGTTGACGGGCGAGCGGCCGGGCATCTGGACCTCGAACACATTTGCGACGAGCTCGGCCTCGCCTACGAGGCCGCTCATCCGCTGCACGGCAAGCCCGTCGCGCGAGGAGTTGAGATAGAGAATGCCCGCGACGAGAATGTTCAGCGCGATCAGATTGAAGATGATGATCTTGCGTGTCAGGGGCGAGTCGCGCAGCGAAAAGAAGCCGCGCCGCGCCCGGCGCGCACGCAACTCTTCCTCGACCACGTTATCGGGGGCGACAAAATCGTCGCCAAGGACTACGTCGCCATCCCGTCCTTGTGCCGCATCGCGCACGTCAATCCCCTCGGCCAGCGTCACGTTTATTCTTCGTTATATCTGTAGCCTATGCCGTAAAGCGTCTCAATCGCCGAGAATTCCGGATCGGTCTGCCGCAACTTCTTGCGCAGACGCTTGATGTGGCTGTCGATAGTCCGGTCGTCGACATAGACCTGATCGTCATAAGCGACATCCATCAGCTGATCGCGGCTCTTGACGAAACCGGGGCGCTGCGCAAGCGCCTGCAGCAATAGGAATTCCGTCACGGTCAGCGACACGTCAGAGCCCTTCCACGTTACCGCATGGCGCAGCGGGTCCATGCGCAGCTGGCCGCGCTCGATCACCTTGCCCTCTTCGGCATCGGCGGCGGTCACATGGCCCTCCAGCGCGTCCTGGCGACGCAGAAGCGCGCGGATGCGCTCGACCAAGAGACGCTGCGAAAAAGGCTTTTTCACATAATCATCCGCGCCCATGCGCAGACCCAGAACCTCGTCGATCTCGTCATCCTTGGAGGTCAGGAAAATGACCGGCATTTGGGACTTCTGACGCAGACGCTGCAGCAGGTCCATTCCGTCCATGCGGGGCATCTTGATATCCAGAACCGCCATGTCGGGCAGCTTTTTGGAAAAGGCGTCGAAGGCCTGCTGGCCATCATTGTAGGTCTCGACCTCGAAGCCTTCGGCCTCGAGGGTCATGGATACGGATGTCAGAATATTCCTGTCATCGTCCACAAGGGCGATTTTGGACATGTCGTCATTCCTTGTACTGCTCAGATTGCCTGATTTTTTTCATAACTATGCCGCTGTTTGCACTTAGCGATCAATCCCAATTCGCGAATCACCTGCGTTTATCAGTCCATTTGGGGCCGATTTTCGTAACCAATGGCTAATATGACTCACATATTTCGGCCAAATTCGCTGCAAATCCCGCGTATCGGCGGCGATCAGCCCCGATTGCGCTAACGGCAATTTGATTGCGCTAACCTTCTCAAAGTCGCCTGTTCAATCCGTTGGGCCCCATGCTAAGAGGCCCGCGTGACCCGGCGTGGTCTGCGCGAAGACGTGTCCGAGGATGCGCCCCGCACACCGCGCCAACTGGGCGGCCAGGATCAGATATCGGAGAGAGAGTGTCATGACATTGGGACGGGTTAACCCGAAATTCCGCCTTGAGGATCAAGGGATCGATGGGCTGGAAAGCGTGCATTACAATCTGATCGAGCCCGCATTGATCGAAGCCGCGCTCAAGAACGGCGAAGGCGCCCTCGGCCGCGGCGGCGCTTTTCTGGTGTCGACCGGCAAGTTCACGGGCCGCTCGCCCAAGGACAAGCACGTTGTCGCGACAGACAGCGTCAAGGATACCATCTGGTGGGACAACAATGCCGCCATGTCGCCGGAAGGGTTCGATGCGCTCTACGACGATATGCGCGAGCACATGAAGGGCGGCACCTACTACGTGCAGGACCTCGTCGGCGGCGCCGACCCCGCGCATGCCATCAAGGTGCGCATGGTGACCGAGCTGGCCTGGCACGGCCTTTTCATCCGCCATCTGCTCCGCCGCCCCGAGCGCGAGGCGCTGGACAATTTCGTCGCCGATTTCACGGTCATCAACTGCCCCAGTTTCCAGGCCGACCCGGCCAAGCATGACTGCCGCAGCGAGACGGTTATTGCGATGAATTTCGACCGCAAGATCATCCTGATCGGCGGCACGGAATACGCCGGCGAGAACAAGAAGTCGGTCTTCAGCCTGCTCAACTACCTGCTGCCCGAAAAGGACGTGATGCCGATGCACTGCTCGGCCAACCACGCCAAGGGCAATCCGGTCGATACCGCCATCTTCTTCGGCCTGTCGGGCACCGGCAAGACGACGCTCAGCGCGGATCCCGACCGCACGCTCATCGGCGATGACGAGCATGGCTGGTCGGACCGCGGCACCTTCAACTTCGAGGGTGGCTGCTATGCCAAGACGATCAACCTCGACCCCGAGGCCGAGCCCGAGATCTATGCCACCACGTCGAAATTCGGCACTGTCATCGAGAATATGGTCTATGATGAAGAGACCAAGGAACTGGATTTCGACGACGACTCACTGACGGCGAACATGCGCTGCGCCTACCCGCTGGAATACATCTCGAATGCCAGCGAAACAGCTGTGGGCGGGCATCCCAAGAATATCATCATGCTGACCTGCGATGCATTCGGCGTGCTTCCGCCGATCGCGCGCCTGACGCCGGCGCAGGCCATGTATCACTTCCTGTCGGGCTTCACCTCCAAGGTCGCCGGTACCGAGCGCGGCATTACCGAGCCCGAGCCGACCTTCTCGACCTGCTTCGGCGCGCCCTTCATGCCGCGCCGGCCCGAGGTCTATGGCAACCTGCTGCGCGCCAAGATCGCCAAGCACGGCGCGACGTGCTGGCTGGTCAATACCGGCTGGACGGGCGGCGCCTACGGCACCGGTAGCCGCATGCCGATCAAGGCAACGCGCGCTTTGCTCACGGCGGCGCTCGACGGCTCGCTGGGGGATGTGAAGTTCCGCACAGATGCCAATTTCGGCTTTGAGGTTCCGGTGGACGCGCCCGGCGTGCCCACGGTTTTGCTGGACCCGCGCCGCACCTGGGACAAGCCCGACAGCTATGACCGCCAGGCGGCCAAACTGGTCAAGATGTTCGCAGAGAATTTCGAGCAATACCTGCCGCATATCGACGAAGACGTGAAAGCCGCGGCTATCGGCTGAAGACGCTTTGCGCAACATTTATAGGGCGCGCCTCATTGGCGCGCCTTTTTTAATGGGCGCAGGTGGTGTTTTTCGGGGCTTTGCCCCGGACCCCAGGATATTTGCAGCAAGAAGAAACTGGGCGTTTCATCCTTCCATCTTCCCCGGTGCTGGAGGGGCATGATGCGGATCGGCCCGCGGACGTGTATAGACGCAATATGATCGCGCAGTTGCAGCGCGCAGCGGAGAATGGTCAACCGGTTTGGGGCCGATACGAGGCACGATGTGGCCGCGGTGAAGTATCCAAGGCGCAGTTGGCACACAATTACCCACTGCGCATGTCTCTGCGATTGCCCCTCACATCGTGCTTCGGCTTCGCTCAGGCGACAAGCGACGGGAATTTGTGCATTTTGGGTATCCGTAGAGGAACCCCGGTTGGCGGTGGCGCGTTACACCATGTTACCGTGTGCGTGCACAGGCCGACAGCAGGACGATGGAAGGACAAGCGACATGGCATATTTTGAAAAATACGAGACGCCCGCAGATCTCTTGCGCGACGACAGCCTCAGCCGTGATCGCAAGATCAGGATGCTGGAGCAATGGCGGGACGACAAGAAGGATTACATGCGCGCGACAGACGAAGGCATGGAGGGCGTTGACCGCAGTGAGTTGCTGAGTCAGATCAAACTGGCCCTCGTCAAGCTGCAAGACGACCCGTTGGTTTAACGCTGCAGAGCGTTGTGCCATAAACCACACAGGCCAGTGTGACACGCTTGTAAGCAAGCGTTGTGATGGCCATATCTACAGCATGACGATGTTCAGCTTCCACGGGAGGTCCGCGCAGCGCGCAGGGCAATCACTGAACCGCCGGCAACCCCGGACGGACGGGCGGGTACGCCTTGTCACGATCCGGGGCTCTTGATCACGTGCATTCTATCAAACGACATCGCAAACCTTCCGCAAGGCACCGCTGACCATGCGCAATGCATGTTCGGGCAGCGAAAGAAGCGTTGCGATGTCATGTTCTGGATTGGAGAAAACAATGTCGGTCTACATCACACGGGACATGGTCCGGCGCGCGTCCTACGCAGATCGCCACTATGGCGAGCAGAGCATTCTCGCACCGTTCGCCCGCTTCTTGTCACGCGCATGGCGCCAGCGGCGTGCGATTGCGGCGCTGGAGGCGCTGGATGATCACATGTTGCGCGATATTGGCCTTGAACGGGCCGATATCCGCGAGGCTGTGCGCGATCCGCAGAGGTTCCGCGCCGGTGCGGCCCGCCGCGCGGCACTGCGTGGATACGGGCGGAGCGAACCGCGCGGTGGATATGCACCCGTCCGCAATACGCCCGCGTAACCGCAGGGCGCGCCCCGGCCATCGGCCGGGGCGCTTCGCTCACTTCGCATAGCGCGCCGCCGTCAATCCGTCGAAGGAGATTTCCGGCGTCTTGCCCAGAACCACATCCGCGACCGCCCGGCCCGACCCGCAGGCCATGGTCCATCCCAGCGTGCCGTGGCCCGTGTTGAGGAAAAGGTTGTCATATTGCGTCGGTCCCAGCACGGGGGTGCCATCCGGCGTCATCGGGCGCAGGCCAGTCCAGCCCTCGGCGCGGCTGATATCGCCGCCCTTGGGGAAAAGATCGCCGATGACATGCTTGACCGTGTCGGTCGCATGCGGCCCGAGCCGGTTGGAATAGCCCGCGATTTCGGCCTGCCCCGCGACGCGGATGCGGTCGCCAAGGCGCGTGATGGCCACTTTGTGCGTTTCGTCCATCACCGTGGATTGGGGTGCGAAGGCGTCATCGGTCACGGGCAAAGTCACCGAATAGCCCTTGACCGGATAGACCGGCAGCTTGACGCCGATGGGGTTCAGCACATTCACCGCGTAGCTGCCCATTGCGCAGACATAGGCGTCCCCACTGATGCGCCCTGCGATCTCGGTGTCGATGCCCGCAATGCGTCCATCCTCAACGGCGATCGCCTTGATCGTCTGACCATACTGAAATTCGACGCCCATTTCGGCGCATTTTTCGGTGAGCGCGATGGTGAACATGCGGCAATCGCCGGTCCGGTCCGCCGTCAGGCGAAGGCCGCCCACGAACTTGTCGCGTACCTCTGCCAGCGCCGGCTCGACCGCAATGCATTCGTCCCGGTTCAGCACCTCGTAGGGCGAGCCGTATTCGGCCAGCACCTCCTGATCGGCCTTTGATGCCTTGACCTGTTTTTCCGTACGGAAGAGTTGCAATGTGCCTTGCGCGCGCCCGTCATAGTCGATCCCGGTCTCGGCGATCAGATTTGGCATGACATCGCGCGAATAGCTGGATACCCGCACCATCCGCCCCTTGTTGCGGCGGTAGCTCTCTTCATTGCAGTTGCCCACCATCTGCACGCACCATTTCCACATGGTCGGGCTGATCAGCGGCCAGATAAAGAGGGGACGACGCTTCATGAACATCCACTTGACGGCCTTCATCGGGATGCCGGGCGCGGCCCAGGGCGAGGACATGCCGTAGCTCAGCTGGCCCGCGTTCGCATAGCTGGTCTCAAGGCCCGGTCCGGTCTGGCGATCGATGACCACGACCTCCGCGCCCTCTTTGGCCAGATAATACGCAGTGGTGACGCCGATAACGCCCGCACCCATGACAACGACTTTCATTTCAAACGCCTTTCCGTTTCATTTCGGCAGTATGCAGCCGCGGTTCGGGTCTTTCAAATGCGGCGGTGATTATTTCCAGATAAAGGCACAGATGCCGCCGCAAGGCTCTGCCGCGCGGCCTTTGCCGGGTCACGTCGCGGATGCCTGAACAACCTCGATCCGGCGATAGGGTGCGATGCTGCCAGCCTTGCGCAGCGCATCATCGACCAGCGTGAATACCTCATCCCGGCAGTCGATGTCGCGGTCAAAGCGCGACAGCCAGTAGCGCAGCGCATATGTGATCCCGCCTTCATCGTAGGAGGTGACGCGCACATCGGGGGCCGGCTCCTGCTGAATGAGCTTTGCCGTCCTGAGTGCGTCCAGCATGACTTGCCGCGCCTTGGCGATGGACATCCCGTGATCCAACGTGATGCTGATCTGTGCGCGATATTCCGGCCGGGGCGCGGAATAGTTGGTGATGGTTTGCCGGGCGATTTGGCTGTTGGGCAGGATCGTATAGGTGCCGTCGCGGGTCAGAAGCCGCGTGGTGCGCCAGCCGATTTCGATCACCTTGCCGCGCGCCAGCGTGTCGATATCCACCCAGTCGCCGATGCGGAACGGGCCTTCGACGCCCAGCGCGATCCCCGACAGAATGTCCGCCACGACGTTGCGGATCGCAAACCCCAACAGCGCCAGCACAAGGCCAGAACCGGCAAGCGTGCCAAATGCGCCCTGCCCCATGAAAAGCGAGATCGTCGCCACCAGCGCGACGATAAAGAGCAGCGCGGTGATCATATCGGTCAACAGGCGCGGATAGGGCCGTCGCCGCCCCGGCGCCCGGTCAAGCGCAAGCGCCGCGATCCGGGCGACCAGCCAGGCGGAGGCGAAATAAGCCGCCGCCGTCAGGCCGCGCGACAAAGCCTCGTCATCCGCTGGCAGACCCGCGGTAAATGCAGGAAACAGGATGAGAGCCAGACAGACTGCCGTCAGAAGCACGGGCCAGAAAAGCCGGTATAGATGTTGCTTCGCACTCATGACCTGATCCCCGTGCCCTTGTCCGAGACCGGATGGCTGAGCCCCGCGGTTTGGCAAAATGCACACCCGCCTGCCCAGATGCGCGCACGGGTGGCGCCACACTGATGGCAAGCCGGTACGGCCTCTTCCGGCCGGTCTATGGTTGCCTTGCAGATGGGGCAGCGGCCCGCTGCCGCGCGCGGCAGAAGTTCGGCGCAATTGCTGCAAACCGCTCGATCGGTACCGTAACTCATCTTGCTGTCTCCGAATGAAGTTTGGCCTTTGGGGCGACGGGGCGCGCTGGCGTTTTTGACACCCTTCTCAAGCAAACCCGCCGCACTATCGGGCGGGCGCTCTTCCGACACATTCAGCTCTCGCCGTTTTCCGCGGACTGCTCGACCCGTATCACTGTGAGCGTTCGTCGCTGGTTTGCCCGAGTGTCCCAATGGAACGCCGCGCCCTCGGCAAGGCCCAGCAGGGCAACCCCGATGGGCGTCAGGACCGACACACGGTCCAGCGCGATATCCGCATCCTCAGGATAGACCAGCGTAAAGGCTTTTTCCTGGCCCGTAGTTTCATCGCGATAGGTCGCGGTGCTGCCGATGCCAATCACCTCTTTGGGCATCTTCGACGCCGGCACGATCCGCGCCCGATTTATTTCGTCGAAAAGACGGTCGGCCAGTGCGGGATTGCGCACCATCGCCCCGTCGGCCAGCGCCTCGATACGGGGCAGATCGTCCGCGTTCAGAACGATGCGCGGCTGGCGCGAGCGGCTTTTGGGTGCAGTGGTCGTTTGAGGAGACAACATTTTATCGTGCCTTTCATGATGTGACAAAGTCTGGCTGAAGAAGGTCGAAGGATCAGGTGGTTCGGCAGGTAGAAATTGCTGTCAGACCGGGCGCTGCGCCTTACACTGGGCGCAGCGCGCAAGTGGCTGTTGAGACATCGATCCGCTGTGAGAAGCGGTGCAGGAGCGTCGCGCACCGATATCCACCACCATGCGATGGGACTGCGCATTCGCATTGCACAATGCGTCCACGCCTCGTGCGGACCGAACTGCCGGAGCCGCTTGGTGGCTAGCTGGGCGCGTGCCTCAACGTTCGGTATGATTGGAAATGAAGGTCGATCATGAAGTATCCCCTCGGCCGCTTTGCGCCATCTCGTCGTTTCAGAATGTCGAGGAGCCCCGGGAGGATAGGAAAGACGCGAACGCGTTTACACCGCCCGGGGAAGCGGGCGGGTCAGCAGTAAAAATCGATAATGATCTGCATGTACCAACATATACTTCATGTAGGCACGCGATTGCGCGAGGTCAATCGACCGTGACGGTTCGGGCTGCGCAATATGCCGATTGGCAACTGCATCGGCGCCTTTGCGCCGAGCCCGCGGGCGGGCGCGCACGGCGGCTTGCAAGATCGCCCTCGCGCCATCAGCTATGGGATATGATGATGCTCAGAGTTCATAAGAGGCACCTGCCCGGCGCAGGTAACCTTCTGAACCGCCCATAGCCCCGAGCGGGCGGGCGATATGCCTGCTGCTGCCTCGGGGTTTCGTCAGATCCATTCACCTCACCCGTAACGGACGATCCGATGACGTGCAGCCGCGCAACCGCGTCGGCGATGCGCGCTTGGTCGATCCGCCACATCGTCGCTCAGGACAGGAGGATAACATGTCCCGTCACCTCGCTTTCCAACCCCGCCCCTTCATCGCTATCGCTCGAAAAACGACGCGGCTCACAGATGCCATTGGACACGCCCTTCGTTCCGCAGCGCGAAATTGGAAGCGGCGCAAGATGATCGCAGCGCTGGACGCGTTGGATGACAGAACTCTGCAGGAGATCGGCGTGCACCGCGCCGAGATCGGGCGCCTTGTGGAGACACTCGACGATCGCGAGTTGGTGATGCGCCCCGTCAATCAAGGCGACAGAACGGCTGAGCCCGTCCAGAGAGCCTATCTCAAAGCAGCGTA
The DNA here is from genome assembly GCF_900156535.1 of Roseovarius nanhaiticus. NCBI lineage: Bacteria > Pseudomonadati > Pseudomonadota > Alphaproteobacteria > Rhodobacterales > Roseobacteraceae > Roseovarius > Roseovarius nanhaiticus. The sequence continues at coordinate 1,409,949 of NZ_FTNV01000001.1, read as the reverse complement.
AGCGATTGATTGCAGCCGCCAGTCAGTCGAACACTAAAATTCGGCGCATTCTTTGGAAGGCGCAAACTGCGGGGCGTCTCGGACATCGGGACTCATGTGCCGGGATGACCTTAACAAGAGCGGCGTTTGGCGATGGAGATGTGCCATGACAGAGAAACTTATCCTCGCCCCTATCGGTGATTTTCCGCAGGACGACGCCGTTTTGGCCCGCGCGCTGGAGCTATGCGCGGCATCCGGCGCGCGGCTGATCGCGGTTCATTTCGTCGATCTTCCCGCAGGGGCGGGTGATATCGCCAGCGTGGGCAGCCAGATGGGCCAGGCCGCCCTCGCCGCACGCGACAAGATCGGCGCGGCGCTCAGCCGCCTGCAGGTTGATCCGGGCCAGGTGGAAATGCGCGTCGAAGCGGGATCGCCCTCCTTGGGTCTGATCGACATTTGCGACGCGCTTCGGCCGGGCCTCGTCGTCATGCGCGCACATCAAAAGGTCAGTATCGCCGACAAGCTATTGGGCTCGACAACCGACAGGCTCATCGCTTCTGGCTGCCACCCGGTGCTGGTGGTCAAACGCGAGGCAGATGACGCCTACGGCAAGGTCATCGTGGCGACGAACGGCCACGACGACGTGGAGCGATCGCTCCGCTGCGCGCGCAGTCTGTTGCCATCCGCCTCGCTCACCCTTGCCGAAGCGGTTCAGATCCCCCCGCCCCTCGAAGGTGCGATGCTCAGAAGCGGCACGGACCAGGCCGAGCTGGCATCCTATCGCCAGGCCCTGGCGCGCGATGCACAGCAGCGGCTGCGCGATATCGCGGCGGCCTTCGCCCCGGATGTGAAAACGAAAATCCTGCGAGGCGCATCCGCGACGGCTTTCGCGCGGGCGGCGCGACTGGTCAAGGCAGATCTCATCGTCGTCGGTCCCGGTCGCAACGGCCTGATCCGCCGGGCGTTCATCGGCAGCGTGACCCGGCGCCTTTTGCGCGATGCGCCCTGCGATGTGCTGGTGTGCCCGCCCGCAGCCCCTTGCCCCTGAGCCGGCACGCCGGGCCGGGAACTGCCGGGCTGCCATGTTTCGGCAAACCGCGATATGGTCCACGGGTGGTCGTCAGCTCTATCTGACAGTCCGCACCCAGAAACCCGGTTCGGATCGCTGCAATGGCTCAAAACCTTCGCGGGCTGCTTACCCCCGTCAAGTCCCTCTTCGGCGGCACGGTGGCTTTCATGGCCGGAAACAGCCTGCTGGGCGTGGTCCTGCCCTTGCGCATGGAGGCGACGGGATTCCCCGTGGCCCTCATCGGCATCATCATGGCTGCCTACTACCTGGGCCTCGCGCTGGGGGGTTTTCGCGCCAAGCGCGTCATTCTGCGGATCGGCCATATCCGTGCCTTCGCGGTTTTCGCCGCCCTCACGGCGGCGGTATGCCTTGCCTATGCGTTCTTCTTTCATCCGGCGGCATGGGTGATCTTGCGCATCGTCAACGGGTTCTGCATCGCGGGGATGACCACGACCATCGAAAGCTGGCTGAACGAGCGCAGTAGCAACGAGACGCGCGGGCGCATTCTGGGCTATTACATGCTGGCCTTCTATCTGGCGATCGCGCTTGGCCAGACGCTTGTGAACGTCGCGCCGGTGGGCGGGGACGATCACCTGATGATCTCGGCCACGCTGATCGGCCTTGCGCTGATCCCCGTCGCCAAGACCCGGCTGGGCGAGCCGAACCTGTCGGACCTGCGCGCTCTGGGCGTGAGGCAACTGTTTGCCGCCTCGCCCGTGGGCGTTGTGGGCGCCGCCGTCGCGGGGACGCTGATCGGATCCTTCTATGCGCTGGGGGTCGTCTTTGCGCGCCAGATCGGGCTGGACGTGACCGAGGCCGCGATGTTCATGAGCACGGTCGTGATCGGCGGGTTGGCCGCGCAGGTGCCTGTCGGGATGCTTGCCGACAGGTATGATCGGCGCATCATCATGTCGCTGATGCTGATCGCGGTCGGATCGTCCTGGGCGCTTTTGTCCAATTCCATTGCCGTAGGCCTGCCGGTGGGCGTGCTGATGATCATGGCGCTGGCCTTCGGCGGCGCGATCAGCAGCGTCTATCCGCTCTGCGTGGCGCAGACCTTCGACCGGCTTGAGCGCCGTTACTATGTGGCGGCTTCGGGCAGGCTCCTGATGGTCTATTCTATCGGCGCCACGATCGGCCCGCTCCTCGCTTCGGCCTTGATGTCGCTCTACGGGCCTAAATCGTTTTTCCTCTTCGAGTCGGCAGTCGCGGTGTCCTACGCGCTCTTCGTGCTGGTGCAGGTCAGGAAAGGCCCCGAACTGCCCGTCGAGGGCCGCGAGAAATTCGTGCCGCTTCCCGATATCTCGCCGGTGGCGATGCGCATGGACCCGCGCACCGACCCGGACACGGGCGAGGATGGCGCGGCGCACCCGCCACGGTAATCAAGGGCTGAGGATCAGCGTGGCGATGCTGAAATAGATCAGCACGCCGGTCGCGTCCGAGATCGTGGTTACCAACGGCCCGCTGGCTGTCGCAGGATCGAGCCGCAGGCGGCTGAGCAAAAAGGGCAGAGACATGCCGACGAGGCTGCCAATCAGCACCACGACGAACATGGTCAGCCCCACTGTCAGCGCAACATCCGCCCCGCCCCGCCATGCCCCCAAGGGAAAGACAACGGCGGCCATCGTGGCCCCCAGCGCCGCCGCGACGGACAGCTCGCGCACGATCAGGCTCCGCCAATGCTTCATCTCGACATCCCCCGTCGCCAGCGCCCGCACCATCAGCGTCGCCGATTGCGATCCGGCATTGCCGCTGCTGTCGATCAGCAAGGGCAGGAAAAAGACCAGCGAGACATAGGCAAGGATCATCTCCTCGAAATAAGCGATGCCCGCCCCGGAAAAGAGGTTGCCGAAGACCAGAAGCGCAAGCCAGACGATGCGCCGCGAATAAAGCACGCCGATCCCCGCCTCGCGCATGCTCTGCTTGAAGGGCAGGACGTGGGAGATCTTCTGGAAATCCTCGGTCGCCTCGGCCTGCATGACATCGGCCGCGTCGTCATGGGTCACGATGCCCACCAACCGGCCCTCGGCGTCGACCACCGGAATGGCAAGCAGATCGTACCGGGCGATCATCTTGCCAACATCCTCCTGATCGGTATCGAGGGTGACCGAGACGGGCGCGCTTTCCATTAGCTGCGTCACGGGCGTATCCGGCGCGGCCAGTATCAACGCATGCAGGCGCACCGATCCGGCCAGACGGTGATCCGCGTCGACAATGTACGAGCGATAGATCGTCTCCGCCCCGTGCGCCTGACGCCGCAGCGCCGCGATGGCGTCCTCGGCGGTCATGCCGGCCTCCAGCACCGCGTAATCCGACGTCATGATGGCGCCGGCGCATTCCTCGGGGTGGCTGGACAGCCGGCGAATATCTTCGCCATGCTCGGGCGCCAATTGGGCGACCAGCCCTGTCTGATCGTCCTCCGAGAGGCGGTTGAAGAGATCCACACGGTCATCGGCATCCATGGCAGTCACGATGCGCGCCAGATCCGCGGATGGCATCTTGCGGGCCAGTTTGACCTGCATGTTCAGCGGCAGGTTTCCGAACACCGTCGCGCGCCGCGCGGGGGCAAGCGCCGCAAGATGGCGCTCGCGCGCATCCGGCTTTAGACCGCTTAGCCAAAGCGCCACATCCACTGTCCGCGCGTCCTGCAGGAAGGCGTGCGTCGCGGCGGGGGTGTCATCATGGGGCCGGGCTTCAGATTTTGACGTCACTGGGAATACCCTTCGTGTTGCGGGGTCTTAATCTCCCGCTGATGTCTTCAAGGCCTTCCGATCGCTGCCAGCGCTGCACCCCTTCTGAAAATGCGCGCCGCAATACGCGATCAGGTTTGCGGTGTCCGCCGCGCTCCAATCGCCCGGCGCCGTCACCGCGACCCAGGCAGGGATATAGTCGCCCGCGAAATAGGAATGCCCATGCCCTGCGGGCGCAGTGTTGGCCAGCAGCATGTCCACGGCAAGCTGCAATTGCGTGACGACGGGTATGAAGCGCATGTCCGGCGACACGTCCGGGCCCGGCGGCTCGCTCATCCATTGGGGCGCGCGGAAAAAGGCGCTGGTCGTGAAAAACACGATCGGATCGCTGGAATACTGCAGATAAACGATGCGCATATCGCCCCAGCCCTCCGGTCCGCCCGCGTCCCGGTAATGGGTGGCGAACCGCACCAGACGGCTATCGGCCAGCACTGGGGCGACATAGGCGCTGCCTGCGTTGCGCGACGCGACCACGTTCTGCCACCTGATCGACGGGAACGGCGGCCCGGCCCAGAGCGCCCCGTCTATCGGATCGTCGAGCAGCACGAAGAGGTCCGTGCCATGCATCGACGACCATGCCCCAAGGCTGAGCCCGTGGATATAGAGCCGGGGCCGTCGGTCCTTTGGCAAATCGCGCCAGTAGCGGTGGATCGTGCCAATGAGGGCTTCGGCCTGATCGAGGCCCGAGCGCGTTTCCAAGATCAGGGCAAGCGGCGATTGCAGGTAGGAATACTGCACCGCAACGGTCGCGATATCCCCGTCATGCATCATTTCGACCGTATCCACCGCGCCCGGATCCAACCATCCCGTCCCCGTCGGCATGGCCACGATCAGAACTTCGCGCTCGAAGCCGCCCTGCCGCACCAACTCGGCCAACGCCAGATCGGCCCGCTCTTGCGCGGTATCGGCCTGCGCGCGGCCGACATAAACCCGGATTGGCTGCAACGCCGCGCGCCCCGTAAAGTCTGCAATATCCGCGGCGCCGGGGCCGCCCAGCACATAGTCGCGGCCGGGCTGGCCCAGCGCACCCCAGTCAATCAAGGAGTCCGCGCTGCCGGTCACGTTCTGCGCGGCGGGCGGGGGCGGCGCATCAGCAAACAGCCGTTGCGCCACCGTCACCGAGTCGTCCAGCGCGATGACCACGCGGTTCATGACGCCGTCGCGCGCCAGAAAGATCAAGGCAAGCGCCGTGAGAACAAAACCCGCGACGTTGGCCGTGCGCGCGGGCATGACATGGTAGAGCCTGAAGCGCACGCGATCGAACACCCATCGCAGCGCGTATCCCACCAGAACGAGAGCAATGAATACCACGATGGCAAGCGCAAGCATGCGAAACGTGTTCATGTTTTCCAGTGGCGCCATGCTCATGCGTGCGCGAATGCCGTTCTGCCAGGCGCGCGCCGAGACAAGGCACGCCAGAACGATCCCAGCGGTTGCAAGCCCAAGGATCCACCGCAGGGCGCGCGCGCCCTGCACCGCCGGCTCGGGCAGGTCCAAAAGCCGCCAGACCGTGATGCAAAGCCGCCCGATCAAATAGCCCAGCGCCATGACGACACCGCCAAGCAGGCCTTGGACCAACCAATCGCGCGGGATCAGCGACGGTGTCAGCGACGCCGCAAAGAAGAGCCCGCCAAGGCAAAGAGGCAGGGTATAAAGCCTGGTAAGATGTGACAGGCGCAGCATGGCTTCTCTTTCATCACGTCAAAAGTGCCATCTCCCTACGCCCTAAAGCCGCGCCGCGCCATGCCCCCCGGCCCCGTCGCGCCTTCGTCTGCGCCCGGCTGGCGCCGCGCCGGCAGGTGCTTTCGGAACGAATGGTGACTGCAACACGTTACCTAGGTCGGTGCCATGCGCCTTGATCCAAAAACCAGATAGGGAGTAAGTCGCATGCCGAATTCAAATTCCGCGCAGCAAGCATCCATGACACGCAGGAGTCTGCTCTGCGCAGCCTCGTCGTTGCCCGTTCTTGCCCTTGCGCAATGGCCGGCCCGTGCCCTCGCGGCCGAATTTGACGTGGGCGCGTTTCTGCGACTGTCACAGGAACTGACGGCACGCGACGCATTGTCCGAAAGCATTGGGGCGGATCTGCTCAAGGCCTTCGCGGCGACGGACCGCGCGGCGGATCTTGCCGCGCTGGCGGATGGCGCCGAGGATGATGATCTGGCCAACGCCGTCGTAGCCAGCTGGTATTCAGGCATCTCTCCGGATCCCGAAGACACCCAGGTGGCAAGCTACACCGAGGCATTGATGTGGGACGCAATGGATTTCACCAAGCCGCAGGGCATGTGCGGTGGCGGCATGGGCTATTGGAACGACGCGCCCGACGCGTGACCAACGGCCTGCACCCCACCCAATCCTCAATCATTCAAGGCAGCTCACAATGGCTAACGACATCACCGCAGACGTTCTTATCATCGGCACCGGCATCGCTGGCGCTTTGGCCGGATCGAAACTGGCACAAAAGGGTCTCAAGGTCGCATTTCTGGAAAGCGGCAAGCGCATCGACCGTTTCGACGCGGTCGAAAAATTCTGGAATGCCAAGATAAAGGTTCCGGAATCGGCCTACCCAAACGATCCCTCCGCCGAGCATCCCCTGACCCATAAGCTGAATGATTACTATCAGCAGATCGGGCCGGAAACATTCAAATCCACCTATATCAAGGTGGTCGGCGGCACGACTTGGCACTGGCTGGGAACAACCCTGCGCAACGTGCCTGCCGATTTCAAACTGAATTCGCTTTATGGGCAGGCCGTGGACTGGCCTTTCGATTACGATGCGCTCGAGCCGTTCTATCTGGCGGCCGAGCAAGAGATCGGCGTTGCGGGCGACAGCAGCGAGGATCTCGGCTCGCCCCGGTCGGGCGAATATCCGATGAAGCAGATCCCCGTCACCTATCTGGACAAGCATGTGGGCGCGGCGCTGGAAGGCACGCGGTTCCAGCTGCGCTCGACACCGCAGGGCCGCAATTCGGCAAACCATGCGAACCGGCCTCCTTGCTGCGGCAATGCCTCCTGCATCCCCGTCTGCCCCATTCAGGCCAAGTATGACGCGACCGTGCATGTGCGCCTTGCCGAAGAGGCAGGCGCCGTGGTGCATGACGAGACGACCGCGACCCGGCTTAACCTCGGCAGCGATGGCAAGATCGGTTCGGTTGATTTCCGCCGGGCCGATGGCAGCACTGGCACCGCCTCGGGGACGGTCGTCGTCCTTGCCGCCCACGCGATCGAAACACCGCGCCTTTTGCTCAACTCGGCCCAGGACGGGGCCGAGAACGGCGTCGCCAACAGCTCGGACCAAGTGGGGCGCAACCTCATGGACCATCCGTCAAAGCTGAGCTGGGCCACAACGGCCGAGCCTGTTTTTCCCTTCCGCGGGCCGCTGGCAACCTCCGGTATCGAGAACCTGCGCGACGGCGATTTCCGCAAGAACCGCGCGGCGTTCCGCATCGAGATTGCCAATGACGGTCACAGCTGGCCGACGGGCGCGCCCGAGAGCACGGCGGCGGATCTGGCCAATTCCGGCCTGCGCGGGGCCGAACTGGATGCGGCGATCAAGGACGCGACCTCGCGCCAGATCCGCATCAGCTCGCTGGTCGAACAATCGCCCGATGCCGAGAACCGGGTCACGCTGGACCCGGAAAAGCGCGACGCGAACGGCGTGCCCCTGCCGCGCATTCACTATGATTATTCGGACTACACATTGGCCGGCCTTGCCGCCGCCGAAGAGGCCCATGACGAGATTTTTGCCGCCATGAATGCGTCTGACATCAACCACGCGCCCGATGCAAAAGGCGCGGGTCATATCATCGGCACCGTGCGGATGGGCTCGGACGCGAAGAGTTCGGTGGTCGATGCCGATTTGCGCAGCTTCGATCATCGCAATCTCTTCATGCTGGGATCGGGGACCTTCCCAACCTCGGCAACCGCCAACCCGACACTGACGATCGCAGCCCTGTCGCTGCGCGCGGTCGATGCCATTGCGGCCAGCGTCAAGGAGCTGTGACGGTCTTAAGCCGTCGCGCGGCTTTGGAAAACACCGGATTTGTAACACAGGGCCGCGCTGAGCGCGGCCCGAGAGTTTGACACCAATCGTACGGCATAGGACCGGCGCCTTGATCTTAACCAAGTCCTCGACCCTTTAAAGGCCGTTCAGACTGACGCCCCTGATCGCGATGAATTGTCCCGCCTCACGGGGTGCGCCGGTTGTGGCGCGTGTAGGGCTGTTCTTGCATCGCGTTTATGTGTGGACATAAACAAGGGTAATTGAGTTTCAGTAAGACCTTATGCCCCGCTCTGGCTCGTGGGCGCCGATAAAGAGAGGCACGGAATGGATGTTTTGAAGGGCACCGATCTGGTCGATGTGCCGTGGAAGAATGGCGGCGGCATCACGCGCAAGATCGCGCGTGGCAGTTCGGCGGACCGCGTCGTGTGGACACTCAGCCGCGCTGACGTAGCCAACGAAGGGCCGTTTTCCAATTTCGAAGGGCTGCAACGCATCCTCACCGTGGTGTCGGGCAGCGGTATGGATCTGGTGCACGCGGACGGGGCTCTGACGGCTGCGCCTTGTCTGCCGGTGGCCTTCGATGGCGACTTGCCGGTGGCGTCCCGGCTGCATGACGGTCCTCTGACCGACCTGAACCTGATGTTCGACCCCACGGTCTGCACGGGCTGCGTCACGCCGCATCATGGCGCGGACGATCCGGTGCTGACCCCGCCCAAGACTGGCCTGATGGCGATCCACGTCGTGGCCGGCCACCCGGAAATCGGCGACCGTCCCTATGCGATCGCCGACACAGTCTTTGTTACGGACCGCGTCTCCCTACGGCTCGCCAAAGGCGACGCGGTTCTGGAGATCGCGCTCGATTACGGCGATCAGAGCGCGGACATTACGCTGGCCATCGCACCTTTATAGGCGCTGAGCACAGCGTCGCGCGCAACGTGGCGGCCCTCGGTCACCACATGGCGTCCGGCAGACCATACATCGGTGACGACCCGGTCCGTCGCGGCAAAGACCAGCCCGTCGAGGATCTGATGCTGCCCCAGCGCGCAGAGCGCCGTATCCTCTGAATCTATAGCCACCAGATCAGCCAGCGCGCCTGTCTCGATCCGGCCCGCATCACGGCCCAGCGCCTGCGCGCCGCCCTTCGCGGCGCCCAGGTATAGTTGCGCGCCCACCGAACCCTCACCGACGACCATCACGTTTCGTGCCACGTCCCGCAGACGCTGGGAGTACTCCAGTGTACGCAGCTCTTCCGTCAGCGAGATCAGCACATTGCTGTCCGACCCGACACCGAACGCCCCGCCCGCCCGCAGATATTGCGGCCCATTGAACGGACCATCGCCCAAATTGGCCTCGGTGATCGGGCAAAGGCCCGCGACCGCACCCGAATTTGCGAGGCCCGTCGTTTCGCCGTCCGTCATATGGGTGGCGTGAATGAGGCACCACGCCTCGTTCACCGGCGCGTTCTGCAGCAGCCATTCGACCGGGCGCGCGCCCAGCCAGCCCGAGATATCGGCAACCTCCTTGGGCTGCTCGGCCACATGAATATGGACCGGCCCGCCCTCATGCGCGCTCAGCGCGCGGGCCAGATCCTCGGGCGAGGTTGCGCGCAGCGAATGGGGCGCGATGCCCACGCGGCAGTCATCGGGCAAGGCGCCAACCGCCTCGCGCGCCCGCGCCACCAGATCGCCAAAACGGTCCACATCATTGCCAAACCGCGCCTGCCCTGCCTGCAGCGGCGCCTTGCCTGCGCCGCCATAGGTATAAAGAACCGGCAGATGTGTCAGGCCGATGCCCGTTCGCCCCGCCGCAGCGGCGATGCGCGCTGACAGCTCGCCCAGATCGGCGTAAGGCGTGCCATCCGGCTGGTGGTGGATGTAGTGAAATTCGCCCACCGAGGCGTACCCCGCCTCCTGCATCTCGAGGAAAACGAAGGCGGCAATCGCCTCGATCTGCTCGGGGCTGAGATGCGCGGTAAAGCGGTACATCAGATCGCGCCAAGTCCAGAAGCTGTCCTTGCCCGCCATGCGGTATTCGGTCATCCCCGCCATCGCCCGCTGAAAGCTGTGGCTGTGAAGGTTCGCCAGCGCCGGAAGAAGCGTGTCGACGCGTGTATCACCGGGCCGGGCTGCGGCGCCCTCCTCAATACCGGTGATCTGGCCGCCCTCCACCAAGAGCCGGACGTTGCTGGCCCAGCCATGCGCGAGGAGAGCCTGATTTGCGAAAATCATTTGACTGCCTTTCGAAAGTTTATGTATAGACATATACAGATCCACCCACCGCAGGCAAAGCGAAACCTCAGCCATTTCGGACAGTTTATGACAGATAGCAGCACCCTTTACGTCGATTTTACAGCCGCAACCATGGTGCCGGGGGGTGACGCTTATGGCCTGATCGAAGATGCCGCGATCGTCGTCAAGGATGCGCGAATCGCCTGGGTCGGCCCGCGCGCGGATCTGCCGTCACGGTATGACGGCACAGCGGGGCACAGCCTCGGGGGGCGCCTCGTGACGCCCGGCCTAATCGACTGCCACACCCACGTCGTGCATGGCGGCGACCGCGCGGGCGAGTTCGAGATGCGCCTCAACGGCGCCAGCTACGAGGAGGTCGCGCGCGCCGGGGGCGGCATCGTTTCGACCGTCAAGGCCACCCGCGCGGCGGATGTGGACCAGATGGTGGCGGACGCCCTGCCCCGCGTCGATACCCTGCTGTCCGAGGGCGTCTGCACGCTGGAAATCAAGTCGGGCTATGGCCTCGACACCGAAACCGAGCTGCGGATGCTGCGCGCCGCGCGCCGCATCGGCGAAGAGCGCCCGGTGCGGGTCTGCACCACGTTTCTCGGCGCGCATGCGGTGCCCGCCGAATACGAGGGCCGCCCCGATGCCTATATAGACGAGGTCTGCATCCCGACCCTTCGCAAAGCCCATGCCGAAGGGCTGGTCGACGCAGTCGACGCTTTCTGCGAAGGCATCGCCTTTTCGCCCGAACAGGTCAGCCGGGTCTTTGACGTGGCGGGCGAGCTCGGACTGCCGGTCAAGATCCATGCCGAGCAGCTGTCGAACCTCGGAGGCGCGATCATGGCGGCAGGCCATGGCGCCATCTCGGCAGATCACATCGAGTATCTGGACGATGCGGGCGTCGCCGCGCTGGCCAAGGCCGGCACCGTTGCCGTGATCCTGCCCGGCGCCTTCTACACCATCCGCGAGACCCAGGCCCCGCCCATCGCCGCCTTGCGCAAGGCAGGCGTGCCGATGGCGCTGGCGACCGACAACAACCCCGGCTCGTCCCCCCTGACCTCGCTGCTCTTGACCATGAACATGGCCTGCACCCTTTTCCGCATGACGCCCGAAGAGGCGCTGAGCGGTGCAACCCGCAATGCCGCCGCCGCACTGGGGCTGGATGATTGCGGAACCATCGCCAAGGGCAAGCGTGCCGATCTGGCCGTCTGGGACGTCAAGACACCCGCCGAGCTGAGCTATCGCATCGGGTTCAACCCGCTTCATTCCCGCATCTTCGGAGGCATTTCGTGACCACGCTTACCCTGACGCCCGGCGCCGTGACGCTGGACCATCTGGCGCAGATCTATTGGAGCGAGGCCGCCGTGCGGCTCGATCCCGCGTGCCACCCGGATATCGAGCGCGCCCATGCGCGCATCGCCCGCGCCGTCGCCGGAACCGATGCCGTCTATGGCGTCAATACCGGCTTTGGCAAGCTGGCCTCGGTCAAGATTGCGTCCGAGGATACGGCCACGCTGCAGCGCAACCTGATCCTGTCGCATTGCTGCGGCGTCGGTCCGGCCATTCCGCGCCGCATGGCGCGGCTGCTGATGGCGCTCAAGCTGCTCAGCCTCGGACGCGGCGCGTCGGGCGTGCGGCTCGAGCTGACACATCTGATCGAAGCGATGCTGGACAAGGGCGTGACGCCCCAGATCCCGGCCCAGGGCTCGGTCGGGGCGTCGGGCGATCTGGCGCCGCTGGCGCATATGGCGGCCGTCATGATGGGCCATGGCGAGGCGGAATTCGGCGGCGATGTGATGCCCGGCGACAAGGCGCTGGCCGCGGCCGGTCTGAGCCCGATTGAGCTTGGCCCAAAAGAGGGGCTGGCGCTGATCAACGGCACGCAATTCTCCACCGCCTTTGCGCTGGCGGGCCTGTTCGGCGCATGGCGCGCGGCGCATTCGGCGCTGGTCACATCCGCGCTCTCGACGGACGCCATCATGGGCTCGACCGCACCCCTGCAGCCCGAGATCCACAGCCTGCGCGGCCATCGCGGCCAGATCGAGGCAGGCGAGGCGATGCGCGCGCTCTTGGACGGCTCCGAGATCCGCGAGAGCCATGTGGACGGCGACGCGCGCGTGCAGGATCCCTATTGCATCCGCTGCCAGCCGCAGGTGACGGGCGCCGCGATGGATGTGCTGCGCCAGGCCGCGCGAACGCTGGAAATCGAGGCGAACGCAGCAACGGACAATCCGCTTGTGCTGACCGAGGCGGATCTGATCGTCTCAGGCGGTAACTTTCATGCCGAGCCGGTCGGCTTTGCCGCCGACATGATCGCGCTGGCTGTGGCCGAGATCGGCGCCATCGCCCAGCGCCGCGTCGCGCTGATCGTCGATCCGGTGCTCAGCCACGATCTGCCTGCCTTCCTGACGCCGCGTCCGGGGCTGAATTCGGGCTATATGATCGCCGAAGTCACAACCGCCGCATTGATGAGCGAGAACAAGCATCTGGCCAACCCGTGCGTTACCGACAGCACGCCCACTTCCGCCAATCAGGAGGATCACGTGAGCATGGCGGCGCACGGCGCGCGGCGCCTGATGCCGATGCTGGACAACCTCACCCGCATCCTCGGGGTGGAACTTCTTTGCGCGGCGCAGGGCGTCGATTTCCGCGCACCGTTAACCACCAGCGAGCCGCTCGCCCGCGTTGTCGCGCGTGTCCGGCAAGAGGTCGAGACGCTGGGCGATGACCGCTACATGGCCCCCGATCTGGAGCGCGCGGCGCAGATGATCGCCACGGGCGCCGTCATCGAGGCGGCAGATACCCCGATGCCGGAGCTGGGCGCATGATCCCGGTCGAGGTCGCGCGCGGCGACAGCCCCGTGGTGCTGGGCCTTCCGCATACCGGCACCCATGTGCCGGACGCCATCATGGCGGATCTGAACGAGCGGGGCCGCGGCCTCGACGATACCGATTGGCATATCGAGCGGCTCTATGACGGGCTGCTGTCCGGCGCCACCACGGTGCAGGCGACCTTCCACCGCTATGTGATCGACGCCAATCGCGACCCGTCGGGCGCGTCGCTCTATCCCGGTCAGAACACCACCGGCCTCGTGCCGCTGACCGATTTCGACGGGCATGACATCTGGGACCGCGCGCCCGACACGGACGAGATCGAAGAGCGCCGCCTGAGCTATCACGCGCCCTACCACGCGGCCCTTCAAGCCGAGATGGAGCGGGTGAAGGCGATCCACGGCATCGCGATCCTCTATGACTGCCACTCGATCCGCTCGGAAATTCCGTTTCTTTTTGACGGCGTGCTGCCCGATTTCAGCATCGGCACAAATATGGGCGCCACCTGCGATCCCGCGATCGAAGCCATTGTCCAGGACGTTTGCAATGCTGCCGAAGGATATAGCAGCGTTCTCAACGGCCGTTTCAAGGGCGGCTGGACGACGCGTCACTATGGCCAGCCCACGCACGGCATGCATGCCATCCAGATGGAACTGTCGCAAGCGACCTATCTGAGCGCCGAAGCCCCGCCCTGGAGCTATGACAGCGCCAAGGCCGAGCGCCTGCGCCGCCCCCTCAAGGACATTCTGACCCAACTGGCCGATCCGGCCCTTATCGCAAAACTCACGCCCGGAGGCATCTCATGAGCAATCCCCGCAAGAACACCCGCGACATCTATCCCGCGACCGGCAGCGAGATCACAGCCAAGAGCTGGATGACCGAAGCGCCCATGCGGATGCTGATGAACAACCTGCATCCCGACGTGGCCGAAAACCCGCACGAGCTCGTCGTTTATGGCGGCATCGGGCGCGCCGCGCGCACGTGGGACGATTTCGACACCATCGTGGCCAGCCTCAAGGATCTCGAAGAGGATCAGACGCTGCTGGTGCAATCGGGCAAGCCCGTGGGCGTCTTCCAGACGCACAAGGACGCGCCGCGCGTTCTGATCGCCAACAGCAACTTGGTGCCGCATTGGGCGACCTGGGACCATTTCAACGAACTGGATAAGAAGGGTCTGGCGATGTACGGCCAGATGACCGCCGGATCGTGGATCTATATCGGCAGCCAAGGCATCGTTCAGGGCACCTACGAGACATTCGTCGAGGCGGGCCGCCAGCACTATGATGGCGATCTGACCGGCAAATGGATCCTGACCGGCGGACTTGGCGGCATGGGCGGCGCGCAGCCGCTGGCCGCCGTCATGGCCGGCGCCTGCTGCCTCGCGGTCGAGTGCAATCCCGACAGCATCGATTTCCGCCTGCGCACCCGCTATGTCGATGAAAAGGCCCAGACGTTGGACGAGGCGCTGGAAATGATCGACCGCTGGACCAAGGCGGGCGAGGCGAAATCGGTTGCGCTGCTGGGCAATGCCGCCGATGTCTTCCCCGAGTTGGTCAGGCGCGGCGTGCATCCCGATATCGTCACCGACCAGACCAGTGCGCATGATCCGGTCAATGGCTACCTGCCGCAGGGCTGGACGATGGCCCAGTGGCGCGACAAGCGCGAGAGCGATCCCAAGGCCGTCGAGAAAGCCGCCCGCGCCAGCATGAAGGTGCATGTCGCCGCGATGGTCGATTTCTGGAACGCAGGTGTGCCGACGCTGGATTACGGCAACAACATCCGGCAGGTCGCGCTGGAGGAAGGTCTAGAGAATGCCTTTGCCTTCCCGGGATTCGTCCCCGCCTATATTCGCCCGCTTTTCTGCCGCGGCATCGGCCCCTTCCGCTGGGCCGCCCTCTCGGGTGATCCCGAGGATATCTACAAGACCGACGCCAAGGTGAAGGAGATCCTGTCGGAGGACACGCATCTGCACAACTGGCTCGATATGGCGCGCGAGCGGATCAGTTTCCAGGGTCTTCCGGCGCGCATCTGCTGGGTCGGCCTCGGGGTGCGTCACAAGCTGGGCCTCGCCTTCAACGAGATGGTCCGCAATGGCGAGCTGAGCGCGCCTATCGTGATCGGCCGCGACCACCTCGACAGCGGTTCGGTCGCATCGCCAAACCGCGAGACGGAGGCGATGAAGGATGGCAGCGACGCCGTATCCGACTGGCCGCTGCTCAATGCGCTGCTCAATACAGCGTCGGGCGCGACCTGGGTGTCGCTCCACCATGGCGGCGGCGTCGGCATGGGCTTTAGCCAGCATTCCGGCATGGTGATCTGCTGTGACGGTAGCGAGGATGCCGACCGCCGCATCGCGCGTGTCCTCTGGAACGATCCGGCGACCGGCGTCATGCGCCATGCCGATGCGGGTTATGAGGAGGCGCTGGACTGCGCCCGCGAGCAGGGGCTGAACCTGCCCGGCATCCTCTGATGCGCTTTCGCCGCCGGTCCATAAAGGCCCGGCGGCGCCCCCACTACCAGCCGCCGAAACGCGGCCATTCCATCAGTGGTCCGCCATCCTTCGGGATGACGTGATACTCGCCATGCTGCGATGCCGTTGCGCAGGCATGGTTCGGCAAGATGCGCAGGCGCGTGCCGATGGGCAGGTCCGGCATGGCCGCGTCCGAGCCGGGGCGCGCGGCAATCGTTCCATGCTCCTGACTGGTCTGGGTGACGATCAGATCGGGGATCGGGCGCCCCGCCTCGTCACAGACCAGGCCATAGCCTTGATCCAACTCCTGCGCCGCCGTGCCACGATCGCGCGACAGCGCCATCCAGCCCGCATCGATCATGATCGAGCCGCGCGCGGGTTGATGCCCGATCACCGTCGTCAGAACCGAAAGCGCGATGTCGTCCACCGCGCAGGCGCCGATGCCCGCCATCACCAGATCGAAGAAAACGTAAACGCCCGCGCGCAGCTCGGTCACGCCGGTCAGATCCGTCGCGGCATGGGCCGTGGGGGTCGACCCTGCGCTGACCACCGGGCATGGCAGACCTGCGCCGCGCAGCGCCTCTGCCGCAGCCACCAAAGCGGTGCGCTCAACCTCGGCGAACTTGGCCTGCGCGGCGCGGCCCACCGCGCCATAGCTCTGGCCCGCGTGGCAGAGGACACCCGCCAATTCGGCGCCCCCATCCTGCAGGATGCGCCCGATCTCGATGATTTCCGGATCATCCGGCACCAACCCGCTGCGATGGCCGTCGCTGTCGATCTCGATCAACGCCGGGATGGCAATGCCCGCCCGCGCCGACGCGTCAGCAACGGCCCGCGCCTGCGCGGCGGAGTCGACAAGGACCGTCAGGCGGCACCCGGCGCGGTGCAGATCCAGAACGCGGTCCAGCTTGTTCAGGGCGATACCGACGCCGTAGGTGATGTCGCGGATCCCGGCAGCGGCAAAGACCTCGGCCTCGGCCAGGGTCGAGACCATCGCAGGCCCGGTGCCGCCCGGCAGCATCCGGCGGGCCACCTCCACCGATTTACCCGTCTTCAGGTGCGGTCGCAGCGGCACGCCAAGGCTGGCCGCATGGGCCGCGAGACGCTCGATATTGCGCGTCATCCTGGCCTCGTCGACGATCAGGCAGGGCGTCATCAGGGTGGCGAGTGATTGGGTGCTCATAGCGTGTCTTTCGATTGCAAAGGGCGCTCAATAGCGCGTCGTCATCCGGTGGCCGGGGCGGTAGGTGAGCCGGACGAAGGTGTTTGCATCCCCCTCGAACCACGTCGCCCGCTCGACGGTGAAAAGCGGCGCACCGGTGTCGCAGGCCAGATACTCGGCCAGCGCCCTATCGGCCAGCGTCGCGGAAAAGCTGATCTCGGCGGTCGAAAAGGGAATGGTCGCGACCAGCCATTCATTGGGGCCGGTCTGCGTGAAATCCGCATCCGCGGCCTGCGGCAAGGCGCCCAGATTGATCCAGCGATCCTCGTGCTGGAAGGGGTCACCGTCGGCGTAGTGCATGCAAACAAGGTGCAGCGCCTCTGCGCCCGCCTCGAGTTGGAGCCGCGCGCGCAACCAGTCCGGCGCCCCTTCGATGCTGCGAGAGGCCAGGCTATAGCGGTATTCGGCGCCCTTGTCCTCGATCTCGCGGCGCACCAGCGGGATGTCAAAGCGCGCTTGGCGCACCGGACTGGACCGCACGCGGGTTCCGGCCTTGCGGCGCCGCTCGATCAGCCCGTCATCGGCCAGCTCGCGCATCGCGCGATTGACTGTGGCCCGCGCGCAACCATAGCTCTCGGCAAGCTCGACCTCGTTCGGAATGAGGCTGCCGGGCGCCCAGTGGCCCTTGGTGATCTTGGACAGAATATCCGCCTTCACCTCGCGATAGGTGGCTTTCATGGACGGGCCTTCGCTTAAGTTCATGCGTATGCGCTTATAATCTAGTTTTATGGCCGCACCAAGGCCCGCTGCATGACATGGCGGGTCGCTTGGGTCATGCATCGTGATGCCGCCTCGTGGCGATACGGGGGCCGAAGGCGGATCCGTCATCGCACCGAAGCTGACAGGAACCTGACTCACGCTTTCGGCAGCAGCCTCGGGGCATCATCACCGAGACGTCCGGCGCCGATAGCCGCCCAGAGCGCGAGGCGCAGATCAACATGCCAACGGCCTTGCGCGCGCGCGATATCCGTTTGCCCTGTTACTGGCTCAGCTTGGAATCGACCATGGCCTCTTCGGCGATCATCGCCTCGAGTTTACGGCGAAAACGCAACTGGCCCGCGTCGATTTGCAGGTCGATATGCGGTGACGTCTTCTCGCTCATGCCGATCTGCACCTGGTCCAGCACCGCGCGGTCCTCCTCGAAGGCACTTCGCACGTCTTCGCTCATCATCTTGGACAGCTCTTCGTCATCGGGCCTGACATTGCGCAGCTGGAACCAGTAATAGCGCGTCTCTGTCTCGGTGGTGGGCGTCATGAAATTGTAGCTGTCCATAACAAAGGTGTTCTCGTGGAGGCCACCATCCGGGCCGCCCGTCCCCGCCGGCGTAAAGACCGCGCGGATCAGCGCGTGGCAGGGATAGCGGACCTCGTAATGCTGGAGACGGTCGCAATTTCCGTTGAATTCGATGACCTTCTTGTAGAAGGGCGCGGGCTCGTGATCCATCATCCAGCGATGCACGATGATACCCGTATCGGTCTTGGTCACACGTAGCGGCGCATCCTTGGTCTGGGCCGAGGCGAAGGACGATTCGTGGACCCAGGTGACATGCGTCGGGTCCAGCAGGTTGTCGCACATCAGCAGATAGTTGCAGTTCAGCTCCATTGCCGCGCCGCGATTCATGCCCCAGTCGGGGCTGTCGAAATTCGGAATGTCGATGATGTCCTCGGGGTCGGCGATGGCGGCATTGCCCATCCAGATCCAGATCAGACCATACTTTTCATGCACCGGATATGGCCGCACGCGCGCCGCCGAGGGGATGCGACCGCCGCCCGGCGCCCAGACGCATTGACCCGCGCAATCGAAGGTCAGGCCGTGATAGCCGCATTCGACATTGTCATCCTTGATGCGCCCCTTGCTCAGCGGCAGCTTGCGATGCGGACAGGCATCCTCCATGGCGATGACTTCGCCCTCGGAGTTTCGGAACATGCAGATCTTCTCACCCAGCACCTTGACCTGCTGAAGCGCGCCGACGATCTCGTCGCTCCATGCGGCGACGTACCATGCGTTTTTCAAAAACATCGAAGATCTCCTGACTGCGGTGCGGATGGCTGGGATTGGTCGATCTATAAGGAAGTCGACGCGGAAATAAATGCCGATATGCAACGCGACTGTTTAGGTTTTCTGCGCTAATCGCCTCGCGCCTCGGACAGGATCCAGTTCAAGAACGCGCGCGCGACCTCGTTTTCAAGCAGGCCCGGCGCCCAGCAGATATGGTAAGGTTCGGGCATCGGGATGACGGCGCTGGACAACTGGACGAGGCGCCCGAGGCGCAGATCCACCGACACGAAAGAGTGCTGCGCCAGCGCAATGCCGTGCCCGCCTGCCGCCGCCTCCAGCGCGGAGCTCGAGAGCGAATGCACCGATAGCGGCTTGTCGCGCGGGACGGGCACACCCTGCGCGCTCAGCCAATCTCCAAGGCGCGGGATGCTGGCATAGGCCGGGCCCCAATCGATATCGATCCATGGCAACGTGCCCATGCATTCGGGCCTTGCGGCCTCCGGGTGGCGCGCCAGGAAATCGGGCGAACAGACCGGAAAACACACGTCATGAAAAAGCGCGCGGCGATGCGGATGTGCCTCGGATGCCGCGCCGTAGGTCAGCCGAAACATGCGGTTCAGGAATTGTGGCTCTGGCTCGACATGCGTCGCCTCCAGTCGGAAAGACACCGACCCTTGCGGCGCGCCAAAGCGATTCAGACGCGGATTGAGCCATTTGAGCAGCAAGGTCGGCAGGCCAGAAATCTTGACCTCCCGGTCTTCCATGCGCTCGGTCAGCAAGCCCTGCGCTTGGCGCAGCTTGTCAAAGCCCGACGTCAACAACTCATGATACGCATGCGCGCCGGGCGCAAGCGACGCGCGGCGACCGTCCTTCATGATGAGCGGCATCTTCAGCTGCGCTTCGAGGAGCTTGATTTGCTGGCTGATCGCGCCCGCCGTCACGCCCAACTCGCGCGCCGCTGCCGTCACTGACCCGAGACGCCCGAAACTCTCGAAAGCCTGTAGCGCGCGCAGAGAAGGGAGAGGAGATTGCATAGGCTACCTATAGAATCGGAGAACGTTGGACAGCTGCGAAAAGGCCCAAGCTTGGGGGCGTAAATGCGGTTTGTCACGCGTTAAGACGGCCCTCATCACGGCAGGGCCGGGCCAAGGCTTGGCGCCCTGCCTCGCATTCGTGACAACGGTTAGAGGCCGGGGGGCCAATACCGGCGAGCCATCGAAACGCGCTTTCGTCAATGTTTCTCTGGCGCGGAGGTCGAGAGGGTGTGGGCAGCCTGCCCAGCGCACAAGCCCCTCCGGCTGCGGAGCCCGATTTCGGCGGGGTTACGGCCTCACCCCCTCACCCGCGAAGGCACTGGCTGCGTGGTTGCAGAACGCCTCACTCAGCGCACCGGTCTGGAGAGCCTTGGATCGGACCAGCGCAATGCGGTGCGATGCCAGATTGCCCGTCAGCTGCAGGCGTGTGACGCCGCCGCCGTCATAGGCTGTCCCGTGGGGGATATCGGTCGCCAACAGGCCCACCCCCATCCGGTTGGCGACCATCGAGCGGAGCATCTCGACCGAGCCGGTCTCATAGGCGATCCGCGGCGTCACACCGTTCATCTGCGCCAGCGTCAGAAAATAGCCGCGGCTATGCGGCAAGTTCATCAGGACCAGCGGATCTTGCAAGAGCGCGGCCAGCCCGACAGACGCCCGCCCGTCCAGGGGATGGCCCGACCACACCAGCCCATAGGGCCGCACGTCGGCAAGGGGTATGACCTCCCACGTCGAGGGAAGTGCGAAATCATAGGTCAGCGCCACGTCGATCTGGCCACCGTCCAGCCATCTCGCCAACGTCTCGATATCGCCCTCGTGCAGGCGGACGCGGGCGCCTGGATATGCCTGCTCAAACCCGCGCACCAGCGACGGCGCATATCTGGGCCCAAGGGTCGAAAAGACGCCGAGATCCATCACGGCGCTCTTCTGATCGCCCCCCATGAGCGTCTGCTCGGCCCGCGCGCGCAGCTGCCGAAACTCACCCAGCTTTTGCCGGCCAAAGGCCGTCGGCACCACGCCCTGCCCGGCCGCACGCGCAAAAAGCGCACGGCCCAGATGCGCCTCGACCTTGGTGATGGCCAGCGACACCGAGGGCTGCGAGACGCTGAGCAGACGCGCAGCGGCGGCCGTGCTGCCCGTATCCGCGGTGGCGATCACGTAATCGATCTGGCGCAGAGCAATGGGTATAGGTTTCATTCATATCCATATTTGCAGAGTATATTTCAGACTATAGCATTGTCGCCCGTATCGTGCACCCGAATTGACGGGAGAGAGATCATGGACGCAAATGCCACCCCCAGCGCCGCCGGGCCGCTTGCCGGAGTGCGTGTTCTTGACTTCACCCGCGTACTGGCAGGCCCCTATTGCACAGCGATGATGGCCGATCTTGGCGCGGAGGTGATCAAGATCGAGACGGCGCATGGCGATGATTACCGGCATATCGGCCCGTTCCGCGAAGGCGAGAGCCTGCTGTTCCAGACCGTCAATCGGGGCAAGCGGTCGATCGTGCTGGACCTCAAGTCGGAGGAAGGGATCCGGACCGTCCGCGCGCTTCTGCGCGAAAGCGACGTCCTGGTCGAAAATTTCCGCCCCGGCGTGATGGACAAGCTGGGCCTTGGCGCCGAAGCGGTGATGGCCGAGCATCCGGCGCTGGTCTATGTCTCGGTCTCGGGCTTTGGGCAGACCGGGCCGAACGCCAAGAAACCCGCCTATGACATCATCATCCAGGCGATGAGCGGCCTCATGGACGCCACGGGCGAGCCCGGCGGCCAGCCGACGATGGTGGGCGAGGCGCTGGCCGATGTGGCGGGCGGGCTTTTCGCGGCCTGGGGCACGATGGTCGCCCTTTTCGACCGCAGCCGGACGGGCAAGGGACGGCATGTGGATGTCGGGCTGTTCGACGCGCTGACCTCGATGATGCCGGTCCTTGCCTGCCGGACGCTGATGGGCGGCGAGACGCCCACGCGCACCGGCAACCGCCACCCTTTGTCGGCGCCTTTCGGGACGTACCTTGCGCAGGACGGGCATTTCGCGGTCGCCGTGCTGAATGACAGGCTATTTGCGACCTTCTGCGAGGTGATCGGCAAGCCGGAGCTGGCCAGCGAGGCGCAATTCGCCACCGATACGCTGCGCCGCACGAACGAGCCAGCACTGGCCGAGCATATCGAGGCTTGGGCGGCGCTTCATCCGACATCTGAAATCGTCCGGCTCCTCTCCGATGCGGGCATTCCTGCCGCCGAGATCCAGTCGGTCGCGGAGGCGTGGAATTCGCCGCAGGCGCAGGACCGGGGGCTGGCCTCGGATGTAGAGCACCCCGTTCTGGGCACATTGCGCGTTCCCGAACAACCCGTCCATTTCAGCGGCGCGCCCCGCGCCAATCGCACAGCCGCCCCCGCCCTAAACGCGGATGCGGCGGATATTCTGGCCTCGATCGCCACAGGAGATACCGCATGATCTATCCCATGACAGACGACGAACGCGCAGTGATCGACCAAATCGAACGCTTCGCCGCCGAGGTGCTGGCCCCCGAGGCCGCGCGCCTCGACGAGGACGCGCTTTTTGCCACGCGGCACCTGCCTGCCATGGCCGAGATGGGCCTCATGGGCATGAACCTGCCCGAGGAATATGGCGGCCTCGGCCTGTCCGGCCCCGCGCTCTATGCCGCGGTCGAGACGGTGGCGGGGGCCTGCGGTTCCACCGCCTCCATGATGACGGCTCATTTTTTGGCGACGGATGCGATTCTGCTGGGTGCGGGTGACGCTCTGCGCGCGCGCATCCTGCCCGATGCTGCCGAGGGCAAGACGCTGGGCGCCTTTGCCCTGACCGAGCCGCAGGCCGGATCGAACCCCGCCGACATGTCCACATTCGCGACCCGCGAGGGCGATGGTTATCGCATCAAGGGGTCCAAATGCTTCATCTCGAACGCGGGCGCGGCGGATTTCATCGTGGTCTTCGCCAAGACGGACCGGAGCGCCGGCGCGCGCGGCGTCAGCGCCTTTCTGGTCGAACCCAAGGCCACCGATGGCGTCGATATTGCACCCAACGAGCGCACGATGGGCCTGAAGGGTGGGCATGTCTTTGGCATTTCCTTCGACTGCCATGTGCCTGCCGAGACCCTCATCGGCGCCGAAGGCAGCGGGTTCAAGACCGCGATGAAAGTGCTCGACAACGGACGTATCGAGGTTGCCGCACAGGCGACCGGCATCGCCGCCGCCGCGCAGGCCGCCGCGATTTCCTATGCCAAGGAGCGAAAGGTGGGCGGCCATGCCATCGCCGAGTTCCAGGGCCTGCAATGGATGCTGACCGATAACGCGACCGAACTGGAGGCGGCGCGCGCGCTGGCGATGCAGGCCGCGACCCTTCGCGGCTCGGGCGCGCGGTACTCGTCCGAATCCGCCTTCGCCAAGCTCTATGCCACCGAGGCCGCATGGCGCATCGCCGACCGGGCGCTGCAAATCCACGGCGGCTATGGCTACACCCGTGATTTCCCGCTTGAGCGGTATCTGCGCGATCTGCGTATTTTCAGGATCTACGAGGGATCGTCAGAAATTCAGCGCACGATCATCGCGCGGGGATTGCTGGCCTGACGGTTTTATGTCTAGATTAAAGATGAAGTCCGACAACATAACGAACCGGACCGCAGAGCCAACCAACAAGGGAGAGATCCATGCAAAGACGTAAGTTTCTTCAGGCCGGCGCCGTCGGCGCAGCCGCAACCGCGCTGGCAAGCCCGGCAATCGCGCAGGACAAGCGCCAGTGGAAAATGGTCACCGCATGGCCCAAGAACCTGCCCGGGCCGGGCGTCGCTGCACAGAACCTGGCCGATCGCATCACCGCGCTTTCGGGTGGCCGGATCGAGGTCAAGCTTTATGCCGCGGGCGAGTTGGTCCCCGGCCCCGGCGTCTTTGACGCCGTCAGCGAAGGCACGGCCGAGCTTTACCACGCGGTTCCGGCTTATTGGGGCTCGAAATCCAAGGGCATCCTTCTCTTTGGCTCGCAGCCTTTCGGTCTGCGCGCGGACGAGCAGGTGGGCTGGCTCGCACATGGCGGCGGCCAGGCGCTTTATGACGAGATGTATGGCCGCTTTGGCATCAAGCCGTTCCTGTGCGGCAATTCCGGCCCGCAATGGGGCGGGTGGTTCCGCGAGGAATTGAACTCGGCCGAAGACCTCAAGGGCATGAAATTCCGCACTACGGGCCTCGCCTCCGAGATGATGACCAAGCTGGGCGTCGCCGCCGAGGCGATGAGCGGGCCGGCCATGTTCCAGGCGCTGCAGACCGGCGCGCTGGATGCGGGCGAATTCATCGGCCCATGGACCGACTCGGCGCTCGGATTTTACCAGGTGGCCAAGAACTACTACTGGCCCGGCGTGGGCGAGCCGTCCTCGGCTGAGGAATGCGGCGTCAGCAGCGCCGCCTATGACGAGCTGCCGGACGACCTCAAGCAGGCCGTCGCCTTCGCCTGCGAGAGCCTCTACAACCCGGTCTGGACGGAATACACGACCAAGCACGCGCTGTCGCTCAAATCGATGGTCGAAGAGCAGGGCGTGGTGGTCAAGATGTTCCCCGAGGACGTCATCACCGCAATGGGCAATGCCGCCAAGGAAGTGATCGACGAGCTGCGCCAGAATGACGACGAGCTGGTCCAGCGCATCACCGAAAGCTTTGTCGCCTATCGCGACAGTGTCGGCAGCTACATGACCTACGCGGATAATGGCCAGATGAACGCCCGAGCCAAGCTCTTCGGCTATTGATAAACCTCCGGTGCGCGGGCAAATCCGCGCACCGGCACTGGACCCGAGGGGCGCTCATGAACCGCATCGCCACCGCGATCGACACTCTCAACACTTGGGTCGCGCTTGTGGTGCGCTGGCTGGCGCTTTTCATGGTGCTGATCCAGTTCGCCATCGTGGTGGGGCGCTATGTCTTTGGCGTCAATTCCATCGCCGCGCAGGAAAGTGTGCTTTACCTGCATGCAACGCTCTTCATGCTGGGCGCGAGCTATACGCTTCTGGTGGACAAACACGTTCGGGTCGATGTGTTTTTTGCCAATCTCAGTGCCGCAGGTCAGAGACGCATCGATATTTTCGGCCATCTCTTCCTCTTGCTGCCCGCCATGGCCGCCCTCCTCTATTGGTCGTGGCCGTCGGTCCGCAACTCGTGGAAGATCCTTGAAGGCCCCATTTCGGTGGGCGGCATCGAAGCCGTCTTCTTGCTCAAATCGCTCATTCCCGCGTTCTGTATCCTGGTCATGCTCCAGTCCGTGTCGCTTTTGATCCGCCTCCTCACGCCGAAAGCGCAGCAATGACCGAATATCTCGATCTCATCATGTTTGCGGCCCTCATGGTCGCCATCCTCTCGGGCTTTCCCGTGTCGTTCAGCATCGCGGGTGTCGGCATCGTCTTTGCCTATCTGGGCTGGGCGCTGGGGGTCATGGACATCTCGCTCCTGGGCTCGATGGGGCAGCGCGTCTTTGGCCTGATCAGCAACCAGGTGCTGATCGCCATTCCGCTGTTTGTGCTGATGGGCGCGCTGTTGGAGAAAAGCCGGATCGCCGAGGAGCTCCTCGACACGATGGGCCGCCTTTTCGGCCAGCTGCGCGGCGGCCTCGGTATCTCCGTCGTGCTGGTCGGCGCGCTCCTTGCCGCCTCGACCGGCATCGTGGGCGCGACGGTGGTGGCAATGGGCATGATCGCCCTGCCCACAATGCTGCGTGCGGGCTACAATCCGCGCGTGGCCAGCGGAATCGTCTGCACGGCGGGCACGCTGGGCCAGATCATCCCGCCCTCGACGCTGCTGATCATCCTTGCCGACGTCATGTCGAACGCCTTTCAACAGGCACAGTACGAGCAAGGAAAATTCGCGGTCGAGGCGCTGTCAGTGGGGCAGTTCTTTGCCGCCGCGATCGTGCCGGGGCTGGTGCTGGTCTGTCTCTACCTCGTCTATATTCTGGTGCGCGGTCTGCTGCGCCCCGGCGATATGCCGCCCGCCGCGCTCGATCAGCCCAAGCCAGACCGCGCCGAGGTCATCGGTGCGATTATTCCGCCGATCCTGCTGATTTTCGCCGTCCTGGGCGCCATTCTGGGCGGGATCGCAACGCCGACCGAGGCCGCCTCGGTGGGCGCCATCGGCGCGCTTTTGATGGCAGGGATCCGGCTGGGTGTCAGCCGCAAACTTATCATGCTGGGCACTGCCGCGCTGGTGGCTCTGGGCATTTTCGCCGGACTGTTCCCGGTGCGGCTGCAACGCAGTGATCTGGAAGCGGCGTCTTATATCGCGGGCGGTTTCTACATCGCGCTGGCCATCGCCGGTGCCATTGCCATCGCGCTCGCTTTGCGCTCGGCCCTGCGCCAAGACGTGGTGCAAGAGGCGATCAACTCGACGCTCACCATGACGGCGATGATCTTTGCCACCATCCTTGCGGCGGGCATCTTCTCGCTGGTCTTCATCGGGCTGGGCGGAGAAGAACGCGTGGCCAAGCTGCTGCTCGGCATGCCGGGCGGGGCGACCGGCGCGCTGATCTTCAGCATGGTCTTCATCTTCGTGCTGGGTTTCTTTCTCGATTTCGTCGAAATTTCGGTGATCCTCCTGCCGCTGGTCGTGCCGCCGCTGATCGTTATGGGGCACGACCCGATCTGGCTCGGGATCCTGATCGCGATCAACCTTCAGACCAGCTTTCTGACGCCGCCTTTCGGATTTTCGCTCTTCTACCTGCGCGGGGCCGCCCCGCCCGAGGTGACGACAGGCCATATCTATGCGGGTGTGGTTCCCTTCATCGGATTGCAGGCAATTGGCGTTCTGCTGATCTGGTTCATTCCCAGCCTGGCAACGTGGCTGCCTGCCATGATATTCTGAACTGGCCCACGGCGTCTGAGTTAAGTGGCCCATTCAAGGCCGTGAACGCCGTTTTTTCCCCGGTACTGCCGCGTCGCAGCGCCGCAGATTTGATTATGGGCATAGTGCGGCGGACCCGTTGGCGCATGACGCGCGGCCGATGCGAGCGCATGGGAGGCCGCCAGATCGGCTGCAGTCTTCGCCTATTGACGAAGGTCAATTACCACCGCGGTCATGCGTGCCATTGCTGGCTGACAACAGGCAATGAACAGGCGCGCATCATGGCAAGAGCCGAGGCAGCACGGCATGACAGCCCTGACCCTGCGCTGGCCAGATGGCTTTCGCGCAATCAGGGCGACACCAAGTCGGCCAGCATCCTCGTAACCGTGGCAAAGAGGCATGTGCCGCGCGGCGACGCGCCCGGCATCTACGTCCTGCAGGAGTGAACGCCGTGATTGATACCCTTCTGAAAGGCAAACGCGGGCTGGTTGTCGGCATCGCGAACGCGCACTCCATCGCAGCAGGGTGCGCGCAGGCCTGTCACGCGGCAGGTGCCGACCTGGCCGTGACCTACGCCAATGATCGCGCGAAACCCTATGTCGCGCCCGTGGCAAGGGATGTGGGCGCCGCGCTGTTTCTGCCACTCGACGTTGAGGTCGAGGGCCAGATGGAGGCGGTGTTCGAGCGGATAGCCGCAGATTGGGGTCGCCTCGATTTTCTGGTTCACTCGATCGCCTTTTGTCCCAAAGATGACTTGCAAGGTCCGGTCAGCGCCTGCTCGAAGGAAGGGTTCGCGCAGGCAATGGACATTTCGGTCCATTCGCTGATCCGCATGACACGCCTTGCGATGCCGTTGATGGAGGACGGCGGCAGCATCGTGACGATGAGCTACCACGGCGCCGAAAAGGTCGTGGACAATTACAACATCATGGGCCCGGTCAAATCCGCACTTGAAGGCACCGTACGCTACCTTGCCGCCGAACTGGGACCGCGCGGAATTCGCGTCAACGCCATCTCTCCCGGTCCGCTCAGGACGCGGGCGGGATCCGGCATCGCCCATTTTGACGCGCTGATAGATGCCGCCCAAAAGCGCGCGCCAAGCCAGAGCCTTGTTACCATTGAAGATGTCGGCAACATGGCCGCCGGGCTTGTCAGTGATCTGTCCCGCAAGGTGACCGGCAATGTCGCCTATGTCGATGGCGGCTTTCACGTGCTGGCCTGACGCGCCCCGCCCCCATGCCCCATCCCGCGCCATATCCGCGCCATCAACCCAAGGCCCGCCACAATGCAGTACATCGAGAACAGAATCTTCGACGAGATGGAGATCGGTGAGAGTGCCGAATTGGTGCGCACATTGCGCCCCGAGGATATCGAGCTGTTTGCCGTCATGTCGGGCGATGTGAACCCGGCGCATGTGGACGCGGAATTCGCCGGCTCGGACATGTTTCACCGTGTGATCGCGCATGGCATGTGGGGCGGCGCGCTGATCTCGGCCGTTTTGGGCACCGAGTTGCCGGGCCCCGGCACGATCTATCTTGACCAAAGTTTCAGCTTTCGCGCGCCGGTGGGCGTCGGCGATACCGTGACGATCCGCGTGACCGTGGCCGAGAAGATCGCCGAGCATAAGCATGTCGCGCTGGATTGCCTTTGCACCAACCAGAAGGGCGAGACGGTGATCGAGGGCCGCGCGCTGGTCATTGCGCCCAGCGTCAAGGTGCGGCGCCCCCGCATCGTTCTGCCCGAGGTGCATCTGCATGCGCGCGGCGACCGCTTTGACGAGTTGATCCGCGCAACCGCCCCGCTTGATCCGGTGCGCACCGCCGTCGTCCATCCCTGCGATGCGCTGTCGCTCCGAGGCGCACTGGAAGCGGGCGACAAGGCGCTGATCATTCCCGTTCTGGTTGGCCCGCGCGCCAAGATCGAGGCGGCCGCCGCCGAGATCGACCGCGATCTGAGCGGTATCGAGATCGTGGAGGTGCCCCATAGCCATGCCGCCGCCGACACCGCCGTGGCCCTCGCGCGCAAGGGCGAGGTCGGCATGCTGATGAAGGGCAAGCTGCACACCGACGAACTCCTGGCGGCGGCCGTCAACAGGGACACCGGCCTGCGCACCGAACGCCGGATGAGCCATGTTTTCGCGCTCGACGTGCCGAACTATCCAAGGCCGCTTTTCGTCACCGATGCCGCGATCAACATATCCCCCGATCTGGCCACCAAGCGCGACATCGTCCAGAACGTGATCGAGCTGGCCCTTGCCCTCGGGATCAAGATACCAAAGGTCGCCATCCTCTCGGCGGTCGAGACGGTGACGCCCAGCATCCCCTCGACGCTGGATGCCGCCGCCCTATGCAAGATGGCCGAGCGCGGACAGATCCTTGGCGGGGTCATCGACGGCCCGCTCGCTTTCGACAATGCCGTG
This sequence comes from Roseovarius nanhaiticus, assembly GCF_900156535.1. Classification (NCBI taxonomy): domain Bacteria; kingdom Pseudomonadati; phylum Pseudomonadota; class Alphaproteobacteria; order Rhodobacterales; family Roseobacteraceae; genus Roseovarius; species Roseovarius nanhaiticus. Next base: position 1,381,106 of record NZ_FTNV01000001.1, on the reverse strand, counting down.
TCCAAGGTGGCGGCCGAAGCCAAGGGCATCCGCTCGGACGTGGCCGGCCAGGCCGATATCCTGATCGTGCCGGATCTGGAGGCCGGAAACATGGTGGCCAAGCAGCTGATCTATCTCGCCGGTGCAGACGCCGCCGGGATCGTTCTGGGCGCGCGTGTGCCGATTGTTCTGACCAGCCGTGCGGACGGCGTGATGTCACGCCTCGCCTCGGCGGCAATGGCGCAACTGCTGGTCCATCGCGGTGCGGCAGGCACGGCATGAGCGGGATCATCCTCACCCTTAACGCCGGATCGTCCAGCATCAAATTCGCGGTCTTTGAAGCGGGCGACGCGCCATCGGCCCCCCTGATCCGAGGCAGCATCGCCGGGATCGGCAGCACGCCCGTTTTTGCCGCGCGCGGCACTGGCGGCACGGCCCTGGACGGTCGTCCCTTCGCCGCGTTGGATGCAAGTTCAAGCCACGACGCCGCAATTTCGCTCTTGCTGCCATGGCTGTCGGAGCAGACCGGCGATGACCCGCTGGTGGCCATCGGCCACCGCGTTGTGCATGGCGGCAGGGAGTTGACCGGGCCCATGCGGATCACGCCCCCCGTGCTGAACGAGATCGAGCGCCTCATTCCCCTCGCACCGCTTCACCAGCCACACAACGTCGCGGCCATCCGTGCGGTGGCCAGATGGCAGCCCGATGTGCCGCAGATCGCGTGCTTTGACACCAGTTTTCACGCCACTCAGGACAGGCTGGCACAGCTTTTTGCCCTGCCCCGCGCCCTGTCGGACGAAGGCATCATCCGCTACGGCTTTCACGGGCTGTCGTACGACTATATCGCCAGCGCTCTGCCCTCGCATCTAGCGCCGGGCAAGGACCGGGTCATCGTTGCCCATCTGGGCAATGGAGCCAGCATGTGCGCGATGCGCGGCGGCAAAAGCCGCGCGACCAGTATGGGGTTCACCGCCCTCGACGGCCTGATGATGGGGCGGCGCTGCGGCACGCTCGATCCGGGCGTGGTTCTCTATCTCATGCAAGAAAAGGGTATGAGCGCCGGCGAGGTTGCCACCCTTCTCTACAAGCAGTCAGGCCTCTTGGGCGTGTCACAGCTGACCAATGACATGGCCGTGCTGGAGGCCAGCGCGGACGCGCGCGCGCGTGAGGCGATCGAGCTTTTCTGCTACCGCGCGGCCAGCAGCCTTGCCGGACTTGTCCCCGCAATCGGTGGGCTGGACGCAATTGTCTTTACGGCAGGCATCGGCGAGAATTCGGCGTTGGTGCGCGATCTCATTTGCGCCCGACTGGACTGGCTGGGCGTTTTGCTGAGCCCATCTGAAAACACCGCAGGCGCCGCCAGGATCAGCGCGCCAGCCTCACGCGTTGATGTTCTGGTCATCCCGACGAATGAAGAAGCGGTGGTGGCGGATGCCTGCCGAGCGATCCTGAATGGCGCAAATTGCACGTCCATAGATTGACGCGGATCAATTGATGAATTTGCAAGATCGCTAAACTCGCCTCTCAGACATGCAGTCTGAAGGAGAAATATCATGAGCGGGAGCCAAAAAGCGGACGCGACCCAGCCGCCCCAGACCGATCTGATGAAAGCCATGCGTGATGCAGGCTTGAAGGCCATGCCCAATGCCGCGATGCCACTGTTCGAAGCGATGTCCGAGATGGGAAGCCAAATGCTGACCTTCACAGCAGAGCGCATCCGAAAAGACGTCGAGACGCAGCACGCCCTGCTGCATGCCAAGACGTTCGCGGAGATCCAGCATCTTCAGGCCCAGTTCTTTCAGCAAGCCCTTGAGGACTACATCGCCGAGACCTCGAAATTGATGGAGATGAGCAGAACGCTGGCGCCGAAGGCGCCTGGCGACGCGCAGGACTGACGCCGCGGGCGCATCGAAAGGGTAAGTTATCGTGGAGGACGGGGGGGGGCGTGCTGCTTCGGTTGGTGCCGGCAATTGAACGCGCGGTATCGCGCGCCCGCGAAACTGCTCGGCAGCCGGGATCCATGACCGCCAGACCAACAGCTTGCGCCCACACACCGATCGACCGACCTCAATGACGCCAGCGCCGCCACACAATGTGAGTAGAGAAACATAGCAGAGCAAGGATGAACCGATGAAAAACGCCACCGTCCTGATTGCGATCGGCAAGGACGCCTCCGGGCCCCATCTTGCCGCCAAACTCGAAACATTGCGCACGCGGTCGATGCGCGCCGTGATCCTCGTTCTGGGGGATATGCCGGTGTTTCCGTATTACGGGTCGGGCATGCCGCTTTATGGCGCGTCCGATGTGCCGATCGAATGGCAGCAAAGGGTCGAGGCGCAAAAAGATGCGCTTCAGGCCAAGGCGGACGAGGTCGAAGCACTTTTGCAGCAGCACGATGTTCCTGGCGAGGTGTCTGCCGTCATCTGCGAGCCGTCGCGCATCGCCGAGACCATCGCGCAGCGCGCGATATTCGCCGACATCGCGATGATCGGCGAGGATCTGCGCCAGACCGAGCTGGTGTTCCGCGAGGCCGTTTACGGCGTGCTCTTTCAGTCGCCAATCGGTGTGCTGCTGAACGACCGGGAGGCTAGCGTGCTTGACCATGCCAAGCGCGTTTTCGTTGCGTGGAATTCCCACCTGTCGTCAGCCCGCGCCGTGCATCTCGCCCTTCCGCTGCTACGCAAGGCCGAAGAGGTGATCATCGGGACAGTTGATCCCGTGAGCGCCGACTTCGCCGAAGGCGAAGACCCCGGTGTCGATGTCGCCACCTGGCTCAGTCATCGCGGGTGCAAAGTGTCAGTCCAGCAATATCCCAGCGGCGGCCAGAGCGTGGCAGATTGCCTGCTCGACCGGGCGCGAGACGCAGGCGCGGATCTGATCGTGATGGGGTCCTACGGGCATTCCAGAACGCGCCAGGCGCTTTTCGGCGGCACCACCCGCTCGCTGGTCGAGCAGACCAAACAGCCGGTTTTTCTGGCCCACTAAACGCGCCGCGCTCTCACTGACCGCCTTGTCGGGCAGCAAGGCGCGATGGCTAAGGCAGACCTCCGGTCGGCCCTGGAGGACAGGCTAGTCAGAGCGCCTCGCAGTGTATGACGTTCTCACGACGGCAGGGTGCCACAGCTCGACCGGGCTCCGGCATGGCATCCAGCCGCCGTGTCGTTTTGGCGCGCGACCCATTGGCCCCGATTGCCAGCCACGAGCCGCATCAACGAGGCGGACTGGCTCAAAGAAGTTCTGCAAAGCAGAGGGATACGAACATTCACCCCGAGCAGCAAAAGAGCGCGAGACAACGTGAAAACGTCGCAACCACCGTCGAGGTCGTTTTTGGCCAGCTGGAGGATTGTCGGACCGTGGCAACCCGACCTGACAGATGCCCGAAACATTCTGGCCACAACCGCCCGCGCCGCGATCCTGATCCATTGCCATGAGGCCTGACCTTCGCTTTGCTCATTTCTCGATCTTCCGGCGTTCTTCCAAGCTCAGCTGCGCGAAACAGCGTCCCCTCCAAACTCACGTAACACACTGTTTTAAGTACGTATTTTTAATTCGTATTTTAGTTCACCCGTCCAATCTGACAAAGCGCAATATCAGACACGTCTCGACGTGACTGCTTGGGATCGAGCCAGATGAATTGAGGATGGCGCACGACCGGCGTAAATTCGGCGCCCCTCTTGCGGACTCGCCATCTACAGATCGTCACCGGCCAGACACTCGCCAGTCGAACGCGCCTGTCCTCGAAGGGCCGCACGTGGCAGAGCCATACGATCAGGACCGGCCCTTGGGCGCCTTTTTACCGCGCGCCATATCGGCCTCGTCGTAGAACCCGATCCAGATGCCCTCATCCATCTCGATCTCGGTCAGGGCCTCGACGCGCGCGTCGCTCATCGTGGTGCGGTTGCGCAGCCGCTCGGTCCAGCGCAGCAGCGCGGCGCTCAGCCTGTCGCGTGTGGCCGCATGGGCGGGATCGGCGCCCAGATCGGTGAATTCCTGCGGATCGCTCTCCAGATCGAACAGCATCGGGCGGTGCCCGGTGACATGGACCATCTTCCAGCGCCCGTCGAAAAGCATGACCGCCCGGCTGTCGCGCACCGCGCTGCCCAGCAAAACCCGCGCCTCGCGGAAGGCGAAATCATATTCCGACACGGCCACCTCGCGCGGCCAGTTCCCCGCGCCATGGATCAGCGGCAGCAGGGAATGACCCTCAAGGATATGGTCCGGCACGGCCCCGCCCGCCGCCTCGATGAAGGTCGGCACCAGATCGATCGCCTCGATCAGATCGCTATTGATCTGCCCGCGCGTGGCTTCGGCGCGCGGGTCAGGATCGACCACGATCAGCGGGATGCGCACGGATTGCTCGTGAAAGAGCTCCTTCTCGCCCAGCCAGTGATCGCCCAGGTAATCGCCGTGATCCGAGGTGAACACGATCAGCGTGTCGTCCAGCCTCCCCGCCTCCTCCAGATGCCGCATCAGCACGCCGATCTGGTCGTCGATCTGGGTGATGAGCCCCATATAGGCCGGGATCACCGCGCGGCGGACCTCGTCGCGGGACATGCATTTCGACGTGCGATGCGCCTGGTAGGCGGCCAGCAGCGGATGGGGATCTGCGCGCTCGGACTCGGCACGGATAGCGGGCGGCACATCCGCCTCGCCATAGATCTCGTGATAGGGCGCGGGCGCGATATAGGGCCAGTGCGGCTTGATATAGCTCAGGTGCAGGCACCACGGATCATCGCCCGCCTGATCGAGGAATTCGATGGCGCGGGCGGTGGTGTAATGCGTCTCGGACTCCTCGGCGCGCACCCGCGCCGGGCGGCGTGCGTTCTGCATGAGCCAGCCCGACAGGATCGTGCCATCCGCATCCTCGGCGGAATTGGCCCAGTCCTGCCACGGGTTTTCGCCGTCATAGCCTTGGGCGGCCAGGTAGTCATTGTAATGCGACGGCTGCTTGCCGCCCGTGGGATGCACGCCGTCCAGCCGATCCCACACCTCGAACCCGCATTCGGCCACCAGCGCGCCGATTTCCGACGATTTGGACACGCCCAGACGCTCCATCCCCTCGGTATCGGCGGTCATATGCGTCTTGCCACACAGCACCGTGCGCAGGCCCAGCGGGCGCAGGTACTCGCCCAAGCTGCGCTCGCCCAGCTTGAGCGGGACCATGTTCCAGGTGGAGCCGTGGCTGCGCACATAGCGCCCGGTGTAGAAACTCATCCGGCTGGGGCCGCAGATGGGCGATTGCACATAGGCCCGGTCGAACCGCAGGCCGCGCGCCGCCAGCGCGTCGATATTGGGCGTGCGGATCGACGGATGGCCGGTGCAGTCGAGATAGTCCCAGCGCAGCTGGTCGCACATGATGAAGAGGATATTCCGGGCGGTCATGTCACGAGGGATCGCTTCTGGAATCGCTCGTCCTTCCAGCGTTCCTCCTTCAGGATCGCCTCCAGCGTATCCACCGCGCCCATGATCTCCACCTCGCCGATGAAGAGCGGCGTGATGCCGAAGCGCATGACATCGGGCGCGCGGAAATCGCCGATGACATTCTCTGCGATCAGCGCCTGCATCGCGGCGTAACCGTTCTCATAGGCGAAGGATACATGACTGCCCCGCGCCTGCGGATCGCGCGGGCTGACGAGGGTCAGGCCGGGGCAGCGCGATTCGACCTCGCGGATGAACAGCTCGGACAGCGCGATGGACTTGGCGTGCAGATCGCCCATATCCACCCCGTCCCAGATATCGAGCGCGGCGGACAGGAGCGCAAAGGAGGCGATCGAGGGCGTGCCGATGCGCATCCGCTCGATTCTGCCCGGCATGGGGCGGTAATCCTTGTCGAAGGCAAAGGGCGCCTCATGCCCGTACCAGCCCGACAGGAACGGCTCGACCGTATCCAGAAGGCGCGGCGCGACATGGATGAAGGCGGGCGCGCCGGGGCCGCCATTGAGGTATTTATAGGTGCAGCCGATGGCGAAATCCGTATCGCACCCGCCCACATCGACCGGCACCGCCCCCGCCGAATGCGCCAGATCCCAGACCACGACAGCGCCCACGGAATGTGCCCTCTCGATGATCGCGCGCATGTCATGGCGCCGCCCGGTGCGGTAATCGACCTCGGTGATCATCACCACGCCGACCTCCTCGGTGATGCCGGCCATCACATCCTCGGGGTCCGGCGTGCGCAGCGTGTAGCCGGCGTCCTTCAGCTTGATCAGCCCCTCGACCATGTAGAGATCGGTGGGAAAATTGCCATTGTCCGACAGGATCACGCGGCGATCCGGCACCATCGCCATCCCGGCGGCGACCGCCTGAAACACCTTGATCGAGAGGGTATCGCCCACAACGGTCGTGCCCTCGGGCGCGCCGATCAGGCGGCCCACGCGGTCGCCCAGCGTGTTGGTCTGCATGAACCAGTTCTTGGTGTTCCAGCCCTTGATCAGCTCGGTGCGCCACTCGTCATTGAGAAACCCGGTCATCGCCGGCACCGCCGCCTTGGGCATAGGGCCCAATGAGTTGCCGTTGAGATAGATCATGCCCTCGGGCAGGTCGAACTGGCGGCGCGTGGCCTGAAAATCGGTCAAGGGCGTGCTCCTTCTGAACTCCGGTCGGTCAGTGCGCTCCCAAGCCACGGGCCGGAGGCGCGAAGGGACATGAACGGCCCCTCTTGCCCGACAAGCACAAGGACGTCCGCCATCTGGGGGCCGAAGATTTTTCCCTGCTGCCAGAGTATCTCAGGATGCGCCGCGCCGCGCCATCCCCTCTGCCAAGCGGGTATTCAAAGTAGTGATAACTGGCGCCCCAATTCGACAGACTGCGGCGCGGATGCGCCGACCATGGCCTGCCTTTCTTGACTGCGCCACGGCAATGCACCGGCACCGCCCTGGGGGCAGTGCCAGTTCCATCACGGTATGGGGTCTGTGACGCGGTTAACCGATATCCGTCTCGCGCTCACGGGCGCTCAACTCAGCAATGTCGGTCTCGCGCTCACGCGCGCTCAGCTCGGCGATGTCGGTGTCCCGCTCGCGTTCGCTCAGCTCGGCAATGTCGGTCTCACGCTCACGGGCGCTCAGCTCGGCAATATCCGTCTCGCGCTCACGCGCGCTCAGCTCGGCGATGTCGGTGTCCCGCTCGCGTTCGCTCAGCTCGGCGGATTGCACCGGCTCCGCGAGCGTGGTGATGGATTGGGTCAGTTCGATGCCGGCCGCGCTTCGCAAGTCGATCGCGCTCGATGCGGCGGCGGGGGTGGCGGTTGCGGCGATGATGGCCAGAATGGATACGATACGCATGAGTCTGTTCCTTTCATGGGCCTGCGCTTCGGCAGGATCCTTTGGTTTTCGGTGTGAGCCACCTCCTGGCTCGTCTCTGTGACCGGAAACTAGGCTTTGCCTTTTCGGTTTGAAATGACGATGATCGCGAATGAGAATCTTCGTTTTGTTCCGAAAGAGAGCGCAATGGATATCGTTGATCAACTCAAGGCATTTGTCGCCACGGCGCAGACCGGCTCCTTCACGGCGGCCGGTGACCAGATGGGCATTTCCAATCGGCTGACCTCGAAATACGTCGCCGAGCTGGAGGCGCGGCTGAAGGTCCGGCTCTTGCAGCGGACGACCCGGAAGGTGGGGCTGACGCCGGCGGGAGAGGATCTTCTGGCGCGCGCGCCGATGCTGCTGGACGAACTGGACGATCTTCTGTCCGAGGTCGCGCAGGACTCGCGCGGGCTGAGCGGCACGATCCGGATTTCCGCGCCGGTCGTCTTTGGCGAAAGCTACGTCACCGGCATGATCGCGCGGTTCGCCGCCGCCAACCCGGCGCTGGTGTTCGACCTGCGGCTGAGCGATCGCTATATCGACTTGGCCAGCGAGGGGATCGACCTCGCCTTTCGGCTGGGGCAGTCCGAGACGCTGACCATCAAGGGCCGCAAGCTCGGCACGTTCAGAAGCGCGCTTGTCGCCAGCCTGGATTACATCGAACGGCACGGCGCCCCGCAGCGCCCGCAGGATCTGTCGCACCATGCCTGCATCGTCGACACCAACCGCAAGTCACCGCGAAAATGGGCCTTCGCCTCGAACGGGTCGCAGACGGTGGTGGACGTGCAGGGCCGCTTTCAGGTGAATTCCGCGCGGGCCGCCGCGCAACTTGCGACGGATGGCATGGGCATCGCCTATCTGCCGCGCTTCACCCTCGACGCCCATCCGGGCGCCGGCAGCCTCGTGCATCTTCTGGAGGAGTATCAATGCGATGGCGGCCCGATCAACGTCGTCTATCTCGAAGGCCGTGCCTTGCCGAAAAAGGTGCGCGCCCTCATCGACTTCGCCGCGGATGACATCCGCCGCATCGGCGTTCTGTGACCGGCGCAAGCCTATGGCAGGCGCGTCACAAATCCCCCTGCGCCGCGCTGGCGGCGATGCGGCCCATCAATCTGCGCAGCTCTCCGAAATGTCCCTCGGAGCGTGCGGGCAATGTCGGATCGGACGTGATGGCGATCGTCAGATCCAGATCCGGCACCACCGCCAGGATCTGCCCCCCGTAGCCCCGCCCGTAGGCGGCGGCATGCCCATCAAGGCGGGTCAGGAACCAGCCATAGCCATAGCGGTCCCCGCTCCATTGCGAGCGCCCGCGCGGCTCGAGGGAGGTTGCGATCCAGTCTGCAGGCACCACCTGATCGCCGTTCCACCGCCCCTCCGCCAGCACCATGTCGCCGATCCGGGCCAGCGCGCGGGGCGACAGCGCCATCTGGTTGCCGCCCATGTAATTGCCCTGCGGATCGCGCTGCCACGGCGCGATCTCGATATCCAGCGGATCGCCCAGCCAGCGCTGCGCGAGGCTGTGCAGATCGCGCCCTGCCCCGCGCGCAAGCGCGGCGCCCAGCAGATGCCAGCCGCCCGTCGAATAGATGAAGCGCCCGCCCGGCTCGGCCACCAGATCCCGGCCCAGCACATGATCGACCCAGTTCGGGCTGGCCACCCAGGCGCCATATTCCGCGCCCGAGGTGCTGGCCAGGCCCGCCCGCATCGACAGAAGATCCCCGATGGTGATCTCGTCGCGCACGTCCCCCGTGGCGGCACGCCCGAGGGCGGGCAGCACCCGCGCGTCCGGGCCGGGCAAGGCCCCGCGCGCGATGCCGATGCCGGTGAGCAGCGCCAGAAGTGTCTTGGAGACCGATTTCACATTCGCAGGCGCATCCAGCCCCCTGCCCGCGAAGGCGCGCTCGAACACGGGCGCGCTGCCGCGATGGATGACAAGGGCATGCAACTGATCGAGATCGCCCGCCATCGCCTCGAAATCGCCGGGTTCAGAGGCTTGCGCGCGGGCATCCCCCGCTGTCCCTGCCGGGACGGCCAGGGCGGCCGTTGCGCCCGCGATGGTCTGGCGTCTGGTGAGCGTCATGCGTCTGTCCATGGGTTGCCGCGCGCCCATTGCGCTAGGCCGAGCCCGTCATGCGCTGCAGCGTGCCGTCCCGCTTGATCAGGTGATGCCAGAGGATCGCCATTGCCGCATGCCCCAGCACCAAGAGGGCCAGTATCCACCCCATCTCGCCGTGCCACTCGGCCGGGGCGCGCATCCACGCGATTTCCGCCGGTTGCGCCGGGAAGATCGGAATGCCGAGATAGCTGAAGCCGCGCGTGCCCCCCGCCGCGGCAAGAAGCCGGACCGACGGGACGATCACCATGAGCGCGTAGATCGCCAGATGCCCGGCAAAGGCCGCCCGCCCCAGAAGGCCCGAATGTCCGGGCCGCCGCCCGATATTCGCCAGCCCCCAGACCCCGCGCAGCAGGACAAGCAGGAAAAGCGTGGCGCCGAGCGTGGGATGATAGCTCCAGAGCGCCTCGCGCACCGCATGTTCGCGCGGCAAGGCCCAATGCGCGGCGGCCGAGAGGAACTGCGCCGCAAAGAGGAGCGCCATGCCCCAATGAAAGATGCGGCTTATCAGGCCGTATCGGTCCTGACTGTCGGTGAGCTGAGGCATGGGCGTCTCCTTGTCATCCGGTGCAGGATAGCAGATGCGCAGTTGTCGGGGATCACGATATCATCAGCCCGAGGACGCGGCGCAGCGGAACCCGATATGGCGATGCCCGCGGGAGGCCGTGATCGCGCGCTATCGAAGCGATCATTATGGGAAAAGCGGCCTGTAGCCACGCCGACCGACGTCGGACCCATATCCAGCGGCGCGGGTTTATTACAGTGAGCGCAACAGTGAATGACAGATTACACCTGTTCCGCGGCGCTGCGCCGCTCTCTATGTTGGCCTCGAGCGCCAGCGCATCACCGCCGATCCGGCGCGCAGGCACAGCTTTCGCCACCTGAAAGGAGGGATCAGAGATGACCCGCGAGTTTGAGACCGAATGGAGGCCCCGCGCGCTCAGCGTTTTGCGCATCGCAGCCGGACTGACCTTCCTGTGCTACGGCACGGAAAAGATCCTCGGCTTTCCGGCGGGCCGCACGCCCGAGATGTTCACGATGTCATGGACCGCCGGCGTGATCGAGCTTGTCACCGGGGCGCTGATCGCGCTCGGCCTTCTGACCCGCCCCGCCGCCTTCATCGCCTCGGGCACGATGGCCGCCGCCTACTTCATCGCGCATGCGCCGCAAAGCGTCTTTCCTTCCGTCAATGGCGGCGCCGGGGCGATCCTCTTTTGCTTCGTCTTTTTCTACCTCATCTTCGCGGGCCCCGGCCCCTGGAGCATCGACGCCCTGCGGGCGCGCCGCGCGGGCGCATAGCGGCTCGCAACTCACACACCCGTCAGGCACGCGCCTGACCCATCACAGGAGACACAAATCCCATGGGACTTCTCATCGACGGCGAATGGCACGACAAATGGTATGACACCGACAGCACCGGCGGCAAATTCGAGCGCAGCGAGGCGCAGTTCCGCAATTGGGTGACCGCAGATGGCAGCGCCGGGCCGACCGGCCAAGGCGGGTTCAAGGCCGAGGCGGGGCGATATCACCTCTATGTCTCGCTCGCCTGCCCCTGGGCCAACCGCACGCTGATCCTGCGCAGCCTCAAGGGGCTGAAGGACGCCATCGGCCTGTCGGTCGTCAACCCCTATATGGGCGCGCATGGCTGGACGTTTCAGCCCGGCCCCGGCGTCATCGCAGACCCCGGCGGCGCGGATTACATGTACCAGGTCTATCTGCGCGCTGATCCGAACTATTCGGGCCGCGTGACCGTGCCGGTCCTCTGGGACAAGGAGCGCGAAACCATCGTCAGCAACGAATCCGCCGACATCATCCGCATGCTCAACTCGGCCTTTGCGGAGATCGCGACGGATGACACCGATTACAGCCCGGACGAGCTGATGGGCGAGATCGACGAGATCAACGCGCTGACCTATGACGCGGTCAATAACGGTGTCCACAAGGCCGGTTTCGCCACCGACCAGAAGGTCTACGAGGGCGAGGTGAAGAAGCTCTTCGATGCGCTCGATACGCTGGAGGACCGGCTGGGCAAGCAGCGCTACCTCGTCGGCGACCGCCTGACCGAGGCGGATTGGCGCCTCTTCACCACGCTCATCCGCTTCGATCCGGTCTATCACGGGCATTTCAAGTGCAACCTGAAGATGCTGAAGGATTACAACAATCTCTGGAGCTATACGCGCGAGCTCTACCAGATCCCCGGCGTTGCCGAGACGGTGGATTTCGACCACATCCAGCAGCATTACTACCGCAGCCACGGCACCATCAACCCCAACGGGATCGTGCCCGCCGGGCCGGTGCTGGACTATCAGCAGCCCTCGACCCGGGGCTTCTGAGGCGATCTGCCGAATGCGGGTCGAAATGCCGGCGCAGGGTCTGCGCCGGCATTTTGCTGTGCGCAGGGTGCGCGCGGCGCCTCAGGCGCGCGCGGTCGCGCTGGTCCTTGATCGCGACCAGCAGCGCGGCAAAGACCACGGCGGCGATCAGGCCGAAGCCCGTGACCATCGCCATCGCCCAGGAGGTCGCCGCGAGGGTATAGAACGAGGCCGCCGTGATCACCGCGATGCCCACCGCCGTGCCGATGCGCTGCCCCGTCTGCATGATCGCGCCCGAACTGCCCGCGTAGTCCAACGGCACATCGGCCAGTGTCAGGGTCTGGTTCGGGCTGATGACCGAGCCCTGGGCCATGCCGACAAAGGCCAGCGACGCCATCAGCCACCAGATGCTGACAAGCCCCGCCTCATGCAGGAGCACGACACCGATGCTCAGCCCCAGCCCGACCAGCGCCAGCGTCAGACCCCAGATCACCACCTTGCGCCCCAGACGCATCACGCGGCTGCCCGCCCAATAGGCCGCCGAGGCCGACAGCAGCGCGGCGGGTATGCCGAAAAACCCCGATTCCAGCGCCGACTTGCCCCCGCCCTCCTGAACATAGAGCGCGACCAGAACCCAGACGCTGGTGACGCCCATGAAGTAGAGCGTCATGATGGTGATCCCGTGCGAATAGCTGCGAGTCGAGAAGATCTTGAGATCGACCATCGGGCTGAGGCCAAGGCGCAGATAGCGCCGCTCCCACCAGACCCAGGCCCAGACCAGCCCCAGACCGACCGGCAGCAAGAGCCAGATCAGCGCGCTGCCGCTATGCTCGACAAAGGGGAAAAGGATCGCCAGCACCGCGAGCGCCAGCAAGAGCGCGCCCACGGGATCGAGCGAGCGCAGCCCGCTGCCGGTGCGCGGCAGGCGTATGATCAGCGGACGCGGAAACCACCTCAGCCCCAGGATCAGGGCGGCGGCGCCAATGGGCACATTGACCAGAAAGGTCAGCCGCCAGCCCAGCTCGGGGCCGCCCAGCTCAATCAGCAGCCCGCCCAGAACCGGGCCGATGGCGACAGAAACGCCGACCGCCGTGCCGAAATAACCGAAGGCCCGCCCGCGCGCATCGCCGCGAAAGTAATGCTGGATCATGCCCAGGCCTTGCGGGTTCAAGAGGCCCGAGCCGACCCCTTGCGCAAAGCGCGCGGCATTCAGCCATTCGGCATTGGGGGCCAGCCCCGCCGCGATGGATGAGACGGTAAAGATGCCGACCCCGATCAGGAACAGCCCGCCGCGCCCCATGATGTCCCCGGCCCGGCCCGCGCCCACCAGAACGACACCGAAGGTCAGCGCATAGCCCGAGAGCACCCATTGCAGATCCGATTGCGACGCATCGAGGCCGATGCGGATCGATGGCAGGGCCACGTTGACGATGCTGACGCCGACAAGGGTCATGAAGATCGTGATGATCAGCACGAAGAGGATGCGCCAGCGCACCGGATCGGCGGTGGGATCGTCCTGCGGCACCGGCGCCGCATCGGTTTTGGGGGAATTCATCGCAAGGAACTTTCTAAACAATCGGCCGGTGGCGGCGTTAAGAGCCGCCGGCCCAATCAGGTACTTAAGAAGCGGCGGGTTGCGCAGAGCACGACGACCGCCATTTCAGAGCGCCGCTCCCATGATGTCGGGCTGCGGCATCTCCGAAGGCAGGGCCATGATCGGCACCGCACCACTGGCGAACCGCGCAGGGACCAGACCCTGCGGGCTCGGTCCCGCGTGGCCTTGCCGTTCAAGGCCGGGCCGAGGGCGCATCAGCCGCCTCGCACGCCCTTTTCGACCCGCTCGCCGATGCCCTGATCCACGTTCCGCCAGTATTCAAAGGCGCGCTCCAGCACCTGTTCGGACACGCCCGCACTCAGATGGCCGACGATATTGCCGACCAGCCGGTCCCGGGCGGCGTCATCCATGACGTCGCGCACCAGCGTGCCGGCCTGCCCCCAATCATCGTCATCCTCGCGCAGCGTGTAAGCCTGCCGCACCATGTCGCCCTCGGCATACCACTGCCCCGCATCGTCGGTCAGCGATGGATCGGCCGCAGGCCCGCCATAGGAGTTGGGCGCATAGACCGGGTCGGACACATTCTCGGTCCGCATCGCGCCATCCTTGGAATAGCTGTGGACGGGCGATTGCGGCTTGTTGACCGGGATCTGCCGGTAATTGGCGCCCAGCCGCGCGCGGTGCGCGTCGGAATAAGAAAAGCCGCGCGCCAACAGCATCTTGTCCGGGCTGAGGCCGATGCCGCGCACCAGGTTGTTCGGCTCGAAAGCCGCCTGCTCGATCTCGGTGTGGAAATCGGTCGGGTTGCGGGTCAGCGTCAGCTTGCCGACCTCGATCAGCGGATAATCCGAATGCGGCCACACCTTAGTCAGATCGAAGGGGTTGTAGCGATAGGTCTTGGCCTCTTCGAAGGGCATGATCTGCATCTTTAGCGTCCAGCTGGGATGGTCGCCGTCGCGGATCGAATTGAAGAGGTCGCGGCGATGATGGTCGGCGTCCGTACCTGCCTTTTCGACGGCCTCGTCCTGCGTGAGAAAGTCGATGCCTTGATCGGTCTTGAAGTGGTATTTGACCCAGAACTTCTCGCCATCCGCGTTGACCCACATATAGGTGTGGCTGGAATAGCCGTTCATGTGGCGCCACGTCTTGGGAATGCCGCGATCACCCATCAGCCAAGTGACCTGATGCGCGGATTCGGGCGAGAGGGTCCAGAAATCCCACTGCATGTCATGGTCGCGCAGCCCGTTATCGGCGCGGCGTTTCTGCGAGCGGATGAAGTGCTGGAATTTCATCGGATCGCGCATGAAAAAGACCGGCGTGTTGTTGCCGACCATGTCGTAGTTGCCTTCGCTGGTATAGAATTTCAGCGAAAAGCCGCGCGGGTCGCGCCAGGTATCGGGGCTGCCCCGCTCGCCCGCGACGGTTGAGAACCGCGCCAGCACATCCGTCCGGGCGCCCGGTTGCAGGAAGGCCGCGCTGGTGTATTTGCTGACGTCATGCGTCACTTCGAAATGGCCGAAGGCACCGCTGCCTTTGGCGTGCGGCTGACGCTCGGGGATGCGCTCGCGGTTGAATTGAGCCATCTGTTCAAGCAGGTAGTGATCATGCAGGACGATCGGGCCGTCGCGGCCAACCGTCAAGGAATGCTCGTCACTCGCAACAGGGATACCCGCGTCGGTTGTTGTCGGTTTCTTGCTGTGATCGGTCATGCTGAGCGCTCCTTGTGACGTTTAACCAAGCCAACGCGCCAGAGACCCTTTGGGTTCTATACCGGATAGAAAGGCACCCGCGCGACATCCGGATCACCGCTCCCAGGGCAGATCCCTGCAGGTCGCGACCAGATGCTCGACCAGCAGGCGCAGCCGGGTGGACTGGAAACGGCTGGGGGGAAAGACCGCGAAGATGTCGCGCTGCGGCGCCGTCGCGTAACCCGTCAGGATCGGCCTCAAAGCGCCGGTTTCGAGATGGTCCGCCACGTAGAATACCGGAAGGATCACGATGCCCACCCCGCGCAATGCCGCGCTGCACAGCATGTCGCCCGAATCGGTCCGAAAGCCCGCGCGCAGGCTGATCTGCCCGGCCCTGCCCGCCGCATCGATGTAACGCCATTCATGCAGCGCGCTATTGCCGGTGAAGGCCAGGACGTTGTGATCCGCCAGATCTTCGGGCCGGTCCGGTGTGCCATGCCGGGCCAGATAGTCCGCACTCGCGCATAGAACGAAAGGACAGCCCGCCATGCGCCGCGCGATCAGGGACGTATCGGCCAGCGCGCCGATGCGCACGGCCAGATCGACGCCCTCGCCAGCCAGATCGACGAACCGCTCGTTCAGGCTCACGTCCAGCTCGACCTCGGGATAGCGCGCGGCGAAGTCGGCGATGGGCGCGGAGAGATACTTGATCCCGAAACTCTGCGGCAGGCTGACCCGCAGCGGCCCCTTGGGGCGCGATTTCAGTTCCAGCGCCAGCTCCTCGGCCTCGCGCAGATCCTGCAGCGCACGCGCCGCCCTGTCGTAGTATAGCGCGCCCTCCTCGGTCACGGTCACGCTGCGCGTCGTCCGGTTCAGAAGCTTGACCTTCAGATCCTGCTCGAGGTTCTGAACCTGCTTGGACACGGCCGAGCTGGTGATCCCCAGCGCCCGCGCCGCCCCGGCAAAACCGCCCGCCTCGACCACGGCGACAAAGACCCCAACGCGCGAGATATGATCCATGCGATTATCAACCTTATGGAATGAATGAACTGCCAAAGCCCTATATTATCAAACATGACTTGTCATGCGATATGGGTGCCAGAGCAAACACAATCGGAGGAAAGACAATGACACATCCCACAAACCTGGCCTATGGCGCCACCGTCACCCGCATCTCCCTGGGCAGCGTCCTGCTGGCCCACGGGTTTCTCAAGCTGCTGGTCTTTACCGTGCCCGGCACGGTCGCCTATTTCGGCAGCCTCGGCCTGCCGGCCATCGCGGCCTACCTGACCATCTTTGCCGAATTGGCCGGCGGCACCGCCATCATTCTCGGCCTCTACACCCGCCTCGCCGCGCTTCTGTCGATCCCGCTGCTGCTGGGCGCGGTCTGGGCGCATGTCGGCAATGGCTGGGTCTTCAACGCCGAAGGCGGCGGCTGGGAATTCCCGCTGCTTCTGGTGGCGCTGGCCGTGGCCGTCGCCATCCAGGGCGGAGGCGCCTTTGCCCTGCGCCGCCTGCCGGTGATCGACGGCTTTGTTCCAGAGGCGCTCAAGGCCTGATACGCTGCCCATGCCGCCCGCGCCCTTTGAGTGCGGGCGGCACGCTTACTGATGCGCCGAGCCGCCAGGGCCGCGCACATGATACCGGAAGGAACGTTCAAGATGACACGCATACTGGGAATTTCCGGCAGCTTGCGCGCGGCCTCGTTCAACACCGCGCTCTTGCGGACCGCGCAGGGCCTCATGCCGGAGGGTGCCACCCTGGAAGAGGGCAGCATTCGCGGCATCCCGCTCTATGATGCGGACGAAGAGGAAGCAAAGGGCATCCCCCCGGCGGTCGAGCGCCTGAAAGAGCAGATGGCAGCTGCCGATGGCCTGCTGCTCTTCACGCCGGAATACAACAACTCGATCCCCGGCGTGTTCAAGAACGCGATCGACTGGACCAGCCGCCCCGCCAGCGACATCTCCCGCATCTTTGGGGGCAAACGGGTGGCCGTGCTGGGCGCCTCGCCCGGCGGGTTCGGCACGATCCTGGCGCAGGATGCCTGGCTGAGCGTGCTGCGCACCCTCGGCACGCGGCCCTGGTATGAGGGCCGGTTGTTGGTCGCGCGGGCGGGCGGTGTCTTTGACGAGGGCGGGCAAATGACGGACGACGCCATGCGCGACCGGCTGAAGGTCTTTCTCGCCGGTTTCACCGCCGTCGCCGCCACGCGGGACACCTAAAGCCACTGGAACCTTTGGCCCAGCGGGCCGTTTCCCAACCTCGCAGCGCGACTGCATCGAATTTCACGCCGGATACGCCCTTGGGGAATCCGGCCATCTTCGCGCCTCAAACGGCCGCGAACGATACCCGAATAACAGGCGAAATCCCATGCCGACACTCTACACGATGCCCGGAACCTGCTCGCTCTCGCCCAATATCGCGGTAGCGTGGCTGTATGCGCCGGTCGAGGTCAGGACGATGGCCTATGGCGATCACAAGAAGGCCGACTACCTCGCGATCAACCCCAAGGGCAAGGTGCCGAGCGTCCAGTTCGAGGATGGCGATGTGCTGACCGAGGCGTCCGCGATCCTTGAATGGCTGGGCGCCGCGCATGGCAAGGGCAGCTATGGCCGCGATACCGAGATCGGCCGCAAGGAGGCCGAGGGGCTGTCCTACATGACGTCGGAGGTGCACGCGGCCTATGGCGGCCATTTCGGCCCGCAGAACCTTGCCGAAAGCCAGGACGCGGTCGAGGAGGTCAAGCGCAAGACCTACGAAACTCTGGGCAATCATTACAAGCGCCTCAACGAGGTGCTGAACGCGAATGGCCGCGAATGGTATCTGGGCAAGCGCACCTTCGCGGATACGTTCCTTTACGTGCTGGAGCGCTGGATCGAGCAGACGCCGCTCTCCATCGACGACTATCCCGCGCTCAAGGATCACCGCGCCCGGATGGAGGCCGACACGGGCGTTCAGACCGCGCTGGAACGTCAGAACATGGAGCCGATCGGGTGATTGTTTCCGCCGAGGATAAACACTGGCCGCCCCTGCCCTGGTCCGACTGGGCAGAGACCTGCGCCGCCCTCCACCTTTGGACGCAGATGTTGGGTAAATACCGCGTGGCGCATACGCCTTGGGTCAACCACGCGTGGCATTCGGCGCTCTACGTCACCCCACGCGGGATGACGACCGGACCGGTGCACGAGCGTGGCGGCTGCGTCAGTCTCACGCTCGATTTCGTCGATCACTTGATGATCGCCGAGGCCGATGGCGGCGCGCGCGAGAGTTTCTCGCTTGAGCCGATGAGCGTTGCGGAGTTCTTCGCTCGCATCACCCGCGCCGTCGAGGCGGTTGGCGGCACGTTTCATATCCACGGCGCCCCCAACGAGATCCCGGAGGCAGTGCTCTTCGCCGAGGACACCCGCCCCCGCCCCTACGATGCCGAGGCCGCCGCGCGGTTTCACAAGGCGCTTCTCCATATCGTGCCGGTGTTCGAGCGGTTCCGCACCGGGTTTCTGGGCAAGGTATCGCCCGTGCATTTCTTCTGGGGATCTTTCGATCTGGCGGTGACCCGCTTTTCGGGGCGCGAGGCGCCGCTGCACCCTGCAGGCATTCCCAACATGCCCGACGCGGTCGCGCAGGAGGCCTATAGTCATGAAGTGTCCTCCGCAGGGTTCTGGCCCGGTGGCGGCGGCGTGGATGAGCCCATGTTCTATGCCTATGCCTATCCGACGCCCGAGGGCTTTGCCGATTATCGGGTCGAACCTACGGCTGCACGGTTCGACACTGATCTGGGCGAGTTCCTGCTGCCTTACGCCGATGTCATCGCAAGCGATGACCCCGAGGCGATGCTGATGGCCTTTCTGCAATCGACCTACGCGGCGGCGGCAGACACGGGAAACTGGGACCGCGATGCGCTGGAGTGCGAGATCGGAACGCCCGGCAAACCGCGTGCACTCAAGCGGCCCGATTGATCCTCGATATCAAAGGCTGCACACCGTCTGGACATGCTGCTCGAAGAAGTCGGAGAACGCGGCGACGCGCAGGGGCAGCTGATTGTAGGGCGGATAGTATAGCGTCAGCCAGATCTCGGATATCTCCCACTCGGGCAGCACCTGAACAAGGCGCCCCGCCTCCAGATCACGCGCGACGATGAAGCGCGGCAGAAGGGTGATCCCCTCGCCGTTCAGCGCCAGTTGGGCCAGCAGATCGCCGTTATTGGCGCTCAGCGCGCCCGTCACCTTGTGTTTGACCTGCACCGCGTTTTTGGACAGCTCCCATATCTCTTCCCGCGCATCCGACTGGTAGCTGAGGCAAGAAAATTCCGTCAGTTCTTCGGGGCTCTTGGGTTGGCCGTTGGCCCCGATATACTCAGCCGAGGCGACCAGAACGCGCGGCACCTTGCAGATCTTGCGCCAGATGGTCGAGGTGTCGCTGGGCGGCCCCGACACGCGGATGGCCAGATCGAAATCCTCATCGACTATATCGACGAAACTGTCCGATAGATGCACGGCGACATGGGTCTGCGGGTGCAGCGTGGCGAATTGCGACAACACGGTCGGCAGCACCTCGAGCCCCAGCGACAAGGGCGCGCTGATACGGATGCGCCCGGTCGTCATGCCCTGGGCCTCGCGCGTCTCGGTCACTACCTGGGCCAGCCCCTCGGCCAGCGGCGCCACGCGCGCGGCATACAGCGCGCCGGCGGAGGTCAGCGACACCTGCCGCGTCGTTCGCACCAGAAGTTGCAGATCCAGCTTATCCTCCAGCGCCGCGACGGTCCGCGTGACCGACGCAGGCGTCATGCCCAGACGGCGCGCGGCCCCTGCAAAGCTCTCGAGCTCGGCAACGGTGAGGAAGACGCGGATGGATTCAAGCTCGCCCATGAATCCATCATTACACCAGGTGAAACAGTGAATGCAATATTATGCTCGTTCTCAGCAATTCTCTTAGCCTCTACCTTCAGGCTCAAGCAAGATCACTCAAGCCAAGGAGCCAGCCATGCTCACCCAGATCAAAGGCCTGCACCACGTTACGTCGATGGCGGCGGATGCGCAGGAGAATAACGATTTCTTCACCAAGCTGCTCGGCATGCGCCGGGTCAAGAAAACCGTAAATTTCGACGCGCCCGATGTCTATCACCTCTATTACGGCGACGAGGGCGGCACGCCCGGCTCGGTCATGACCTATTTCCCCTTCCCCCACATCGCCAAGGGCCGCCGCGGCACCGGCGAAGTCTCGGAGACCGCCTTTGCCGTGCCGGTCGGCACGCTGGACTACTGGCGCGAGCGCCTGGCGGCGGCCGGTGTTGAGGGCCTCGAAACAGCTGAGCAGTTCGGCGAGGCGCGCCTGCGCTTTCACGGGCCGGACGGCGACGCCTTTGCGCTGGTCGAGGCGCCGGGCGACACGCGTGCCCCGTTTGGCGATCGCCCGGTGCCCGCAGACGAGGGCATTCGCGGCTTTCGCGGCGTGACCATGCGGCTGCGCGAGGCGGATGCGACGGCGCAGCTGCTGACCTTCATGGGCTACCGCGAGATCGCCCGCGAGGGCGCGCTGATCCGCATGGCATTGGAGGACGGCAACGGCGCCGATGTCATCGACCTCGAGGCGCTGCCGGACGAAGGCCGCGCCCGCGAAGGCGCCGGATCGGTCCATCACGTGGCCTTTGCCGTCGAGAACCGCGAGGCGCAGGCCGAGGTGCGCCGCGCCCTGACCGAGGCGGGCGCGCATGTCACGCCGGTCATCGACCGCGATTACTTCTGGGCGATCTATTTCCGCACCCCCGGCGGGGTGCTGTTCGAGATCGCCACGAACGAGCCCGGCTTCGACCGGGACGAAGACCCCGCCCATCTGGGCGAGGCGCTGAAGCTGCCGGACCAGCACGCGCATCTGCGCGCCCGGCTGGAACGTGCACTGCCCGAACTTGTGGACTGATCCGCAACCAATCACACCGAAGAAGGAGACCTGAAATGTCCGTCAAACTCGCAATCCTTTACTATTCCACCTACGGCACCAACCACCAGATGGCCGAGATCGCCGCCGAGGCCGCCCGCGAAGCAGGCGCCGAGGTCCGCGTGCTGAAGGCGCCCGAGACCGCGCCGCAATCCGTCGTCGAGGGCCAGGACGCCTGGAAGGCACAGGCAGAAAAGACCGCAGATGTCCCCGAGGCCACGGTGGCCGACATGGAGTGGGCCAACGCCTATCTCATCTCGGCGCCGACCCGCTTTGGCGTGATCGCCAGCCAGATGCGCGCCTTCATCGACACTCTGGGCGGCATCTGGGCCAAGGGCGGCCTCGCGAACAAGCCGGTCACGGCCATGACTTCCGCCCAGAACGTGCATGGCGGGCAGGAAACGACACTGCAATCGCTCTACACCACTGTGATGCATTGGGGCGGTTTCGTCGTGGCGCCGGGCTATACCGACGAGGTGATCTTCAAGACCGGCGGCAACCCCTATGGCTACAGCCACACCGCGGGCGAAGACTTCTCGGACGAGGCCCGCGCGGCGATCGCCCACCAGGCCCGCCGCCTTGTCGAGGTTGCGGCCAAGCTGGCGTAAACACTCGCTCACCTCGCTGATTGCCCTGCCTGCGCCACGCTTGGGCAGGGCCACCTATCCTGCCGGGCCATTGATGCGCGCGGCAGGCCAGCCCCTCTGCGTCCGATCATCATGCAATAGGCGCAGGGGCGATTTTCACCCACCACGCAGGAGATTGCCATGAAGACCCTCAAGAGAACCTTTCTTGCCCTCACCACTGGCGCCGCGATGCTGATGCAGCCCGCCGCCTTCATCACCGCGGCCCATGCACAGCAGGCCAGCGGGACGCTGCATCTCGACGGTCTTTCCAAGACGCCGTCCGAGGCCGCGAATGCCGCGCTCTACGATCCGAACGATGCCGTTCTGCTGTTGCTCGACCATCAGACGGGCCTCTTCCAGACCGTCAACGATATCGAGATCGACGCGCTGCGCCGCAACACCATGGCGCTGGCCCGGATCGCCCAGCAGGCGGATATTCCGATCATCTACACAGCCTCCGAGCCCAATGGCTCGAACGGGCCGCTGATGGCCGAACTCGAAGAGTTGCTGGAGGCCGATGAGGATGCGCAATACATCGCGCGCCAGGGCGAGGTCAGCTCGTGGGACAACGCCGATTTCGTCGAGGCGGTCGAGGCCACGGGCCGCAAGACGCTGGTCATCGCCGGTGTCTGGACCAGTGTTTGCGTCGCCTTCCCTGCGCTGCAGGCCAATGCCGAAGGCTATGAGGTGGTCGTGGTGATGGACGCCTCAGGCGACGTGAGCAAGCTGGCCTCGGACGCCGCCATGACCCGCATGGCTGCAGTTGGTATCGCGCCCGTCACAACCAACACTATCCTCAGCGAGACGCACCGCACCTGGAACCGCCCCGACGCGGCCAACTGGGGCGCGCTCTACGGCGAGGTCTCGCCCGGCTATCACGCCGTCAGCGAAAGCTTCATCCGCGCGCAGGATGCCGTAAAATCGGCCGACTGAACGGCGATTTCTTCGCCGATCCATGACCATTCATGTGGCCGCGGCGCATCGCGGCCACATCTTACCTCACATCGGAGGACGACATGCCCATATCCTTGAATTCCGCGCTGCTTGGTATCGCTCAGCCGGACCAGCAGTGTTCAAGCCTGAACAGATGCGCATCGCACCTGCCGCTGATCCGGGTGGTGTCATGACCGCCGGGGCAGAGCTGCGCAGCGGCGGCACCGGGCCGCATGCGAACCAGCGGATCGCCGTGGCCGGTGCGCCGCTTGACGCCGCCAGGCTGGCCGTCGTCATGGTGCATGGTCGGGGCGGTGCACCCGAGGACATGATTGGACTGGCAGACCATCTGGCCTTGCCCGATGTCGCGGTTCTCGCGCCTGCGGCGGCGGATCGTTCCTGGTGGCCGGAGTCGTTCCTGGCCCCGCTCGGCGCGAATGAGCCGGGCCTAAGCAGTGGCCTCAGCGTGGTCGAAGCGCTCCTTGCGGATCTTGAGGCCAAGGGGTTCGGCCCCGAGCGCATTGCGCTTGTCGGCTTCAGCCAGGGCGCGTGTCTGGCGCTCGAGGCCGCCGCGCGCCTTGCCCGTCCGTTCCGCGCGGTTGCCGCCCTGTCGGGCGGTCTGCTGGGCACCGGCGAGGCGGGCGGCGCGCCTCAGGACGCGCTTTACGGACGCCCGGAAAAGGCGTTCGAGTATGAGGGGCGCTTGGACGGGGTGCCCATCCTGATCGGCTGCCATGAGCAGGATCCGCATATCCCGCTTGCCAGGGTGCGCCAGAGCGCGGCAGTCTTGCAGGAGATGGGTGCGGCACTCGAGACGCTCATAATTCCGGGCGCCGGTCATGGCATCATCGCCGATGAGGCGGCGTGGCTGCGCAAGACGCTGAACCAGAAATCATAGGAGGCAGGCATGAGTGACGAGATCGAGATCACCCGCAAAGAGACCGAAACCAAGGGGCGCTACATTGCAATCGTGGACGGCCATGAGGCCGAGATGACCTACTCGCGCGCCGGCGCCTCACTGATCATCATCGACCATACCGGCGTGCCGGACGCGCTGCGCGGGCGCGGCGTGGGTCAGGCGCTGGTGCGCCGCAGCGTCGAGGATGCCCGCACTGAGGGGCGCAAGATCGTGCCGCTATGCCCCTACGCCAAGGCGCAGATCCAGCGCCATCCCGAATGGCAGGACGTCCTGCAGGGCTGATTTTCGCAACCGTTTGAACCACCAATAAGGAACGACATCATGAGCTGGAGCCCTTGCCCCGATCCCGTCCTGGGAAATGCCGAGACGGTCGACGCCGTCGAAACCCTGATCGTGCCCCGCGCGGTCGATCTGGGCGAGATGGAAGTGCGCCGCGCCTTGCCGTCGATCAAGCGGCAGATGGTCGGCCCCTTCATCTTCTTTGACCAGATGGGTCCGGCGGAATTCCTGACGAACGAGGGGATCGATGTGCGCCCCCATCCGCATATCAACCTCGCCACGCTGACCTACCTTTTCGAGGGGCAGATTCACCACCGCGACAGCCTCGGCACCGATATGGCGATCGAGCCGGGGGCGGTGAACTGGATGAAGGCCGGGAAGGGCATCGTCCATTCCGAGCGCACCGCGCCCGAGCGTCTGGCCACCGGCCAGAAGCTCTTTGGCATCCAAACCTGGATGGCCCTGCCGGAAAACGAGGAGGAATCCGATCCGGCCTTTATGCATCATGGCAAGACGGACCTGCCCGTGGTCGAGGCCGAGGGGCTGAAGGCGCGGCTGATCGCCGGATCAGCCTTCGGCGCGACATCGCCGCTCCGGACCGCGTCCGATACGCTTTATGGCGACGTCACGCTGGCCCCCGGCGCCCGCGCGCCGATCGCCGCCAATACCGAAGAGCGCGCGATCTACACCATCCACGGCAAGATCGACGTTGCGGGCGATACGTTCGAGCCCGGCCAGCTTTTGATCCTGCGCCCCGGCGACGAGATCACCGTCAAGGCACTGGAGGACGGCACGGGCGATCACGCACGCTTCATGCTGTTCGGCGGCGCGCCGATGGAAGGGCCGCGCTACATCTGGTGGAATTTCGTCTCCTCACGCCCCGAGCGCATCGAGCAGGCCAAGGAAGAATGGCGGCGCGGCCGGTTCGAAACCGTGCCCGGTGACGAAAAGGATTTCATCCCCCTGCCCGAAGACAAGACCAAGCCACGCCGCGCCGTCGGCGGTGTGCATTACCCGTGACCCTGCACGCCGCCCTGCCGGTCGCCGCCCTTGCGGTGGCGGCCGCGACCCCCGCCCTTGCCGCTGACCCCGCCGGGGGACAGGCCATCTTCGGCCTCGTCGGCATGGAGCTGGCCTTTCTCGAAGCGCTCATCCTGATCGCGCTGGCCTGCCTCTGCGTGCCGCTGTCGCGCGCGCTGGGGCTGGGCACGGTGATCGGCTATCTTGCCGCGGGGATCGTCGCCGGGATCGGCCTGCCGGTCTCCTTCGCCCGCCAGCCGGGCGAGCTTTTGCATTTTGCCGAGTTCGGTGTTGTGCTGTTCCTCTTCGTCATCGGGCTCGAGTTCCGCCCGGCCCGACTGTGGGAGATGCGCGGAACCATCTTCGGACGCGGTCTGTCGCAGGTGATGGCCTGCGCGGTGCTGCTGACGCTCGCGGCACTGCTCTATGGCCTCGACTGGCGCGCCGCGCTGATCGTGGGTCTTGGCCTCGCGCTGTCCTCGACCGCGCTGGTCATGCGCGGGATCGACGAGAGCGGCGAGCGCAATTCGCGTTTCGGGCAGACCGCCATCGCGGTGCTGCTCTTCGAGGATCTGGCCATCGTGCCCTTCCTGCTGCTGGTCACGCTGCTGGCGCCCACGGGGGGGGAGGCGACGCTTGCGGACAACGCATGGGCGGTGGCTATCGGCATCGCTGCCATCGCGGTGTTGGTTATCGTCGGGCGCTATGCGCTCGACCCGATGTTCCGCATCATCGCGCGCACCCGCACGCCCGAATTGATGACCGCCGCGGCCCTCGGCGTGGTGGTCTTTGCCGCGCTCATCATGGCGGCGGCGGGGCTGTCCTACGCGATGGGCGCGTTCATCGCCGGGGTGATGCTGGCCGAATCCTCTTACCGGCACGAGATCGAAGCGGATATCGAGCCGTTCCGCGGCCTCTTCATGGGTCTCTTTTTCGTTGCCGTCGGCCTCTCGCTCGATCAGGGCGCGGTGGCCGAGAACTGGCTGGTGATCCTGCTGGCGGTGCCCGTGACGGTCGCGCTGAAGGGGTTGGGCGCCTATACCGTCAACCGCGCCTTCGGCACGCCCCATCCCATTGCCCTGCGCATCGCCTTTGCCATGGGCCAGCATGGCGAGTTCGGCTTTGTCCTTTTCTCCGCCGCCAGCTCCGCGCTGATCCTGCCGGGTGATGTGGCCTCGATCGCGGTGGCCATCGTCACGCTGTCGATGGCGGTCTCCTCGCAGTCCGAACGCGCCTACCGGCTGGTGATGGGACCCGGCGAGCCGGAGACGATTGACGAGGATTATTCCGATGCAGGCGGGTCCGTGCTTATCATCGGCTTCGGCCGCGTCGGCCAGCTTGTCGCGCAGCCGCTGATTGCCGAAGGCATAGCCGTCACGCTTCTGGATCACGACGCCGATCGGATCCGCGAAGCCAAACGCTTTGGCGCGCGGGTGCATTTCGGTGACGGCACGCGGCCCGAGGTGCTGGACGCCGCAGGCGCGGCCGGCGCGCGTGTCATCGTTATCGCCACCGATGATCCGGACGCGACACTGCGCATCACGCGCATCGTGCGCGACCGGTTTTCAAACGCATCCCTCATGGTGCGGGCGCATGATCGCATCCACGCGGTTCGGCTCGCCGGAGAAGGCCTGCCAGCAACGGCGATCATGCGGGAGACCCTGCTTTCGGCTCTGGCTTTGGGTGAGGCGACGCTGCATAAACTCGGCTACTCCATGGACGATGCGCAAGAGGTCGTCTCACGCGTGAGAGAGACCGACGGCGCCCGCTTGGCCGAGCAAATAGCAGCCGGTCGCAATGCGGTTGCGCGCGATGACATTGTCACCGCCATCGCGCCTGAGCCCCTTGGCGCCGCATCTGATGACGCCGACACCGCGCGCAGGCGGCCGAACCCGTGAGAGCGGCGCAGGCAGATTGGCATATGGAAACATCGCCGCATTTCTCAGAAGTCCTGTCGCCACCAGTCGGGACAGGCGCATCGAGCACTCGAAATCGGAACCGATATTCTTTCAGAGGTTCCGCTGCCTGGGAGGCACGCCGAAAATAATGCAAAAGGGGGGAGTGATAAATTGCGATCTGAAGGTTCAATTGCGAACAATGACCCGTCAAACTCCAGCGTGTTGGCACCACGGGTCCGGAGGTATCTCCGCCAAATTGCCGGCCAAGCGAGTCCCATCACCTATCAGGCTCTCGCCAAGGCGCTGGACCTCTCGCCGCCGAATACGATCCATCAACTCACAGTCGCTTTGGAATGCCTGATTGAGGAGGACGCGGCCGCCGCCCGGCCGTTGATCGCAGCGCTCGTGGTCAGCAAGACAAGGCATGGATTGCCCGCGCCCGGCTTTTTCGACTGCGCACGTCGCGTCGGGCGGCTCGATGGCGACCCCTCCGGATCGGAAGACGCAGCCTTCTACGCGGCAGAATTCAAGAAGGTGGTCGCATTCTGGCGTGAGGACGCCGAGGACGCGGAGAGGGATCCTACAAATCAGTCGCCATCTGCAAGTTGAGTTGGATGTGTTATCGGACCAATAGGCGGCCCCGGCGGCGCGTTCCTTTTGGTCCGATGTGACGTTGCGAGCGGGTCCCCGTGGGCGCCTCTTTGAATTCCTTTGAAGCTTAGCTGGCCGCATCCTTTTGCGACGCCGCCCCGTCGGACGAGCGGCGTCACGTTTTTTCCACCTCAGAACAGCGTATGAGCAGGCGTGTCGCTATTTACTGACTAACATCGGGTCGCGGATCCGAAACGAAGCCGTCTGCATTGGGCATTTCGACCTCGGCCATGGCTTCTGCGTCCATCACGCTATCGGGCTCGGTGCTCGTGATCCCGGCCTTGCCCAGCACATAGGCGCTGATGGCATAGACCTCGTCCGCGCTGAGAGAGCCGGGTTCGGTCATTGGCATGGCGCGGTGCGTGTAGTCGAAGAAGGTGCTGGCATAGGGCCAGTAGCTTTCGACCGTTTTCACCGGCGCGTCGGTGGCCAGGGTGTCCCGCCCGCCGATCAGGCGGGGCGCGCCTAGCTCGGCGATGCCCATCATGTCCGATCCATGGCAAGCCGCACAGATCGTCTCGTAGAGCTCCTCGCCCTCGGCATAGGTGCCGCTGCCTTCGGGCAGGCCGCGCCCGTCCGGCATGACGTCGATGTCGATAGCGGCGATCTCCTCCTCGGTGGCGGGCTGGCCGATGCCGTAAGCGTTCTCGGCGGGCGCGATGTCGCCCACCTCCTCGGCGCTTGATTTGGGCACCTCCATCGGCGCGCGCTCGCCGGTTTCCAGCCTCTCAGGCAACTCAGCCGAGGTGCGGGGAACGTCTTGCCCGAAAGCAGGCAGGGCTAGCGCCGAGACGGCGCAGATGAGTGTCAGGTTACGCGTGAACATTGTGCACCTCCCCGTCCGGCGCGATGTGCCAGCTCTGGATTGCGTTCAGATGATAGACGGATTTCAGCCCGCGCACCTCGACAAGTTGCTCGAGGGTCGGCTGAACATAGCCCGTTTCGTCCACGGCACGGCTTTGCAGCACCGCCTCCTCGCCGGTCCAGGTCCAGGGCAGCCGGAAGCGGGTATGGCACTTGTCCAGCACCGGGCTGTCCAGCGTGGCCTCCTGCCATGTCTCGCCGCCATCGGCCGAGACTTCCACTTTGGCGATCTTGCCGCGACCGGACCATGCGATACCCGTCACCTCGTAAAAGCCCGGACGCGGCAGCTTCATCGCGCCCGAGGGGAAGGTGATGACCGACTTCGCCTCCATCTCCAGCGAGAACTGGCGCGCTGTGCCATCCGGCATGAGGTCGGTATATTTCGACGTCTCTTCGCGGGTCATGAAGGGCTTGTCGCTGACTTCGAGGCGGCGCAGCCATTTGATATGGGTGTTGCCCTCGTAGCCCGGAAGCAGCAGACGCAGCGGATAGCCCTGCTCGGGGCGGATCGCCTCACCGTTCTGGGCATAGGCCAGAATCGCGTCGTCCATCGCCTTGTCGATGGGCACAGAGCGGGTCATCACCGCCGCATCCGCACCTTCGGCGAGGATCCATGCGGCGCCATCCTGCACGCCCGCCATTTCCAGCACGGTCGACAGGCGCACGCCGGTCCATTCCGAGGTCGAAGTGAGGCCATGCGTGCCTTGCACCGTCTTGAGCGTCGGCTTGGCCCATTCGGTCAAACCGTTGCCGGAGCATTCGATGAAGTGAAGCTTGCTGACAGACGGAAGCCGTTTCAGATCATCCATGGTAAAGCGCAACGGCTGATCCACCATGCCGTGCAGGATCAGCTCATGCGTCTGAGGGTCGATCGTCGGGATGCCCGCGTGATGCCGCTCGAAATGAAGACCCGACGGCGTGATCATCCCGCGGCCCGAGGCCAGCGGCGTCATCGACCAGCTGGAATCGATGCTGGCGGTGGGATAGCGCCAGCGCACCTCGTTCTCGAACTGCGAGCGCGAGCCATAGCCGCCATCGTCGAGAATGAGCCGCCCCTGCTCCTTGGTCGGATCGGGCTGCACCTCATATTCGATTGCACCCGGAGGTGCTTCGGCACGAGCGCGGCCACCTGCCAAGGCGCTGCCGCCCAAGGCAACACCGCCCATCAGGACACCGCGGCGCGTGAGGCCGTTGAACATGCCCTCTTTGCAGTCGCATTCTTCCTCATCCGCAAGCGCCTGTCGCTCGATCTCGACAAGAGCCTCGGCCATCTGTTTTTCGGCTGGGCCATATAACGATGTGGCGAATTTTTCGGTTTCGGACATTGCGCCCTCCCATACAGTTGCACACGTCGAGTTGACACGCGCAGCAGGGGATGCGGCTCCCTAACAATTCGATCGGCGCGCGGCTGACGTCTTTGCTGTCGACGCAACGATTGTTGAGTCGGCAGCACCACGGTAGCACAAAATGAGCGCGATTTCTTCTTGGTGTCGGGCGTCAGCGCCTATGGTTCACATAGGATGATCTGATAACGAAGTGCTCTTGGTACATCGTCGGCCCGAGGCGTGAGCCGTGAGCCATGAGGCAGGCGCCCAAGCGAGAAGATCACGCCAAAGGCGCTGAGCGATGCCCAAAGCTCTCAGCTGATGCTGGGTGCGGCGAGCGTCTGGAGACAGGCCGCTCTTGATGTTCAATTCAGATCAGGCGTTGGCCCCAGAAAGCTGTCGGGGCCAATGCATGCGGCGCGCTGTTTTTTTGAGCTGGCGCCGGCCAGAGGGTACCGCCACATAGATCAATTTAATTGCCTGCCAGCAATTTGAAGACGCATTCACGATCAGACAGCACGAGCAACAGGACCAGATCACCGGGCTGCGCTTGCTGCAAGATCAGCTCCACCCCTTCGGCAGGAGACCTAACACGTGTGATGTCTTCGGGATCTTTCCCGCAGTCTGATGCGGCTTCCTCGATGAGACGCGGGACCTCTTCAAGTGCTCGGCCGCGCAGGTAGTCCGAGATCTCTGCGACGACGATATGATCTGGCTGAAATCGCAATGCGGCTGCGGTAGCGTCATGGATGTTCTGATCGCTGCGGTCGCCGGGCTGGCTCAGCAGTATGAAACGGCGTTGCGCAGGGACCTGTGCCAGTGCATCGCAGACCGCGGCAATCGCGTCGGGGTTATGCGCATAGTCGACGAAAAGACGCGCGCCATTGAAGTCGAATTGATTAAAGCGGCCGGGATTATCGTTGGTGTCAGAAGAAAAGCCCGCAAGTCCGGACTGGATCGCCTCGGGTGATATATTCAGGGCCGCGCAGGCGCACATGGCAGCCAGAGCGTTGTAGATGTTATGCCGCGCCGCGCCCTCCAGGGTGATGGGCACGTCGCGTATATTGACCGACCATGGCTCGTCGGTGCCATTACAAAAGGTCAGTGCGTCCTGATCAAGGAATGCACAGGGCTGACCGCTGATGCGCGCCTGTTTGATCTGAGGCGACGCCGGATCCAGCGAAAACCACCATATCGGCGAATTCACCCGCGCCGCCGCCTCTACCACGTTGGGATCGTCGGCATTGAGGACGCACACGCCGCCCTCCATGACAGCGCGTGTCACGGCGAATTTGGCCTCCGCCAAATCAGCCAGCGTGGTGACGCCATATTCGCCGAGATGATCTTTCGAGATATTGGTCACAATCGCGACGCTGGCACGGCGCGTCGCCAGACCCCGGCGCAGGATGCCGCCCCGGGCGACTTCCAGAAACGCGATCTCGACCCGTGGATCGCGCAAAAGCATCCTCGCGCCACCCGGACCGGAATAATCACCGCGGTCAAGAATGTCGTCACCTACTTGCACGACATCTGTCGTTGTCAGTCCGGCGATCTTATCTGCCGCACGTGCAATCGCGGCACAGAGACGTGTTGTCGTCGTTTTGCCGTTGGTGCCAGTGATCATCGCCACCGGAATGTCGTGCAAATTTGCCCACTCGACATCCTGCGGGGCCGGCACGTTTTGCACGGACCATGTTTGCGATCCAGCGCCCTGCCCTAGCGAGACATCGTCATCGTCAGACAATATATCAACGCCCCGCGACGTCGCGGCTGTGATCAATGCACAAAGCGCCGGATTGGCCTCTTGTGCCATACAGAGTTTCAAATCGCCAATCAGTGCATCGAATGGCAACGCGGCCAACCCCAGAAGATCGCACGCACATCGATGCCACGCGACCTGCGCCGCCAGGACAGCGGAATGCAATTGATCCATCGGTGCAGAAATCGCCAGATTTATACCGCCCTGAAATCTGCGGCAGATCAGCCTCTCATCCGTCCATCCAACAGCATCCAGAACCTCGCGCGCGCGCCGGTTCCAAAGCTCTGCCAAACGATCAGCGTCAGGGTCAGCCGCAGAGACATCAATCACCGCGCCGGGAAACTCCCAGAGCAAGCCTGGGCCCGTCAAACGGCGGGCGGCTTCGACTTGGATGCGATCGACCTCTGCGGCGTGGCTTGCGAGGAGATGCTCGAGCTGCTCCACCGGATCGAGTTCTTGGCCGCGTTCAGTCACCGTCTTCAACATCGCTCCGCGCCAACCGCACGCCGCGCGCATCGCGCACCAGACTTTGATCGACATCCAGAATATCTTCGAAAGGAACAGGGGGTATTCCATCAACCGATGGCGCGTCGTGTCGCGCCTCTTGTTCCGGGGCGTTGAAGTAGATGATCTGTTTCCAGCAGCGCGAACTGTTGTCACCGAAAATGATGACCAGATCACCCGGTTTGGCCATCTCCAAACCTGCTGCCACCGCGTCTTCCTCATCGGGAATTACCGAAATCTGATCTTCTGGAATGCCGTCTTCGCGGAACAGTGCTTTGAACATCTGCGGAATTTCATCATATCCGCGTTTGCGTCGATCATCATCTGCCTTGCAGATATAGTGATCGAAATGGCCCGACAGAGTCCGGGCCGCGTCGATCACGTCTTGATCTCGGCGGTCGCCTGGGATCGACAGCACGACAATTCGGCGCCCCTTCACGTCCATCCGGTCGGCAAGCCCCGCCATCGCCTTGAGCGCGGCTGGGTTATGGCCGTAGTCGAGGATCACCTTGAACGGATGCTCGTCAAACACGTTCATGCGCCCCGGCGCCTGAAAAAAGCTGGTGTCGAAGGTGCGCAACCCGTGGCGAATATTATCGAGGTCGACGCCGAAACTATACGCCATCGCCGCGGCGAACATGGCGTTCTGGACGTTATGCATCGCCTTGCCTTCAAGCGTGGCGGGGATCAGATGCGACCATAGAACGGGCATGTGCAGACCGTTGTCATAGATCGTCAGCATGTCGCCGCTCATGCCTTGCTCCAGCACGATCGCCTTGCCGCCTGCCTTGATGTGTTCTTTGACCAAGGCATGGGCAGGGTTCATCGTGACGTAGAAAATCGCGCCGACATCCGCGTAATCTGCCATCTTGAGGCAATTTATATCGTCGGCGTTCAGGACTGCCGTGTCGGTGGCGCTTTCGATGACGACACGTTTGACCACGGCCAATTGCTCGACAGTATCGATGCCGCCCAGACCGAGGTGATCGGCAGACACGTTCAGACAGGCCGCAACATTGGATTTTTGGTATCCAAGACCACTGCGCACCAGCCCGCCGCGGGCCGTTTCCATAACCGCGAAATCGACCGTCGGATCACGCAGCACGATCTGCGCTGATTTGGGGCCGGTCATGTCGCCCTTCACGCTCAGCTTGCCATCAACATAGACACCATCGGTCGAGGTCATTCCGACGATGCGGCCACTGGCTTTCATGATATGGCCCAGCATGCGAGAGGTCGTCGTCTTGCCGTTTGTGCCGGTGATGGCCGCGATGGGGATCCGGCTTTCCTGCCCTGCCGGGAAAAGCATGTCGATCACCTTGCCGGCCACGTCCCGCGACTGGCCTTCGGACGGGGCAACGTGCATGCGAAACCCCGGCGCGGCGTTCACTTCGACGATCGCGCCGCCGATATCCTTGTAGGATCTTGTGATGTCGTCGATCAGAAAATCGACCCCGCCGACATCCAGACCTACGGCCATGATTGCACGCTCGGCCATATCGCGGTTGTCGGGGTGAACCAGATCCGTCAGATCAATCGCTGTGCCGCCAGTGGACAGGTTTGCAGTTGCACGCAGGTAAAACACTTCGCCCTCCGGCAACACCGTCTCAGCGGTATGCCCCGCGGCCGCAATCAGGCGTTTCGCCTGATTGTCGATCTCAAGCATGGTCAGCACCTTCTGGTGACCAATCCCGCGCCGGGGATCGAGATTAACGATATCCACAAGTTCGGCGATGCTGTGTTTGCCATCACCGACCACATGACCGGGCACACGTTTGGCCACGGCAACCAGCTTGTCATTTACGACCAGCATCCGGTGGTCGAAGCCGGTAACGAAACTCTCGACCAAAATCGCGGCGCTCTTGGAATGAGCTTCGGCCTCTGCAAAAGCGGCCGCGATTTCTGCGTCTTTCGTAAGGTTGATCGAAACGCCTCGTCCATGGTTGGCATCGAGCGGCTTGATCACAACGGGATAGCCGATCACATGCGCCGCCCGCACAGCCTCGTCGGCGCTGTATACGATGCGCTGCCGGGGCACGGGCAGGCCCAGATCGTTCAAAAGGTTATGCGTGTCTTCCTTGTCGCAGGAAATTTCCACAGCAATGTGCTTGGTCTCGGAAGTGATCGTGGCCTGAATGCGACGCTGGTATTTACCATGGCCGAATTGCACGAGGGAGTTCTCGTTCAAGCGGATCCACGGAATGCCGCGCGCTTGGGCGGCAGCGACCAGCGATCCTGTCGACGGGCCGAATTCCTTGCGTTGGGCATGCAGGACAAAGCTGCGCAACTCGTCTTCCCAGTCGAATGCCGGATCGAACGCAAAGTCGGTTTGCTCCCGCAGAGACGCCGGCAGCAAATGCATCAGCAACCGTATCGCCAACTCGCCCGCCGCCAAGCCTACATCGCGCTGGCGATACGCATAAACCATGTTGTACTGGCCCAAAACGCCAGTGCCGCGCGTCCGGCCAAATGTCACATCCGTCCCCGCGACATTCTGCACCTCAATCGCGCAATGCTCCAGAATGTGGCCCATCCAAGTGCCGTCATCCTCACGCAACCTGCGCAAAAATCCACCCTCGGTCCCGTATGAGCAGCCGTGATCGCCCAAGCCCGGCAGAGCGGCGATCAGACCTTCAACGAAATCCGACCCGATTTTTGCAGAGGGCCAGTCCTCCAGTACTCCCAGATCAATGACGTGCCGTATGACAGGAAAGCTTGCCCAGGTATTCGGGCCGACAAACACATTGGTTGAGAGTATCTTCAATTCGTTACCTCATGGATTAGTTGTTCTCGGCGTCTGGGCTGGCTGGTCAGGTCTCCGCGATCGGTAGAGTGCACAGCGCCGGATGGTCATCCGGCGGATACGCGATCCGTGCCTTCAGATCATAACGACACCCTTCACCCAGTACGTCAAGGCGAAGGCCCAGCAGAGTGAGCGCTTCACCGGGTTTGGCATCCCACATCGAGGAATGGGTCATCTGACTGGCATCGACCAACGTAACCGTGCCGCTGCCAATCACCTCCAAGACGTCGTCCGGCCCGATAAAGGCCGCCGTATCCTCGTCGATGCCCAGCCCGATCAGAAAGGGATTGAACGACGATGCAGTCAGCAGACGCCCGAGCCTATTCCGTTGGGTAAAATGCTGGTCAATGATAACGGCGTTCGTCAGCCCGATGCCGGGCGCCAACGCAACAGCCCCCTCGGCGGGAGCTTCGTTGCCTTGCCCGCCGGCGACCATGTGCTCTGACATGATAGATGCACCCGCAGAGGTGCCGGCAACGGGAACACCGCTCGCGTTTCGCCGCCTGATCTGCGTGACCAAAGGCGTGCCCCCCAAAATGGCGGAGAGCCGAAGTTGGTTTCCACCGGTGATGAAGATACCCGTCGCTTTGTCCAGCAAGCGCGCGAATTCAGGGTTGTCGCAATCCGTCCGCCGCGAGATCGGCATCACCGCGACGTGACCTGCGCCGAGACCAGAAAATATACGGTCGTACTCTTCTCCAGTCGTATCCAGCATCGACGCAGTCGGGATCACGACAATAAATGCATCCGGGCCGCCCGACAATTCGACAAACCGGCGATGAATCTGCATCTCCTTGACCCGATCTTCGCCCCCGCCGATGGGTATGATAAATCCGCGGTTGGTTTTATCTGATGGGGATGCTGGGCACATGATGCTTGTATTTCCTTGAGGGGCTGAAATCGGTGCGTTCTATCCACCTACGCACCCCTCTATCCTACGACTTTTGCCCAATGAACAGCCTACGCAGAAAATGAGTTTGCGACAGCCGTTAAGGAAATGATTGAGACGTGTGGGGCATTTGCCCCGATTTTTCGTCACCCCGCCAAAGCAGGATGAAGCGCAGGACCGGCAGCATCGGGCCAGCGTCCCCTTCATGCGCTCAGCGACCCCTTCGTTGCCCAGGCAAGCGGTGTGAGGCTCGGGACTGACGGGAGCACGTATTATCGAGCGTCCCGAGCGGTGCCGATCTCACACCATGGCGCGCCATCGGTGACGATGGCAGGCCGCCTGATTTTGAGTCTATTCGCCTGGTAGAACGTGGCAGTTTTCTGAAGCCCAGTGGACGACAAGCTTGCTGCCGGGATGAGAGTCGAGCTTGGTCAACTCATCGTGGCTTTTCTGAACCTTGAGTTCCTGCCCTGTCTCGGTTTCGAGAAAGACCATAGCTGTCGCCCCCACGAACTCCTCGCCCACGACGGTGGCAAGGACACCCTCCTGCCCACTATCCGCAGGGCTCAGATGCATATTCTCAGCGCTGACAATGAAGGTGACAGCGTCGCCCTGTGGCCTGCCGTTCAATTCAGACTCGGAAATGAAGGTCGATCCGCCTTCGAAATTGACCCGCCGACCTGCGCCGTCCGATGCGGCCCCCTCGATGACCCCATCAAAGATATTCGCCGAGCCGAGGAATTCCGCGACAAACCGGTTGTGCGGCTCTCGGTAGATCTCGACCGGCGTGCCGATCTGCTCGATCCGGCCCCGGCTCATGATCACCACGCGGTCGGCCATGGAAAACGCTTCGGACATCGAATGCGTGACATAGACAAAGGTGATGCCCAGGTCTTTTTGCAGGTTCGACAATACCGCCTGCATGCGCACTTTCAGATGCGCGTCCAGCGCCGAAAGCGGCTCGTCCAGCAGCAGGATCTTGGGCTCGGTCACCAGCGCGCGGGCAAGCGCGACACGCTGGCGCTGTCCCCCCGAGAGCTGCGAGATGTTGCGTTTGGCAAATTCGGTGATCTGCATCTTTTCGAGCCATTTGTCTGCCCGCTCGGCCCGCTCGGCGCGGCCCACGCCGCGCATCTTGAGCGAGAACTCCACATTCTCGCGTACGGTCAGAAACGGGAAGAGCGCCAGGCTTTGCCACACCATCGGCGTGTCACGGTTCCAGGTCGCCTTGCCGTTGACCCGTTCACCATCGAGATAGATGTTGCCATGCGTCGGATCTTCCAGCCCGGCCAGCATACGCAGCGTCGTCGTTTTGCCGCAGCCGGACGATCCCATGATCGCAAGGAACTCACCGCGCCCGATCTCGAAATCGACTTTCTCGACGGCGGTGAATTCACCAAATTTCTTGATTACATTATCGAATTTGACGATTGCTTGCGCGGTCATCGGAGTATCCATTTCTCAAGATTTGTCGGAGGGCGGGCTGCGCAGCAGCAATTGCGCGAGGATGATCAGCGTCATCGAGCTGAGAAAGGCGAGCGATCCGATCGCGTTGATACGCGGGCTGACCTGCCCCTGCAGAAAGCCGAGGATCTTGACCGGCAGCGTCTCGTTCAGACCCGAAACGAACCAGGCCACCGCGAATTCATCAAAGGATACGGCCATCGTGATGAAAAGCGCGGCAAAGATCGCAGGCTTGGTAAAGGGGATGATGACATGGCGCAGCGTGGCCCATTCATTGCCGCCAAGGTTCCAGGACGCCGCCTCGAGGTCCGGGTCCATCTGCGACAGGCGCAGCCGGATGATCGCCATCGCGAAAGGGCTGCACATGACGCCATGCGCGATGATCACCGAAATCGTACTGCCCGAAAGGTTGATCCGCGACAGGAAGGCCAGCATCGCAAGGCCCATGATGACGACGGGGATCGTTGGCGGCAGAAGGGCCAGCGCGACGTAGAAGGACTTGCCGATGAAATTGTATCGAAAGTCCGTATAGGCCCCGCCAAAGCCCAGCAACGTGGCGATCACCGCAACGCAGAGGCCGACGGTCACGGTATTGAAGAAACCCGCCCAGACCAGCGGATCCTCCCAGATCAGGCGATACCACTCGAGCGAGA
Source organism: Roseovarius nanhaiticus (assembly GCF_900156535.1). Taxonomy (NCBI): domain Bacteria; kingdom Pseudomonadati; phylum Pseudomonadota; class Alphaproteobacteria; order Rhodobacterales; family Roseobacteraceae; genus Roseovarius; species Roseovarius nanhaiticus. Next base: position 1,343,640 of record NZ_FTNV01000001.1, on the reverse strand, counting down.
ATTCCCCGAGCGGCAAGGACGGAAAGCGGTCCGAATTGAGCGAGAAGACAAAGCTTCCTGCAATCGGCGCAAAGATAAAAATCAGGAGGAGCGCGATATGCAGCTTGAGCAGCGCGTTGATGATGACGTTGTCCTTGCCCATTATTTTCCGCGCTCCTTGTAGGCATAGCTGATCGCGGCGAAGGCGACGCTGAGAAGGGTCACGATCATCATGATCGCCACCACGGCGGCCCGCGGCCATTGCTGCCCGGATTTGGTGATATCAGTGATCATGATCGAAAGCGTCGGCGGGTTGCCCCCGCCGAGATAAAGCGGGCTCACGAAATCGCCGAAGCTGAGGATGAAGGCAAAGAGCGCCGCGATGACCAGACCGACCTTGGCCGAGGGCGCGATCACCGCAAAGACCGTGCGCAGACGGCCGCAGCGCAGGTTATGCGCCGCCTCGACCAGATCGCGATTGACGAAATTCAAGCTGAAGGTTTGCAGCAAGACCACCAGCGGCAGGCACAGCGTCACCATCCCGACAAGTGTGCCGAAGCTGTTGTTCAGCATCGGATATGGTCCCAGGCCGATATGCGACAGCGCCGCGTTGACGATCCCTGCATCGGACAAAAAGACCTGAAGCGAATAGACCCGCACCAGATAGCTGGTGAAAAAGGGGATGATCAAAACGAAGACCATCCAGCGCTTGGCGGTCTCGGACAGCTTGAAAGAGATGGCGTAGGACGCCGGGAAGGCGATGACGCTGGTCACGATGGCGCTGGATGTGGCCAGAAAGAGCGTCTGCAGATACGCGTCCCAGAAAACACCGCGTGTCAGGATGCGCTGCCAGTTACCGAAATCGAAATCCGGCTGCATCTGGAAATTGCGCACGGTCCAGAAGCTCATCGCGGTCAAAAAGACCAGCGGCACCAAAAAGAATGCCAGCTGCCAGATCAGGAGCGGCAAGGACATCACGAGTGAGAAAAGGCTGGGACGGTTGGTCATGTCAGATCCGCCTGCGAGAATAATTGAGCAACCGGGACGCAGGGAGGCACGCCCCGATTGCTGGAAAAGCGCTATCAGGCGCCTTTGTAATCAGACCAGAAATCGTTCCAGTCCTCGAGGCTCTGTTGCACCGGCAACTGCCGGAACTGGATGCGCCCCTCGCGGATCATGTCCATCGCGTTGCGCTCGCCCAGAACCATGTTCTGGCGCTTTGCCTCGGCCGGGTTCGTCTCGTTCAGCACCTGCCATCCGGCCTTGGAGGGAATGATCGCGGGATAGGCCGCCATGGATGCCGACACCGCCTGCCCTTCAGGCGAGGTGATGTATTGGATCCACTTGCGCGCCATGTCCTGATTTTGCGAGCCTTTTCCGATCGAGAAGGACTCGGTCCATTGCAGGCCACCCTCTTCGGGGATGACGCTGCGCACGGGGGCGCCATTACGCTCCAGCACACCGGTAATCCAGTCCCCGATCCCGGCAAAGGCCACCATCTGACCGCTTTCGAGCGACGAGAACGTGCCGCCATAGTCGAAAAATCCGCCGACCTGCCCGCGCAGACCCATCGTCTTTTCCTGCACCGCTTCCCACGCCGCCGCGTCGATGTCATAGGGCGAGGGGTTGCCTGCATAGAGGCTGGTCTGGCCCAGGTTGGGCAGGTGCCAGTCGAAATGGCCCAGCTTGCCGGTCACGCGCTCATCGGCGTAAAGGCCATAGGTCGAGGCTTCCTTCTCGGAGAAGGCATCCGTGTTGTAGGCAACGCCCAGGAAACCGAAGCGGGTGATGACGGAATAGAGCTTGTCGTCGCTCCAGTGGCCCGGAAACTTCTGGAATTCAGGGAAGAAATCGTCGAACGCGTAATCCGCCGGGTCCAGCTCCTCGATATAGCCGGCGGCGTTCAGCTGCTGGACGTATTCGCCATCCGACAGGATCACGTCATAGGTTCCGGGGGGCGACTGGGCGATGAGGCCCAGCATGTTGTCGCCGCCGGTGTAGTATTTCGGCGTGAATTTGACGTTGTTGGCCTCCTCGAACGCGCCGACGACATCGGGCTCGGCATGGCCGTACCACGCCAGCATCGACAGGTTTGTCGTCTGGGCCGCGGCCCGGATCGACAGGAAGGGTGTCGCAAGCGCGGCGGCGCCCGTCATCTTGAGCAGTTTGCGGCGGCTCGGTCGTGTCAGATCATGTGTCATGTCATCAGTCTCCGTGTTGGAACAATCCTTATGCGCCCGGTTGATCCGGTCGCTTTTCGTCATTGAGCGGCTGCGAGTGCGCCGCCTGGGTCAAATTCGGTTTTCAACGCCTCGACGATCCCGCGCGTGCAAACCTCGAGCAGAATATCGCCTTTCTCGGCCGTTGCATCCTTCGGGGACGACAGCGTGCCACTGGCAGGGGTCCATTCTGGCTTGGGCGGATAGACGTCATAGGGCGGGAATGTCGCCGGGGCATGTTCGACAGCGTCCTGAAGCGATACCAGGTCGGGGTGCAGGCGCAGCATCAACGACGTTTCGAGCACACCGCCATGTTCGATATCCCAGCCAAGAAATCCATCCGGATAAAGCCTCTCGATCGATGCCTGGTCGACGAAATCCCAATAGGACAGGACGATGACCTTGACGTTGTCGATCCCGCCCCAACTCAGCTCGCGCAGGGCAAGGTCGATCGCCTCGGTGATGAACCATGAATTCTCGAAATGGCCATTGACGATGCACAGATGACGCACGCCGTGCCGGGCGAATTCCTTGACCACGTCCTTGAGGGCGGAGACGAGGCTGGCCCCATCGAGACTGGTCGTGCCCGGAAAGAAGTTGCCGCCACCTGATTTCTGGTGCGACTTGTAGCCGTAGGTAAAGGGCGGCGCGACCAGCGCGCCCGTCTCGGCGGCGGCGCGCCGCGCAAATTCGGTTGGCAAAAGAACATCGACATGCATCGGCATGTGGTGACCATGCTGCTCCATGGATCCCAGCGGAATGAGCACCGGCACGTCCCCGCCCTGCACGCGGGACTGGTAGGCAGGCCAAGGCAACTCGGCGGCGAAAACGGTATCTCGATTCATCCAGTCCCTCGTCGGCGTAAGAAGTTTATCTTGACCCAACGTTAGACGCGTGTGCTCACTACAAGAAATTTATTGTAGCAATGCCAGCATAAGGATTACTCATGGCAAGCCGGTTCACAAACCTCCAGACGGATCTCTTGCGTACCTTCGTGACGGTGGTCGACCTGCGAAACTTCACCGAGACGGGCGCAGCTTTGGGGCGCACTCAGCCGGCCATCTCATTGCAGATCAAGCGCCTGGAAAAGATGACTGAAACCAAGCTGCTGAGCTACAAGGGCAAGAAAATCGAGTTGACGCAGGACGGGCAGACCCTCCTTGGCTACGCGCGCGAGATCCTGCGCCTGAACGACCGCGCGGCAGCAAGCCTGAAGCGCGCCCGCCTCTCGGGCACGCTCAGGATCGGTCTTCCGATCGACTATTCAATCGAATACTTTCAGCACATCATCGCCCAGTTCACACAAGCTAACCCGCAGATGCTTATTGATGTGCAGTGCGACCGCAGCCGCGATCTGCTGACCTCGCTCCATACCGACAATCTCGACATGGTGATCGCTATCACGGACATGATGCCGGCGCCGCACGTCTCGCTATATTGGGCAGAGCGGCCGGTCTGGGCCTGCGGGCGCGACTACCGGATCGACCCCGACCGCCCTATCAAGCTGATAGCCCATCCAGAGGGATGCTTTTACCGCAAGCGCATGCTCGACTCGCTGAATATCGAGGGACGCGAATGGCATATCGCATTCGAAAGCCCCGGCATTTCGGCCCTGCAGCACGCAGTGCTCGACGGGCTGGGAGTAACGGCGCTGACGAAGAAAACCCTCCTGCCGGGCATGCGGACCCTGCACCCGAAAGAGGGCTTTCCGAAATTGGCCAATATCCATGTCGGGCTTTTCTACAAGCACATCAAAATGTCGGACGCTGCGCTGAACTTGATCGAGCAAATCACGATAGGGGTGGATGCGTTCCAAAAGACGACCCGCGCGTCCCTCAGGGTCTAGCCACATCAGCTTGGCATTTCAAATTCTTATACTCGGATCATGCCTATTAATTTCTGAAAACCCTGACGTGCTGATAGCGCAAAAGCTAGCGCAACCAGATTGAAGGGGTCTCCCAATGCTTGATGCAATGCTGCAAGTGACCGAATGGCACAACGGCGAGAAGGAGTATTCCCCTTTCTCGGACATCGAAATGGCGCGCCGCCAAAACGCGTTGCGCGACTGGATGGGCAACAATGATGTCGATGCGGCCCTGCTCACATCGTGTCACTGCATCAATTATTACTCGGGCTGGCTCTACTGCTATTTTGGCCGCAAATACGGCATGGTTATCGACCAGAAAAACGCAACAACCATCTCTGCCGGCATCGATGGTGGGCAGCCGTGGCGCCGCAGCTTCGGCAGCAACATCACCTATACCGATTGGCGCCGCGACAACTTCTACCGCGCCATCCAGCAATTGACGCCGGGCGCCAAGCGGATTGGAATCGAATTTGATCACGTCTCGCTCGACTATCGCGCACAGCTTCAGGATGCTTTGCCGGACGTCGAACTTGTCGATGTAAGCGGACCCTCGATGTGGATGCGCACGATCAAGTCAGCCGAAGAGATCAAGCTTATCACAGAGGGCGCCCGGATCTGCGACGTCGGCGGCTGGGCCGTAACCGGTGCGGTCAAGGCAGGTGTGCCCGAGCACGAGGTCGCGATCGCCGGTACCAACGCCATGATCCGTGAGATCGCCAAATCCTTTCCCTTCGTCGAGCTGATGGACACCTGGACGTGGTTCCAGTCGGGCATCAACACGGACGGCGCCCATAACCCGGTCACAAATCGCAAGGTTCAGTCGGGCGATATCCTGAGCCTGAACACGTTCCCCATGATCTTCGGCTATTATACGGCGTTGGAGCGGACACTTTTCTGCGACTACGCGGACGATGCCAGCCTCGATATCTGGGAAAAAAACGTCAAGGTGCATGAACGCGGCCTCGAGCTGGTGAAACCTGGCGCGCGTTGCAAGGATATCGCGACTGAACTGAACGAGATGTATCGCGAGTGGGATCTGTTGAAATACCGCTCATTCGGATACGGCCACAGCTTCGGCGTGCTGAGCCACTATTATGGGCGCGAGGCCGCCGTCGAGCTGCGCGAGGACATCGAAACGGTTCTCAAGCCCGGGATGGTTGTTTCGATGGAGCCGATGGTCATGCTACCCGAGGGCCAGCCCGGAGCCGGAGGCTACCGCGAACACGATATTCTTGTCATCGAAGAGGATGGCGCACGGAATATCACGGGCTTCCCTTTCGGTCCGGAGCACAACATAATCAAGGGCGGATGATCTCTCCAAGGATCCTCTTCCAGCCTCGGGTCTGGCAAATGTACCATCGCCCTGCTTTGGGGCCGAGCACTGCCAGAACTTCGCAGGAGTCACGCGGCGCAATAACCGCAACTCCACCGACTTCTCAGAATTAATTGCAGGCATTCACGATAACGCCGCACGATACCCTGACGCGCAGCAGGGCCTACAACTGCGTCCCGGATCGAAATCATGACGGTCGGATCTTTCGCACTGCCAGCATCATCGATGCGCGTTGGTGGTCGGCGAAGAGTGAGCGACATTATTTTCACCAATCGCGACGGCCCGCGATGGCGCAACGCACTCGCAGCATATGGTCACATAAGATGCCCGATCGCCGTTGGAAACGTGCGAGCGGCCAAAGCATCTTGGTGCGGATAACGATCGGTTTGATTGCCGAACACGTTGCGGAAGAGACGGTGACGATGAACGCCGACCTGGAAGGCCCACCGCACGGCGACGAGTCTGAGCGTCAATCGTGAGATCGCGGATGCCTGATTGGCCGAACCAAGGGCGGCATGAACACCAAGCTGAACACCATCTGCGACGGCCAAGGACGCCCGCGAAACCTGTCCGTGACCGCAGATCCGATCAGCGAATACATCGGTGCCCGCCCTCCAGTGAGCACTTTGCCGAATGTGGCATGGGTGTCCGGAGATCGCGGATATGACACAGATTGAAACGAGAGGCGTTGAAGGCCAAAAGGCTACCCGCCTGCATCCTTGGCCGTAAAACAGCGAAACGTAGCGGCGAAAACCGATAGGCACCGCTACAGACACCGCAACCGGATCGAGATCATTTCTGGCAGGCTGAACGACTGATGGCGCGTTGCGACCCGCTACGATGGATGCCCGAGAGGTGTCCCTCTCAGCCATGACGCTGGCGGTACTGGTGATCTGCCGGCCACGAGTCCTTACCTTGCATTAAGGCGTCTACATCGACGTTCCATTCCATCCATTCGATGTCGCGTCTTCAGCAGGCCGGGCTCACTCCGCATTCTCTGGCCCCGCATCAGACGGTGCGCATTCGGGGTCAGGGATTTTATCCTTGCCCTGCTCCGACTTGGAGAACGTGATCTTCTGATCCTGATCGCTCCACATCGCGCGCACCTTGTCGCCATCCTCGACGATCCCGCCCAGCATCGCGCGCGCCAGCTCGGTCTCCAGCTGTGATCGAATGAGGCGGCGGATCTCGCGTGCGCCATATTCAGGCTGGAACCCAGCATCTGCGAAATGGTCCAACACGCTGCCGTCAAAGCCAAGCTCGACCCCCTGGGTCTGAGCGGTTGACGCCACGCGCGCCAGTTGCAGCTCGACGATGCTGCGGATCTCGTCACGGTTCAGCGAATGGAAGACGATGACCTCGTCGATCCTGTTGATGAACTCGGGCCGGAAATGGTGGCGCAGAACCTCCATCAGCTCAGCTTTTTGCCTCGCCTCGTGGAAGTCTTTGGTGCCGCGCTTGGCAAGGTTTCGCTGGATGATGTCAGAGCCGAGATTCGAGGTGGCGATGATGATCGTATTGGTAAAATCGACCACCCTGCCCTTGCCATCGGTCAGGCGGCCGTCGTCGAAGACCTGCAACAGGATATTGTAGACATCCGGATGCGCCTTCTCGAGCTCGTCCAGCAGCACGACGGAATAAGGCCGGCGTCGCACACGCTCGGTCAACTGGCCCCCTTCGTCATACCCGACATATCCCGGAGGCGCGCCGACGAGACGGGCGACCGCGTGACGCTCGCCATATTCGGACATGTCGATACGTGCCATGGCGTCCTCATCGCCATAAACGGTCGCGGCGAGCGCCTTGGCCAACTCGGTCTTGCCGACACCTGTCGGCCCCAGAAAGAGAAAGGTTGCCGTGGGCGCCGATCCCTCGCGCAGGCCCGCACGGGCCAGCCTGACCGCATCGGCAACCGACGCAATCGCCTCGTCCTGGCCGATGACCCGCTCGTGCAGGCGGTCCTCGAGCGAAAGCAGTTTCGCGCGCTCTTCGCTGGTCAATTCGGTCACCGGCACGCCGGTCAATTTGCTGACGATATGCGCAACGTGATCCGCACGCACCTCGTCCGTGGCCGAGGCCCGGTCCCGTTTCCAGGTCGCAAGCAAATCGTCTAGCTGTTGCTGCTTGCCCTCCAGCTCGGTCTTGAGTGACGCCGCCCGGTCGAACTGCTTGCGCGCGGCGGCGTAGTCCTGCTCGCGCTTGATTTGCTGGACCTCGGCCTCAAGCTCCTGCACCTCGATAGGGCGGGCTGTCGCGCTGATCTTGACCCGCGCGGCGGCCTGATCGATCAAATCGATCGCCTTGTCCGGCATGAATCGCCCCGTGACGTAGCGATCCGACAGTTCGGCCGCGGCGACAATGGCCTCGTCGGCGATCGTGACCTTGTGATGGCTTTCCAAGGTATCGCGCAGCCCCCGCAGGATCATGATGGTTTGCGCGACGGATGGCTCGTCCACGTAAACAGGTTGGAAACGCCGCTCGAGCGCCGCATCCTTCTCGATATACTTTTGGTATTCGTTCAGCGTGGTGGCGCCGATCAGGTTCAGCTCGCCCCGGGCCAGCGCCGGCTTGAACGTGTTCGCGATATCAAGCCCACCTTCCCCGCCGCCCTGACCGGCGCCGACGATGGTGTGGATCTCGTCGATAAAGAGCACCAGATCGTCCTTGTTATCGGTGATCTCCTTGAGGATTTTCTGAACACGCTCCTCGAATTCTCCGCGATACTTGGAGCCGGCGACCATCGAATTGATGTTGAGCTCGATCAGACGCTTGTCGCGGAGCGCCTCGGGCACCTGCCCCGCCACGATCCTCTGGGCGAGACCCTCGATGATGGCCGTTTTACCCACGCCGGGCTCGCCGATGAGAACCGGATTGTTCTTTTTGCGACGGGCCAGCACCTCGATCGTCGTCTCGATCTCTCGCGCACGGCCAATGACGGGGTCCAGCTTGCCCTCGCGGGCGAACTTGGTCAGATCACGGCTGAATTCATCCAGATCGGGCGTGCTGGAGGGTGCATCGACGCGACCCTCTTCGGCACCCTTGCCAACCAGCTTGGTCACCTGCTGGCGTAGCGCCTGTGGGGTCAGTCCGTATTTGCGCAAGATATCCGCAGCCACACCCTCACCCTCTTCGGCAAGGCCCACCAACAGATGCTCGGGGCCGACATAGGAATGCCCCAGCTCGTTCGAGGCAATGAGCGCGCGGTTCAGCGCATCCTTGAGGCGCGGGCTCACGCCGATATCGACGTCGGCCTCGGCGTCGCCGCGCCTGGCGTCCAGCTCGATCTGGCGGCGCAGATCAGCGGCGTCGATCTTGAACTGATCCAGCAGCGTGGTGACGATGTCCGAGTTGGTCAGCGCCAGCAAAAGATGCTCGGTATCCACCTCGCTGCGGCCAAAGTCATGGGCCGTTTGCGCGGCCTCCTGCAACAGCTTGCTTCCCTGGGCGCTGAGGCGGTCTGCGATGTTGACGCCCCTGCCCCGGCTCGGGGCGGCCCTTGCCGGGCCAGTGTCGCTCTCGCCGCGCATGTCATCCGACCGGCCCGAGATGCCCGGCCCGCTGCGACGGCCACCAAAAAACTCGTCGAAAAGCGAGTTGCCACTGAAAAGCGACTCGAGTGGTGAGCTGGAGCGGCCCTGGCTACGGGCGAGCTTGCGATAATCCTCGTCACACAGTTCCATCGTCTGGCGTTTGCCGTTGACCATCACTTGCGCGCGGAACGTCGCGGGGCGTGTCTTGCAGATATCGCAAATTCCATTTGTCATGACAGATCTCTTCTCGTCGGCTGGGACTGTGAAACGCGCAGGGCCGCGCAAGCGGGATCGCTGCTCATTCTCAATCGTAATCGGCGGGAGAGCGCGGTGATTGACGCGCGTCAATCCGCACGCAGCGCGGCCGCGTGGCGCGCGGAATGGCGTCTGAAAACCGTGGACGCTGCGGTCAGTCGACGGTATCCGGCCCCGCGATACGCAGCCCGGCGCGCGACCAGGCCGCGACGGCGCGGCGGACCATCTGCGGATCAAGGCGCCAAGCCTGCAAATGGTGCATGATCACGGTCTCGAACTCCGGCAGCGCGTCAAGCAGCCGTTCTTTTTCCTGCCTGGCCTTTGCCATCTCGTCCGCTTCGACCAGAAACCAGAGCAGATGGCAGTGGTAGTAGAATGCGCCGGGCAGCGGCGCGACCTGCATCTGGCGCACTGCATCGGCAGGGCTGGAAGTCATGACCAGTCCGATGGCCTTGGGAATATGATACCAGCCGGGCTGCAGCGGATTGAGAGCGATTGCCTTATCCAGCATCGGCATCGCGATGTCCCACTTGGCCATCATGCAATAGCAGATCCCGAGCGTGGCAAACATATCCGGATGGCCAGGATTGAGCGCGAGCGCGCGCTGTGCCGCGCTTTCGAAGAGATCGAACTCGCCCCGGTGAAACCGCACGATGGCAAGTGCCTTATGTGCGGCGGCGTTCAGCGGATCGCACTGAACGGCCTGGTCGGCTTCCTCGAGCGCTTTGTGCAGCACTTCGGCGGTGCTTTGCGCCCCAAAGGTCATCCGGTACTCGTCAGCCATGATAAGTGCCAGAACGGCATGCGCATCGGACGATGTCGGATCGCTTTGCAACGCCTTCGCGAGGCCGTCCTTGATGTCCTGGCGGTCAGCCGCGCTCAGCTGGACGGAATACTGGTGGTAGCGCGAAATCCACAGATAGGTCTCCCATTTCAGCGAGTGACCCGACTGTGCGCTGCGCCGCGCATAGGCGCCTAATGGGCCGAAACGGTCCGCGATATGCCCGGCAATCATCAACGCCATCTCGTCCTGAACGGCGTATATTGCCTGCGGCGTTGTCTTGTGGGTGAAATGCTGGGTCAGGATGATTTCGCCGGACGACGCCTCGACCAGATTGATGGTGATGCTTACCATTCGATCGTCGATCCGGAAGCTGCCTTCCAGCACGAAATCGGGCTGAAATTCCTCATAGATCTGGCGGATACTTAGACAATTCTGTTTGGCTTGCTCCGTCGTCAGGCGCGAATAGACCGACAGCTCTCGGAAACGCGACAGGTTTGCGATCGTCTCTTCGGTAAGGCCGTGGGCGAAATACTCGTGGTCGCTGTCGCGGCTAAAGTCGTCGAAGGGCATCACGGCAATCGAAGGCTTCAGCAAGGCATGGACCGGTTTCAGTGTCTCGTGCAAAACGTTATTATCCGCCGGGCACGAGACGCTGAACGTCGGCGCATACGAACCCTTGGCCATCATGATGCGCAACGGATCATCGCGCCCCTCAAGCGCGTAATACTGGTCCAGCTTCTGGCGTAGCGCCCGTGCCTGCACGCGCACGATGGTGTCCGTTTGCGGATCGAAATCGTCAGGCCGGTCAAAAACCTCCACCCCTATGGTGTAACCTTTCAGCCCTTCCAACCGCCCAGCAATGGATTCGGTGACGACATAAGACAGAAACCGTGACAGCCGCGGCGCGTTGCAGAATTGGCGACTGGCCATGATGCGGGCAAGCTGTGCCAGCACCAGATCGTCGGGACTGGATTGCGATGTGGTCATTTTGGCGGCCCGCCCATACGCATCAATCTCCCGGCTGGCCGCAACTAGACGCATTGCAGGGCCGCTTCACTGTGAGTCACTTAAAGGATGTCATCTCGAACCATAACTTGAAAGTGTCCAAGGGGGTTTGCACCAGCACCGGCGTAATCGGCCAGATGCCGAAGGTCGCGCAATGGCTATCCCAAAACCACACCACCCAAATGCGCGTCCACCTCCAGAACAGGCGGGATCGCGCCCAGTTGATGGCTATTTCAGGGAGTGAGGCGATGAACATCGTGATGAGGAATGCAAGCGTTGCCAATGAACAGCTTGCTCGAGCAGAGCAGGTGTCGCTGAAGACTGCCCCCATGCCCGCAAACGGGGCCGCGCGCCCTGTCTTAGGTCTGCGCCCTCACTCGGCGCCTGAGACGCGCCGTCATTCCCCGAATTACCCCACTCTCACAGCTCTGTTCGAGGCAGCGTCATTTCAGCGGCACTGCCAGCCCGACAGTACCATCCTGCTGCATGGAGAATCGGCTGATGCCCTCTATCAGATCGTGTCGGGGACCGTGCGCTGCTGCATGATCAGCGCCGAGGGAAACCGGCAGATTCCCTGTTTTTCGACGAGGAAAGGTTTTATCGGGATCACCGAGCAAGACCATTGGCATTTTACGGCCGAAGCGGTGGATCATGTTGTCATCAACGTGCTTCCGCGCAGCGTATTGGAGCGCGAGCTGAAGCACAGCGCCCCGCTCCAGGAAGAGATCCGGGCTTATGTCGACGCGCTCATCGAGAACCGGGACACCCAACTGCTCACCCTCGTGAGCACCAAGGCCAGCGAGCGGGTCTTTCGCTTCTTGCGTGATTTTGCCGCCAAACGGCCTTCGGGCGACTTTATCGCGCTGCCGATGTGCCGCCGGGACATTGCCGATCACCTCGGCCTCTCGGTCGAAACGGTGAGCCGCGCGTTCAGCAATTTAAAACGTAGCGGGCGGATCGATCTGGCCACCTGCGAGAAATACCGGATCACCTCACTGACCGGCTGAAGGCACACGCGCACGGCCATGCCTGCATTGGCAGTCACGCTAATCGGACTCTGCCTCGCTGCGCGGTTTTCTGGCCTTTTTCAACGCCTCGAACCCGATGATCACATCCAGAAGCTCGGTGGTGATTTCGGACTGCCGCACATTCCGCATTTGCGATTTCAGCTCGTCAAGCTGATCGTCCACAGATTGCTCGGCCTGCTGCATCATCGCGAGGCGGGCGGCATTCTCGGTCACCAGCGCCTCGGCGGAGGCGCGGAAAAGACTGCTGAAGAGATGCCCGCGGATCAGGGTTGTAAAGAGGTCTGCCCGCCTCATCGCGATGAATGGCAGGCTGCGTGAGGCCCAGGGCTTGCTCCTCAACTCCGAGATCAGAGCGGGGTCGAGTGGCAGCAACCTTTTGATGTTCGGCGCCTGTCCGCTGCCCTCGTGGCGCGCGAAGAACGCAAGCGTCACGGCAAGCTCCCTCTGGGCGCCCGCCTGACGCAGCGCATCCAACTGCTGCGTCAGAAGGTTCGCCAACCGCCCGATGCCGTCGGCGGATGCAGGCGGCAACAGGGCCGTCGGCACCTCGAGCCCCTCATCGATCAGCGCCGCCTGCATCTGTGCGCCGACGCAAAGGATGCGCGCGGCACCCTTTGTTTCGCTCAAATGACCAGCAACATGCGCCGCCAGCACCTCGTTGTAGTTGCCGCATAGACCGTGATCCGAGCCAAAGACGACCACGACCTGCTCGGCGTTGCCAGTGCGTGACGCAGAGACCGGCCCCGACTGGGACAGATAGCCGTGCAGCCCCTCGAGGACCGTGCCGTGATAGGCCTCGATGGCGCGGGCCGCGTTGTCGAACGGGGCGGCGTTGATGACCGACAGCGATTTCATCGTGTGGACCACGCTGCCGATCCCCTCCATGCTTTCGGTGCGGCGGCTCAACGCCTCGAGGGTTTGGGTCATGGCTCGCCTCGGGATGTCGTGAGCGACGCGCGCGCGGCCTCTCCCAATGCTGCCATGCGCTCGCGGGCGGCCTCGTCCAACTCCTTGTTCTGCGCGATCAGCTCGGCCAGATCGCCCAGATCCTTGGCCGCCGCGGCGCGCACGGCGGCCATCACGTCCATCACATCCTGCTCACTCATCCCGTCGAATTTGCCCTCCATGGCCGAGACCAGAACTGCCAACTGCTCGACTGCCGGGATGGGGTCGCGCTCGGGCTGGCGCAGGGCGGCGCGGACTGCCGCGCCACGCGTGAGGCGCGCGCGCGTCGCATCGTCCAGACGCGTGCCGAAGCGCGCAAAATCCTCAAGCTCCTCGAATTGCGACAGCGTCACGCGCAGATTTCCGGCGACCGCGCGGAATGCGCGGCTTTGCGCCTTGCCGCCAACACGGCTGACCGACACGCCCAGATCGACCGCCGGAAACTGGTTTTTCCGCACCAGGCGCGGCGAAAGGTAGATCTGCCCGTCGGTGATCGAGATGAGATTGGTGGGGATGTAGGCCGAGAGATTCTCGGCCTGCGTTTCGACAACGGGCAGCACGGTGATCGACCCGCCCCCCGCCGCATCGGTGAATTGCCCGGCACGTTCCAGCAGGCGGGCGTGAATATAAAAGATATCACCTGGAAATGCCTCGCGCCCCGGCGGGCGACGCAAGAGCAGCGACAATTCGCGGTAGGAGCGCGCGTGATGCGTCAGATCGTCAAGCACCACCAGCACGTCGCGACCCTGGCCGGCAAAATGCTCGGCCATGGTCATCGCCGCATAAGGGGCAACATAGGCAAGGCCTGCTGCATCTTCGTCCCCCGCCGAGACGACCACCGTGCGCTTCATCATGCCGCCATCGCGTAGCGCTCCGATCACCTTGGCCACGGCATCCCCGCGCTGGCCAATGGCGCAATAGATGCAGATGACATCGGTGGATTTCTGATTGAGGATCGCATCAACCGCCAACGAGGTCTTGCCCGTCTGCCGGTCGCCAATCACCAGCTCGCGCTGGCCGAGGCCGACAGGCACCGCGGCATCGACCGCCTTGATCCCCGTCGCCAGCGGGCGCGAAATGGCCTTGCGGTCAAGGATGCGGGGCGCCTCGGCCTCTACGGGGCTGGTCTTGCCTTCGCCGATCTGGCCCGCTCCGTCCAGCGCGTTTCCGAGAGCGTCGACAACTCGGCCCAAAAGCTTCGGGCCAACCTTGGTGCTGACCACCTGATGCGTGCGCATGACCGCCTCGCCCACGCGCAGACCCTCGGACGGGCCAAGGAGGACCACACCCAAACGCCCTGGCTCGAGGTCGAGCACGATGCCCTCGACGCCACTTTCAAAGCGCAACAGCTCGTCCGAGAGCGCGTGTTCCAGCCCGGTGACGATGGCAATGCCGTCCGCCAGTTCGGCCACTTCGCCAATCTCGCTGAGGCGCGGCGCCGGGGCCGGCATACTCAATAACGCGTCGAGCAGCGCTTGTGGGCTTGGGGCCGCGTGGCGGGTCTCACTGCTCATGAGGCTGCGCCTTAACTTTATGGCCCGGCGCCAGCTTGTCCTGGATCAGCGCCTCCAGCCCATCGATATAGCTGTCGACCGTCCAGGCCACCTGCCCGCCACCTATCCGAAGAACAAGGCCCGGCGCCTGCGCGGCATCCGTTCTGAACGCGGCATCTACATCCGGGAAGACTGCTTTGAGCTCTGCCGCGATGGCATCGCGCGCGTCCAGCGGCAGATCCTCGCGGCTGGTCACGACGGCCTCAGCCGTCTGCCCCCGCGCGCGGCGCAGATCGCCGGCCAGAGTCTTGATCTTGCGGGCGAGATGGCGCGCCATGCGCGCCTCCAGCGTCTCGTCCGCCAGATCCTCCAGCGCCTTGCGCGTCAACGCCAAGAGCGCCTCGGCCCCGGCACCGTGCATCTGCGCGGTGAAGCGCGTCGTCTCCTCCTCCAGATGCGTGCGCAGGCTCCGATGCTCCTGATCGATGCGGCTACGCGCCTCGGCCAGAAGGGCGTCGCGCTCGGCCTCGGCGGCTTGGCGAGCGGCGGCGACAGCCTCTTGCCGCTCGGCGGCCAATTTCTCCAGCCGGCCCTTATACTCGGCCTTGGTCCGGGCGGCTTCATCCTTGGCCACGGCTGCCTCCTGCATGCGGGTGGTGATCTCGGTCTCGCGGGCGTCAATTCCGTCCAGGATGGGACGGTAGAGAAATCGCTTGAGCAGCCAGACCAGCACCAGAAAATTGGCGATCTGCGCCGCGACCGTGATCCAGTCGATGGACATGGCTCAGCTCCCCGCCGCCTGCTGTGCGGCCTCCAGCGCCACGGTCCAGAACGGGTTGGCAAAGAGCAGGATCATCGCCACCACGAAACAGTAGATCGCCGTGGATTCAATCATCGCGAGGCTGACGAAGAGCGTGCGCGAGATGGTCGGCGCAGCATCGGGCTGCTGTGCGATGGCGCTCAGCGCCGTGGCCGCCGCCCGCCCCTCGCCCAAGGCAGGGCCGATAGCCCCGAAGGATACGGTCAGACCGGCGGTAAAGATCGAGATTGCGGCGATGATGGCGAGGTCTGTCATGGTCTATCCTTTTCAGGCTGCGAGGAAGTGGGCTCGGCCGTGGCGCCGGCGATGTAGACCGTCGCGAGAATGGCAAAGATGTAGGCTTGGATCATGCCGGTGAGCAGGCCCAGGACATCCATCAACACGGGGAAAAAGAAGGGCGCGACGGTCAGCAGGATCGCGGCGATGACCGCGCCGCTCATGATGTTGCCGTAAAGGCGGATCGCCAACGAAATCCCGCGAGAAATTTCCGAGACGATGTTGAAGGGCAGCATGATGAAAGACGGCTGCAAGTATGTCTTGAGATAACCGCCGATCCCGCGACTGGTGATGCCGAAAAGTGGAACGGCAATCAGCACCGACAGCGCCAGCGCCGTAGTCGTCGAGAGCGAGGAGGTGGGCGGCGTGAAGCCCGGAATGACCAGAAGCAGGTTTGAGAGCGCCACGAACAAGAACAGGGTGCCAGCGAAGTAGAGCAGATGCCGCGAAGGGCCTGGCGCGATCTCGCGGATCTGCCCTTGGATGCCCTGCACGATGACCTCCAGCATGGTGCGCCAGCGATCCGGCGGCACGTCCGCGCGCAGGTTACGCGTGATCAGCATGGACGCACAGACCAGCAGCGCCATCACGATCCACGTGAAGAAGATCGTGGCGCTAATGGGAACACCCCAAAGCTGAAACATCACGATCTGATCTGGCGAGAGGGTCATGGCGCATGTCCCGCATTGCCGATCTTGGCGGCAGTGATCGCCCCGATCCGAACGACCACGAAGGCCGCGGCATAGCCAAGTGCAGCCCAAGGCCCGGCTTGCATGGCCACTGCCCAGCCCGCCGCCAGCAGGATGGCAATCCGGATCGCGGCGCTCAGCGCCAATAGGGCGACCGGGCTTCGCGCCCGCAGCGCGTGGCCCATGCTCCAAGCGAGTCCCGCGAAATAGAGCGCGCTGACAGCGGCCCCCGCGGCCCCGCCCAGCATCATAGCTGACCAGTCAGTCGGTATCATCGGTGCGTCCCTCCTTATTGATCCAGGCGATGGAAATGAAAATCCCCACAACTACGCCGCCGAGGATCAGCGCGATCGTCCAGTTGAACTCCTGCGGCAAGATCCGATCCAGCCAGAGGCCCAGGAACGCCCCGCCGACCGTCGGTACGGCGATAGACCACCCGATCATTCCGAATGTGCCGATGCCTCGCAGCGGGCTGGGCCCCGGATGCTCGCGCCGCGATTTCATCCGCCGCGCCTGACGCGCGATGTCGTCGGTGGATTTGTCGCGGCGCGGGGTCATAACCCGGGCCTTTGCAATTCGGCAAATCGCCGGACCATGTCCGCCTCGAGCCGCGACAGGGCCGAGCGCGCCTGCCGCTCTTCGTCGTCCATCTGGACGAATTTGGCCTCGACCGTTTCCTGCAGGCTGCCCAGATCAAGCCCGCGCACGCCGCGCAGCACCGAGGCGCTGACCTCAGCGCCACGCTTGATCAGCAGACCCTCGTCGATGCCGAAGATCTCCTCACGACCATCGGTCAGCTCGAGGGTCAGGACAGACGGGACGAGCGCGGTGACGAAATCGATATGGTTCGGCAAAAGGCCGAAGGCTCCGTTCGGCGCCACGCCAATGAGCCGCGTTGCACGCCCCTCGAAAAGCGTGCTGATCGGCAGCCGGAGCGTGACCTGCATCTCGGTTGCCATGTTCATGGCGCAGCCTCCAGATCATCAAGGCCGCCGATCATGTAATAGGCGCTCTCGGGATGGTCGAATTCGGTTTGGCCCAGGATCGTCTCGCAGCCGTCCAGCGTGGCCTCGACGGGCACGAGCTTGCCCTTGGTGCCACTGAACCCCTCGGTCGTGAAGAAAGGCTGCGTCAGGAACCGCTCCAGCCGCCGGGCGCGCGATACGGTGGCGCGATCCGCCGAGGACAGCTCGGCGAGACCGAGCATCGCGATGATGTCACGCAGCTCCTCGTACTCGGCCAGCGTGCGGCGCACGGCGCGGGCGATATCGTAGTGCCGCTGCCCCACGACCGACGGTGTCAACATGACCGACGCCGAGGCCAGCGGATCGACTGCCGGATAGAGCCCCTCGCTCGCCCGCTTGCGGGACAACACGACCGACGCGGACAGGTGCGAAAAGATGTGCGCCGCTGCCGGATCGGTGAAATCGTCGGCTGGCACATAGACGGCTTGAATGGACGTGATCGCGCCCCGCCGGGTCGAAGTGATGCGCTCTTCCAAAGCCGCAAGCTCGGTCGCCAGTGTCGGTTGATAGCCCACGCGCGAGGGCATGCGTCCCATCAGACCCGACACTTCCGATCCGGCCTGCACGAAGCGAAAGATGTTGTCGATGAGCAGCAGCACGTCCTGCCCTTTGTCGTCGCGGAAATACTCGGCCATGGTCAGCGCGGTGTTGCCCACCAGAAACCGCACGCCCGGCGCCTCGTTCATCTGGCCGAACAGCATTACGGTCTTGTCGCGCACCCCCGCCTCGCCCATCTCGCGGTAAAGCTCTTCGGCCTCGCGCGAACGCTCGCCGATACCGCAAAAGAGGCTGACGCCCTTATGGTGCTGGACGGTATTGTTGATCAGCTCGGTGATGAGGACGGTCTTGCCCACACCCGCACCGCCGAAAAGGCCGGTCTTGCCGCCGCGTTCGATGGGCGACAGAAGGTCGATGGCCTTGATCCCCGTCTCGAGGATCTGGCTGTGCAATACCCGCTCGCTCAGCGGCGGTGGCGCGCGGTGTATCGAGCGGCGCTCGCCGCTGGCGGGCGCGGGCCGGTCGTCGATAGGCGCGCCGAAGACGTCGAGCATCCGACCCAGAACAGCCTCGCCCACCGGCACACGGATCGGCCCGCCCGTGGCGGTGACCGTCATGCCAAGCCCGAGGCTGCGCACCGGGGCCAGCGCCATCGCGCGGATCACGCCCTGCCCGAGAAGACCGGAGACTTCGAGCGCGACCCTGCCTGCGTATAGCAGATCATGGATGCGCGGAACGGTGCCGTCGAACATCACATCAACCACGCCGCCGCGAATGGCGGCAATGCGCCCCGACGTTTCGTCGGTGGCCTTGGGGTCCGGATCCACGCTCACCTCAGCCATCCTGCGCCACGCGTGTGCCAGCCGTGCCGCCAAGGATTTCCAGCGCATCGGCCAGCCGGCCGATCCCGGCAAAACCGCCCCGCGCCGCAAAATCGCAGGCAGCGGTCAGCTTCGGTCCCATAGAGCCCTTGGGCAGGTCCAGCGCACGGCCCTCGCCCGGCGTCAGGCGGCGCAGCGGCCTGGCCGCGTCGGTGCCAAAGCCCTCGTAGACAGCATCAACATCGGTCAGCAGCAGCAAAGCATCGGCGCCGATATCGGCGGCCAGCAGCGCGCTGGCCGCGTCCTTGTCGATCACCGCCTCGATGCCGACCATGCTGCCATCGGCGCGGCGCACCACCGGGATGCCCCCACCGCCCGCGCATATGACGATCACGCCCTGATCCAGCAGCAGACGCACGACGCGCAGATCGGGAATCTCGACCGGCTGCGGCGAGGGCACGACACGCCGCCAGTGATCGCCGTCCTGCGCGATGCTCCAGCCCGCCGCTTTGGCACGCGTCTCGGCCTCGTTTCGCGAATAGACCGGTCCGACGAATTTGGTGGGGTTGCGAAAGGCGGGATCGTCGGGATCCACCACCACTTGCGTCAGAAGGGTCGCCACCGCGTGATCATGGCCCAGCGCGTTCTCCAGCTCCTGCTCGATCAGGTAGCCGATCATCCCCTCGGTTTCGGCGCCCAGAACGTCAAGAGGATACGCCTCATCAGGTTTGTACGCGTCGCCCTGCAGGGCCAGCAGCCCGACCTGCGGGCCGTTGCCATGCGTCACGATCAAGCGGTGCCCCGCACGCACAATGCGCACCAGCGCCTCGGCAGCGACGCGCACATTCGCGCGCTGCGTCTCGGCTGTCAGCGGCTCACCGCGCTTGAGCAGGGCGTTGCCCCCGACGGCTGCGACGACCAGCATGTCAGGCCCCCAGTGTGGCCACGAGGACCGCCTTGATTGTGTGCATGCGGTTTTCGGCCTGATCGAACACGATCGAAGCCGCGCTTTCGAACACCTCCTCGGTCACCTCCATCGCATCGAGGCCGAATTCTTCCTTGATCTCGGTGCCCACTGTCGTCTCGGTGTTATGGAAGGCGGGCAGGCAATGCATGAAACAGGCGCGCGGATTGCCAGTCTTGGCCATTACCTCGGCCGTCACCTGATAAGGCTTCAGCAGCTTGATCCGCTCGGCCCATTTCTCCTTTGGCTCGCCCATCGACACCCAGACGTCGGTATAGATGAAATCGGCGCCCTTGACGGCGGCATCCACATCCTCGGTGATGGTGACCTGCGCGCCCGTCTCGGCGGCAATCGCCTTGGCCTCGTCAATGATCGCCTGATCCGGCCAGCAGGCCTCGGGCGCGCAAAGGCGCACATCCATGCCCATCTTGGCCCCACCGATCAGCAGGCTGTCGCCCATGTTGTTGCCCGCATCCCCGAGGAAGGCGAAGGCCACGCGATGCAGCGGTTTTTCCACATGCTCCTGCATGGTCAGGAAGTCGGCCAGTATCTGCGTCGGGTGAAATTCGTTCGTGAGGCCGTTATAGACAGGCACGCCGGAATACTCGGCCAGTTCCTCGACCACCTTCTGACCAAAGCCGCGATACTCGATCGCGTCATAGATGCGGCCCAGCACGCGGGCCGTGTCCTTGACCGATTCCTTGTGCCCGATATGCGAGCCGGTCGGCCCCAGATAGGTGACCCGCGCGCCCTGGTCGTAGGCCGCCACCTCGAACCCGACGCGGGTGCGCGTGCTGTCCTTCTCGAAGATCAGCGCGATATCCTTGCCGTCCAGCTTGGGCACCTCGGTGCCGGTGTATTTCGCCACTTTCAGGTCAGCGGCGAGTTTTAGCAGGAAGGCGATCTCGCGCGGCGCGTAATCGCGCAAGGTCAGAAAATGACGGTTCTTCAGATTGTAAGCCATGGGGAATGCCTTTCAGGGTCAAACGGGATCGCGCATGGTCGGGCAGCTCATGCAGTGGCCGCCACCGCGGCCGCGGCCCAGCTCGGCGCCGGGGATGGCAAGCACCTCGATACCCGCGGCCTTGAGCGCCGCGTTGGTATCGTCGTTGCGGTCATAGCCGATGACCACACCGGGCCTTAGCGCCAGCACGTTGTTGCCATCGTTCCACTGCTCACGCGCACGCTCTTCGGCGGTGTCGCCGCCGGTCGCCACGACCTGCAATCGCTTGTAGCCCAGCACCTCGGCCACAATATCGAAGATGGGGCGCGGATCGCGGCGGAATTGCAGCGGCGCAGGCCCGTCACCGGGCCGGATATCGTAGCAGACAAGCTCGTCCGCGACTTCCTTGAAGGTGGTGACAACGTCGCCGCCGCAAAGAGTGAAAATCGTATCGAGATGCATAGCTGCGCGCGATTTCGGGATGGCAAACGCCAGCACGCGCTGCGCCGCACCAGTATCAAAAAGCGCTTCGGCAAGCTGGCCCACCCCTTGAGGCGAGGACCGCTCGCCCATGCCGGCAAGAACGGTACCATCTCCGACGGGCATGATGTCGCCGCCCTCGACAGTGGCCAGCCCATGATCTTCGGTTGGATCACCCCAGTGAATCGTCGTCTTGCCCGCGAATTTCGGATGAAACTTGTAGATCGCGGTATTGAGCAGAGTTTCGGGGCGGCGTGCGGGCCAATACATCGGATTGACCGACACGCCACCGAAAATCCACGCCGAGTTGTCGCGGGTAAACAGCGCGTTGGGGAGCGGTGGCAAAATAAAGCCATGTGCGCCCAGGTAGCTGCCGAAAAGACCCGTGGGCTTGAACGGCAAATCGTCGACCGCCAGCCCGCCCAGCAGGTAGTCGGCCAGCTCAGCGCCCGGCAACTCGTCCATCCAGGCGCGAAGTTCGGACGCCATGCCGACGCCGATCTGGTCCGGCACGATGCGGTAGTCCAGCACCCAGTCACGCCCCTTTGCAATCTCCAGCGTCTCGGCCAGCAAAGTGTTGACGTCCAGTACCTCGATACCTTCATCGCGCATCGTCTTGGAAAATATGTCGTGGTCTTTCTGCGCCTGCTTGACCCAGAAGACATCGTCAAAAAGCAGCTCTTGGCAGTTGGCCGGTGTCAGCCGCCGATGGGCCAGGCCTGGGCGGCAGACGATGACTTGCCGCAACGTGCCGGTTTCGGAATAGACGCCTAGCTGTGTGGCATGTTCCATGTCTGATACTCCTTCCATTCTCGCGCTCAAAGGGGGCTGATTGCGCCGGTCCACATCATCCAGGCAGCAAGAATGGCAGCCAGTGTGAGGCCGATGGCGATCAGGATCTCAATGCCGCTGAAAACGCGTGCGTCATGCGCTTTGCGCGCCCAGAAATAGACGGGAATACCCACCGCATAGAGGATCGCGCACATGAGCAGGTAGGCAGGCCCCGCCGCATAGACGAGCCACGCGCCATAGACGGTTGCGAGGGCTCCGATGGCCATGTCCTTGCCGCGCCCCTCGCCCGGCCCGTAGCTCTCGCCGCTCAGCGCCAGCTTGAGTGCGTAGGCGCCGGAAAAGACATACGGCACCAAGATGGCGGTGGAGGCGATGTAGAAGAGCGCGAGATAGGTCGAGTTGGAATAGAGCGTCACGAACAGGGTGATCTGCACACAGATATTGGTGATCCAGAGCGACCCTGACGGCGAGCCGTTCTGGTTCTCGACCCCGAAAACGTCCGGCATCATGCCTTCTTGCGCCGCGCGGAGCGGGATCTCGGCGGCCAGCAGCGTCCAGCTCAGGAAGGCGCCCGCGACCGAGATTACGAGACCAATGCGCACGACGACCGATCCCCAAGGCCCAACAATGGATTCCAGCACATGCGCCATGGAGGCGGCGGCGGGCAGTTCGGCCAGCTCGGGCTGGGACATAACGCCCAGCGACAGAAGCGAGACCAGCAGGTAGAGCAGCAGGACCGATACGAAGCCAAGGATCGTCGCCTTTCCGATATCGCTGCGCTTGGCCGCGCGAGCCGAGCCGACGCTGGCGCCCTCGATCCCGATAAAGACCCAGAGCGTGACCAGCATCGTGCTTTGGACTTGCGCCGTGATGCTGCCCAGCGACAGCGCTTCGGTGCCCCAGAAATCCATCTGGAACGTCGGCATGTTGAATGCCACGAGCGCGAGCACGACAAACAGGAAGATCGGTCCCAGCTTGGCCGCCGTGGTAATCACATTCACGATGGCGGCCTGCCGCACACCAACCAGCACCAGCGCATGCACCAGCCAAACACAGATCGAGGCGCCGACGATGGCCTGCCACGTGTTCCCCTCCTCGCCGAAAGGGGCGTAGAAATAGCTGAGCGCGCCGAAGATCAGCACGACATAAGAGACGTTGCCGAGCCACGCGCTGAGCCAGTAGCCCCAGGCGCTGTTGAAGCCGACGAAATTGCCAAAACCCGCCCGCGCGTAGGAGTAAGGCCCCGCGTCGAGTGCCGGTTTGCGCATCGAGAGGTTGCGATAGACAAAGGCCAGCGCCAGCATCCCGATGCCGGTGATGATCCAGCCGATGGTGATCGCCCCCGCCGAAGCGCCGCGCGCCATGTTCTGCGGCAGGCTAAACACGCCTCCACCAATCATCGAGCCGACGACCAGCGCGGTCAGGGGCAAAAGGCCCAACGTGCCGGACGCCTTGGCATCCACCTCGGGGCTGGATGCGGTTGCAGTGCCTGACATCGGTTTTCCTCCTCTGCGCCACGGCGCTCGACGGGCCGCAGCATGATCTTCAGGCCAGACTTTGGCATGCGACGCGCGCTCAGGATTGACGCGCGTCAATCAGCGGACAGAGGACGCACGGAAGAAGATCGTGGAAGGCTGGAAGTCTTCAGGCTGACGCCATCGTCTGACGAAACCGCATCAGCGCAACGACGAAGAACGCGGCACCGAGCACGGTCATCAGGGCCATATCGGCCCAGACCACCTCAAGTCCCGCGCCGCGATAGAGGATCGCCTGTGCGAACGCGACGAAATGGGTCGAGGGCGCAGCTTGCATGACATATTGAAGCCAGAGAGGGATGCTCTCCATCGGTGTGGTGCTGCCGGACAGAAGGTTCATGATCACGAGGACCGGCAGCGCCAGTAGCCCGAATTGGGCCATGGACGTCGTAAAGGTCGCCAACAGAATGCCAAGACCGGTCACCGAGACGAGGTAGAGCACCGAGCCCGCGATGAAGAGGCTGATCGATCCGGCGATCGGCACGCCGAGAATGCCCTGCACCACCAGCCAGAGCGACAGGATGGCGCCGATGATGATGGCGAGGCCGTTGGCCCAGATCTTGGCCACCATGATTTCGGACGGGGTGACGGGCATGACCAGCAGATGCTCGATCGTGCCATGCTCGCGCTCGCGGATCATAGCGGCCCCGGTCAGCAGGACCGACAGAATGGTGATGTTGTTGATGACCTGCATGACCGACGCGAACCAGGTCGATTGCAGGTTGGGATTGAACTGCGCCGTCACCACAATGTCTATGGACGACGCGCTGGCCTCGTCGCTGCGCGCGACAAATTTGGTGATCTCGCCAGTGATGATCTGCTGTAGAAAGACGGCGCCGTTCCCGGCCTGCACCATGGCCGTCGCATCGACGTTCAGTTGCAGCGATGGCTGCAGCCCTGCCAGCACGTCCGCCTCGAAACGTGGCGGAAAGGACAGGACGAACACGAACTCTCCGCTATCCATGACCTTTGCGATGTCCGTGGCGGGAATTTCCTCTGGCGTGTCGAATTCGGGTGGCAGAATGGCCCCGATGATGCGCCCGCTCAGGTCCGAGCGGTCGAGATCGACATAGGCAACCGATGCGTTGATCACCTCCAATCTCGCCCCTGTCGCGACCGCATAGACGGCAACGCTGAACACATAGGCGATCAGCACCAGGAGGACCGGATCGGCGCGTAGACTGCGCAGCTCTTTCACGCCGAGGCGATAGACATTGGCAAGCCATTGACGCATCTCAGCGCTCCTGCTTTTTCAAGAGCGCGATGGAGAGCGCGATGAAAAGGATGGCAAAGACGGCCAGCGCGACGTGGTTCCGCCACAACTCGGCAAAGCCCAGCGCCTTGGTGAAGGTGCCGACGCTGATCTGCTGATACCAGGCCGAAGGAAAGCCCAGACCGATCAGCCGCCCGCCCCCCGTCAGCGACGACACGGGCACCAGAAGCCCCGAGAAGTTGACCGCAGGGATGATTGCGATGATTGCCGCGGCAAAGGTCGCCGCGATCTGCGTCCGGGTGAAGGTCGACACCAATATGCCGAACGCCGCGGTCGCCAATATGTACAAGAACGTGCCTGTCAGCAGGGCAGCCATCGAGCCGCGCACCGAAAGGCCGAAGACGCCGTAAGCCACCACCATCAGCGTGACGAAACTGAGCAGTGCGATAACGACATAGGGCATCTGCTTGCCCAGGATGAACTCGGTCCGCGTCACCGGCGTCGAGCGGAAATTGGCGATGGAGCCTGTTTCCTTTTCGCGCACCACGCCCATCGCGGACACCATCGCCGGGATCAGAACCAGCATCAGCATGATGACCGAGGGCACGATCGCATAGACGCTCTTGAACGCCTGATTATACCGAAACCGCGTTTCGATATCCGCCGCGCTGGTGTCGATCACCTCGCCGTAGGTCTCTTCGATCCGAGTCTGCGCATAGGACAGCGCCAGCCCGGCCAGATAGCCGCGCGTCGTTTCGGCGCGAAACGGCATCGCGGCGTC
The DNA here is from genome assembly GCF_900156535.1 of Roseovarius nanhaiticus. Taxonomy (NCBI): domain Bacteria; kingdom Pseudomonadati; phylum Pseudomonadota; class Alphaproteobacteria; order Rhodobacterales; family Roseobacteraceae; genus Roseovarius; species Roseovarius nanhaiticus. Next base: position 1,318,365 of record NZ_FTNV01000001.1, on the reverse strand, counting down.
AATGGCTATGCGCACTTCGGGGGTGTATGATTGCAGCAGGTCACGCCCGAAATCAGGCGGGATCTCGATCGCCAGTGCGATCTCGCCGCGGCGCATCCGGGCGGTCAAATCCTCGGTGCTGGTCGCGGGCATCTGCGCATCGAAATAGCGCGAGCCTGAGAAGGCCTCGAGCAAGGTTCGGCTCTCGGCGCTCTGGTCTTGGTCGTAGACCGCATAAGGCAGATCCGTCACATCGAGCGAGATGCCATAGCCGAATGTCAGCATCAGGATAACCGGCCCGAGGAAAGCGAAGGCCAGGCGCAGCCGGTCGCGCTGAAGCTCCATTGTTTCGCGCCGGGCAAAGGCCCACATCCGGGCCATGCCCGCCTGCAACGGGCCGGTGTGCGTGCGGGGCGCGGCAGCTTTGTGGGACACCTCGGGCGGCCTATTCTCGTCCCCCGCAGCCTCGCGCAGATAGGCGACGAAGGCATCGCTCAGCGTGCCCGCCCCCTTTGAGGCAGCGATCTCGGCCGGGGGGCCGACGGCCAGAACGCGCCCGGCATGCATCAGCGAGATGCGATCGCAGCGCTGCGCCTCGTTCATGAAATGGGTCGAGATGAAGATCGTCACGCCATCTTTGCGCGACAGATCAATCAGGTGCTGCCAGAACGCATCACGCGCGACAGGATCGACGCCCGATGTCGGCTCATCAAGAATGAGGATTTCCGGCGCGTGAATGACGGCGACGGCGAGCTGAAGGCGCTGGCGAATGCCCAAGGGGAGTGCATTGGGTCGGCTTTCGGCAACCTTGGCCAGATGAAACATCTCGATCATCTCGGCCACCCGCCCGGCCCGATCTGCCATGGGGAGTTGATAGAGCTCGGCGTGCAGATCGAGGTTCTGGCGCACCGTCAGCTCGGTATAGAGGGAAAAGGATTGCGACATGTACCCGACGCGCCGCCGTGTGCCCATGTCACGCGCATTCAGCGTCTCGCCAAACAGAAGCGCGCTGCCGTCGCTGGCGGGCAACAAGCCGGTCAGCATCTTCATCGTCGTCGTCTTGCCACAGCCGTTCGAGCCGAGAAAACCGAAGATCTCGCCGCGCTCGATCTGGAAATCGACCGAGTCGACGGCGGTGAAATCGCCAAAGCGGCGGCTAAGCGATCTGGCCTCGATGGCCGGCGGGCCATCTGAGGGCTGGCGCGGCGGCAAGACCACGTCTCGATGCCCCGCGCGGGCGGCCTCGGATAACATGGCAATGAAGGACTGCTCCAGCGTCGGCTGCCCGGTCTGTTGCAAGAACGCATCCGGCGTGCCCGTGGCGATGACCCGCCCCTCGGACATTGCGGCCAGCCAGTCGAACCTTTCGGCCTCTTCCATATAGGCGGTGGCGACGATGACGCTCATCGCCGGGCGATCCTTGCGGATATGGGCGATCAGATCCCAGAATTGCTGGCGCGACAGTGGATCGACACCTGTCGTCGGCTCGTCAAGGATCAGCAGGTCAGGATCATGGATCAACGCCGAGCAGAGCGACAGCTTTTGCTTCATTCCGCCCGAGAGTTTACCCGCCGGGCGATCCGGGAAAGGGTCGAGGCCGGTCGCGCGTAACAGCTCCTCTATGCGCGCACGTCGCTCGGCCTCGCCCTGAGCAAAGAGCCTGCCGAAGAAATCGAGATTCTCGTAGACGCTGAGCGTCGGGTAGAGATTGCGGCCCAAGCCCTGCGGCATGTAGGCGATGCGGCGATTGCACTCGGCCAGATGCGACCGCGCACGAAGATCGCCGCCCAGCACCTGCGCCTGCCCCTCCTGCAGTCGCCGCACCCCGGCGACCAGTGCCAAGAGCGTCGACTTGCCCACGCCATCAGGCCCGATGAGGCCCGCCATGCAGCCCGCCGGGATGTCGAGGCTCACATCCTCCAGGGCGCAAACCGGCCCATAGCGATGCGTAACCGCCGCAAGGGACGCAGCCGGGGACGCGGTCATTGCGGCAATCTCACCTCAAGCGTTTCAGGCCACTCGGCCGCATCGCTGACCTTGACATAGCCGACGCCCGGCACTCCGGCGCGGGCGCGGTCCTGATAGGCGGCCAGCAAGTCGGGGGCGATGGTCAGCTTGACGCGGAACATCAACTGCGCGCGCTCATCAGCCGTCTCGACCGATTTTGGTGTAAATTGCGCGGTACTGGCCACGAAGGTCACGGTGGCCGGGATCACGTAATCGGGCACGGCGTCGAGGATGATGCGCGCCTCCGAGCCGATGGCGACGCGGCCCGCATCGCGCGAGGGCAGATAGATTGTCATGTACATGTCCGACAAATCGGTCAGCGTGACGATGCTGCTGCCTGCGGCGACAACCTCGCCGGGATGTTCGAGCACATATTGCACGCGGCCCGCACGCGGCGCGGTCAGGCGGCTGTCGTCGATCAGGCTCTGGACGCCGTCCACAGCGGCCTCGGCTGCCGCAATCGTCGCGTCGGCCAGAGGTATCCCCGCCTCGGCGGAGGCAACGGCGGCCTGGGCCGACTCGAGCGCGGTGCGCTGCGTGTCGAGCTGCGCCTGGGTATCAAAGCCCTTGGCCGCAAGCTGCTCGACCCGTGCAAATTCCGCCTCTGCCGTCTTCAACTCGGAGCGGTGCTGGCGCAAAATGGCCTCGGCCTGAAGTTTCTGCTGCCGGGCCTGCAAAACGGCGGCCTGCGCCTGTCGAAGTTGCGCGTCAAGATCGGCGGTATCCATGCGGGCAATCGCTTGGCCAGCCTCCACCCAGTCGCCCTCGTCCACGACGACCTCCGACACCCGTCCCGCCAGCTTGGTCGCAACGGCGATCCGCTCGGCCTCGATCCGGCCATTCGAAGCGCTGATACCCTCGGGCAGGTCCGAGCGCTGCGAGAGCTGCCACCAGCCGATACCAATGACAGCAATCACAAGCAGCAGGGCGGCAAGGGCGCCAACGCGTTTATTCATCATTCACATCCCGTTCATTCGCCCGATCCGGGCACCGCGCGGCGATTGCGCGTCGTATCTCGGTGGGACGCTAAATCTTGCCCGTGCCCCGCGTATTGACGAAGGTCAATTACCGCTGCCCCGGCACATGACATGGCTATGTCTGATCTGTTTTGCCGGGAAAGGCGCGCATCATGGCGAAAACCAAGTCAGCCAAGAGCGAGGCTGTCAGCCCCCGCGAAACCCCTCTGCAAGCAGGTTACGAGCGCAAGCCCCCTCCCGATACCGCCACCCGTGCGCGGCCCAGCATGACCCAAGCCCTGGACAAGGGACTGAAGGCCACACAGGCCAGGTTCACCGGTGGCTTGTCCCCGATCGCGTTGGCCGAAACCTATTCCGACTGGGCGCTGCATCTGGCATCGGCGCCGGGCAAGCAGCTGGAGCTGGTGGAAAAGGCCGGCAAGAAGGCCTTGCGCCTTGCGAATTACGCAAGCACCTGCGCCCTGCACGCCGACACACCAAGGCAATGCATCGAACCCTTGCCGCAGGACAAGCGCTTTAGCAGCGAGGCGTGGCAGAAATGGCCCTTCAACGTCATGTCTCAGGCGTTCTTGCTGAACCAGCAGTGGTGGCACAACGCGACGACCGGGGTCGAGGGCGTCACCAAGCAGCACGAGAACGCCGTAACCTTTGCCGCGCGGCAGGTATTGGATGTCTTCTCGCCTTCCAACTATCCGCTGACCAACCCCGAGATTCTGGAGCGCACCTATAGCACCGGGGGCATGAACCTGATCACCGGGTGGCAGAATCTGGTCGACGACATTCTACGCATAAAGACCGGCAAGAAACCCGCCGGGATCGAGGCGTTCGAAGTGGGGCGCACTCTGGCGGCCACCCCGGGCAAGGTAGTCTATCGCAACCGTCTGATCGAGCTGATCCAGTATGCGCCCACAACCCAAACCGTGCGCCCCGAGCCGATCCTGATCGTGCCTGCATGGATCATGAAATACTACATCCTCGATCTGAGCGCGCAAAACTCGCTGGTGCAGTATTTGGTGTCGCAGGGCTTCACCGTCTTCGCGATTTCATGGAAAAACCCCGTTGCCGAGGATCGCGATCTGGGCATGGACGATTACCTGTCGCTTGGAATCATGGACGCGCTGGATGCCGTCGGCGCTGTTGTCGGCGGCCAAAAGGTGCATGCGCTGGGCTATTGCTTGGGGGGCACATTGCTGTCGATCGCCGCCGCCGCCATGGCACGCGACGGTGATACGCGGCTAAAAACCATGACGCTGCTCGCCGCACAGGTCGACTTTACCGAGGCGGGCGAGCTGACGCTTTTCATCAATGAAAGCCAGCTGACCTATCTCGAGGACATGATGTGGGAGAAGGGTTATCTGGATAGCTCGCAGATGGCCGGGGCATTTCAGCTTTTGCGCTCGAACGATCTGGTCTGGTCCCGAGTGATCCACGACTACCTCATGGGCGAGCGGTCCGAGATGATCGATCTGATGGCGTGAAATACCGACGCGACACGCATGCCCTATCAGATGCATTCGCAATATCTGCGACGGCTCTTCCTGAACAATGATCTGGCCGAGGGCCGCTATAGCGTCGGGGGCCGTCCCGTTGCGATTTCGGACATTCGTGCGCCCGTTTTCATCGTCGGGACCGAGCGGGATCACGTCGCGCCGTGGCGGTCTGTTTACAAGTTCAACCTGCTGTCCGACACCGACGTGATTTTCGTTCTGACCAGCGGCGGGCATAATGCCGGCATCGTGTCCGAGCCGGGGCACCCGCACCGCCATTTCCGCATGCGTGCCAAGACCAAGGACGCGCCCTATACCGACCCCGAACGCTGGATTGCCGAAACCGATCCTCAGGACGGGTCTTGGTGGCCCGCGCTGACTGAATGGCTGGCGGCCAGTTCGGGCACGCCCACCTCGCCGCCCGGCCTTGGCGCCCGAACAAAAGGATACGCGCCCCTCTGTGACGCGCCCGGCACGTACGTCCTGCAGCAGTAAGCCGCGTGATCGATACCATTTTGGACGGCAGGCGCGGTCTGTTCGTCAGCAGCGCGAACGAGCATTCTAGCGCCGCAGGATTCGCGTCGGCCTTTCGGGCCGCGGGCGCCGAGTTGGCCGTGACCTACGCCAGTGAGCACTCTAGTCCCTACCCCGCGCCAGAGCGCGTTTGTGAATGCCGCACTATTCCTGCCGCGCGACATCGAGGGTCAGGGCCAGGCCGAGCTGGTGGTCCGCGAGGCCGTTCACGGCGCGCTCTTTCAGCAGCATCCGCAAGTCCACTACCGGATCGCGTCTCGATTGGCATCCGAGACTGGCCCGCCCGAAGCCCGTGGCCCGGCATGCCGATAGTGCGAACACGCCCTGTCAATGCCGGACACCCTCGCGGCAGCGCACGGGCCTCACCACCGTTTCGTAGCGCATCCTGCAACATCGTTTTGCCCAGAGGCAGATCTGCGACCAGGCGCTGTAGCTCGCCGCTCTCACCCTCGAGCTGTTTCAGCCTGCGGATCTGCGCCAGGCCCATTCCGTCATAGACCTTCTTTCAGTCTTGCAATGCCACCTCAGCAATCTCCATCATGCGACGTATCTCGCCGGCCGTTGCGCCGACTTCTGACTGTCTCGGCGCAACGGCCATCTGTTCGTCGGAAAATCGTTTCTTCGGCATCGGTACATTCCTTCGCTCGCCGGGAATGCATCCATAAATTCGCGCTCAATTCGGCCCAGTTTCGGCACTTGCAATGAGTGTCTCACCGTCTGGGGCCGCTGCTCTGATGATCTGGCTATAGATCTCGGCCGATGCCGTACTGATGAGGGCCGTGCTGAACGCCAAAATAAAGGCGCAGACCCGCTATGATCTTACCGTTGGTGACGATGGGCCGATGGGCAAGCGGGACGCCGTTAAAGCAGACAGTTTGGTCATCCGGCCGGGCTGGCCGTCAGGAAACCCCTTGCGCTCGCAGCATTAACATCCATATACCATCCACATGGATGGAGAACGAGATGAGCAATATACGGCAGCTGCGCGATAAGCAGCCTGAAAATGAAAAGATAACGATCAATCTCGGGTTTGTTGATCTCGGCAGGATCGACCTTCTGGTGCAGGAGGGCTTCTACTCGAATCGCAGCGATTTCATTCGAACGGCCATCCGCAACCAGATCGACGCACAATCCGAGATCGTTTCCAAATCAGTCGAACGGCACACGATGGAGCTTGGATTGCGCGACTATACCCGCGCTGACCTTGAGGCGCATCTGGCGCGCGGTGAGGTGCTGCATGTCAAGGTCGTGGGCCTTGCCCGGATCGCGTCCGATGTGACACCCGAGCTGGCGCTCAAGACGATCGGCTCGATCACCGTTCTGGGCGCATTACAGGCCCATCCCGACATCAAGGCGGCGCTGGCCGACCGTATCACGTAGAGCGACCTCCCCTCTTCAAGGAATGAAACGATGAAAAGACCAACTGCCGGCGCATGGCGCACGGCAACTCCAGACGTGCGCGCCGCTGAACTGGTGCAACGCACCTTGGCGCAGCACGGGCTTGCGCCCGCCGCGTCGCAGGGCAATTCGGCCCATTCCAGCGACCTGATCGCAAACGCATTGGCGCAGGCCGGGCTGGTGCAGACCAACGGAAACCGGACGGCGCGCGCGCCCGACCCAGTGCCGCCCGGCGCCAGCTTTTTCCGCGCCAGCCACACCGGGATCTCAGGCGCACGGGCGTATCGCACCTATATCCCCGCATCGGCGCAGAAGGGTGCCGCAGGCCTTGTCGTTATGTTGCACGGTTGCACGCAGACGCCCGAAGACTTCGCAATCGGCACCGGTATGAACACCCATGCCGAGCGGCACCGCCTGATCATCATCTACCCCGAGCAATCGCGCGGCGCCAATGCGCAAACCTGCTGGAACTGGTTTTCCAAAGGCGATCAAGGGCGGGGCCGGGGCGAGCCCGAGATTATCGCGGGCCTGACGAGCCGCGTAATGAAGCAGCACGGGATCGAGCCCGCGCAGACCTTTGTGGCGGGTCTTTCGGCCGGGGCGGCAATGGCGGTTATTCTGGGCTATGCCTATCCTGACATTTTTGGCGCCGTCGGCGCCCATTCCGGCCTGCCGCTGGGCGCGGCACAGGATGTGCCATCAGCCTTTTCCGCCATGGCCGGACAGGCCGCGAACCTCGCGCGCGCTCCTGGCCCTGCGCCCCGCACAATCATTCTGCACGGCGATGCGGACCAGACGGTGCATCCGCTGAACGGCGCGGCCATCGCCCGGATGGCCGAGACCTCGGCGCAAGGTACGACAACACAATTTGATCGCCCCGGTGAGGCCGCGGGACGCCGGTATCACCGTTCCCTCACTATAAACGAGGCCGGGCAAAGCGTGTCCGAACACTGGACCATCCAGGGGCTGGGCCACGCATGGTCCGGGGGCGAGCCTGGCGGCAGCTATACGGACCCCGCCGGCCCAGACGCCAGCGCCGAGATGATCCGCTTTTTCCTAGATACCGCCCAGAAAGAGAATTTGACATGACCACGATGACATTCGACGCCGTATCCGAGCACCGCCCCGGTCCGAAATGGCACGCCCGCTGGCAAAGGTCCTGGCCGGCCTACGAGGCATGGTTCATCGCACGCGGGGGAGAGTCCGGCCCGGACGCCCGCGCCTGCCGCGCGGCGATGCAGCGCCACATGCCCGAGCTGATATCCACCTATGATCAGCTGGTCGCAATCGCCGGCGGATCGAACCGCGCGGCACGGTTCCTCTCGACATGGTGCCCGCCGACCTATCTGGGGGGCTGCTCGCTCGCCGCGCGGGCGGACGATAGCGGCGTGCGTCTTGTACGCAATTACGACCTGTCACCGGACCTGAACGAGGGGCTTTTGCTGCGCAGTGAATGGGTGCGGCCCGTTATGGGTATGGTCGAGTTTCTCTGGGGTCTGTCGGATGGGATCAACGATGCGGGACTGTCCATCGCGCTGGCCTATGGCGGCAGATCCGAGGCGGCCGAGGGCTTTGGTATCACCACCATCCTGCGCTACGTTTTAGAGACCTGCACGACTGTGGCCGAGAGTCTCGCGGCGCTGCGGCGCATTCCCTCGCACATGGCTTACAATATCGTTCTTGCCGATCGCACCGGAGCCAGTGCCAGCGTCGAGATGCGGCCCGGCGGCGGCGCGGTCGTCATGCCCGATGCGCTAGCAACGAACCACCAGCGCGAGGGCACGCCGGACCGGCCAGCCTTCACCCGCACCTACGAACGGCACGCGCATCTCACCGGCCTCGAGACGCCGGCCGCAGAGTTGCACAAAAGCTTTACCAGCGCGCCGCTGCACCAAGATCGCTTCGGCGAAGGCTTCGGCACGCTCTTTACCGCCGAATACGATCCCGAGGCGGGCGCGATGCGGCTGATCTGGCCGGATGAGCAATGGGCGCAATCACTGGATGCGTTCGAGGAAGGCAACCGCCTCGTCACACTCGCCACACGCGCCGGATGGACCCCGCCCGAAGCCGGCAGCGACTGGACCATGGCAGCCTATGTGGACTGGGTGCAGGTTGGCCGCGATTACGCAGCAGGTCGTGGGCAGCCGATGGAGACCTATGTCTCGGCTGCGCGGCAGACCGAAAACACTACAACCGCAGTGTTACAGGGCCGCGGCGAACGCGCGATCCTGCGCGGCTAGCAGCGTGTGATGCGCGGCACTCTGACAGAGCGCCGCGCATCGTCAGCGATCACAGCTGACGCCAACTAAGGTCAGGCCATCTCGGCGCGTCCAGCGCCTCGAGCAACTCCGCATCGGCGCCTGGCCTGCTCGCACCGAGTGGTCCGGTGCAAGTGTAAGCGCAAGGCCCGCCTCTGGTCTGTCGGGACGATGTTTTCGGGCGCCGCTGGACAGTACTCCAGAGCGCTGTGCGGTCTGAAATTTTCGTCGTGACCGGGCCACCTCGCGATCAGCATCTGGGCCTCGGGCAGACTGTAGAAGACCTCACCGTTCAGCAACTCGTTCCGAAACCTTGCGTTGAAGCTCTCCCAGTAACCACTTCCACAAAGTGATCCTGGTGCGGTGGAGGCCATCTTTGCGCCAACCGCTCCAAATGAGGCGGGCATTTTTTGGCGGTGCATTCCGTGCCAAAGTACGTCGGGAAGTAGGGTTGCTGAGCAGCCTGCCGGATGTTGGCTGGCTGCTCCGGGCCGCGGCCATGACGCCGATTGGTTCGGGGAAGCGTTGAAAGACAAAGGGATACGCGCCTGCATCCTTGCTCGAAAGCAACGCAAGGAAATCGTCAAATACGACAAGCGCCGATACAAACGGCGCAACCGGATCGAGATCATGTTGGGCAGGCAGAAAGATTGGCGGCGCGTCGCAACACGGTACGACAGGTGTCCGAAAGTCTTCCTGTCAGCCATCACCCTTGCCGCGCGCGTCATTTATTGGCTTTGAGTCCTGCCCCTGGTGAGGCGGTGAAGAAAGTGGCCCCAGCATGCGGAACCGCCATGCCTTTACTCAGCGTGGAGCCTGGTGCGCTCGTGTTTGGCCACAGATTTTAATTTACCTGATCGCGATTATGCTAAGCTAAAAAAAGCATGAATTTGACAGCGGTGGTGTTCGCGATGCACCGGAAGCATATTGCTATAGCCTTTGCTGCGTCAGTTGCGCTGTTCCCGTACCGTGCGGTCGGCGAAGACTGGGCCACCGTTCAGGCACTCTTTCAAGAACGCTGCGTGGCATGCCATTCCGGCGAGTTCGCGCCTTTAGGACTTCGGCTCGATAGCTATTCCAACGTCATCAATGGATCTGAAAACGGGCCGGTGATGCTGGTGGATGCTGTCGAGAAAAGCCCGCTTGTTCAGCGGATCACCGGGCTGGCAGAGCCGCGCATGCCGCTCGATGGCCCGCCGTTCCTTACGGACGATCAGGTCAACCAGGTCACAGCGTGGATCGCGTCCGGGGCAACCGGTCCTGATTTAAATTCGCCAGGCGCCACCGAAGCAGAGCCGCACGACCCATTTGCTGACGGGCGTGTGACCTACGATGAGGTGAGTGCGATCTTTGGGCGACATTGTATCGAATGCCACTCAGACAACAGCCGGTATGATTTACCGCCAGAGGGGCTCCGGCTGGATCGATATCAGTCGGTCGTGGCCGGGGGAGATCGGCTCGTCCTGATACCCGGTAACGCACAAGCGTCCGAGATAATCCGACGCATCGAGGGGCTTGCCAGCCCGCGCATGCCGTTTGACGGACCACCCTGGCTAGCACCGGAAGAGGTCGCGCTGTTGCGAAATTGGATTGACGGCGGCGCACTTTCGTCAGACGGCATCGCCGCACCGGTGCCGGTCAACGGGCGTGTCCGGATGAGAGGAATTTTGACCAGCCCAACTGAAATTGACGGCGCTGAATTTACGATAACGGAGTCGACGCGCGTTGATGACCAGCCAAGGGTTGGACGGGCTGCCGAAATGCGCGGGCGCGTGGACGCCATTGGGCGAATCGTCGCAGACCGCTTGCGGGACAGATGAAGCCGATCCGGCGTCATCACCACACAGTTTGGGTCTGAATTTTGCTGTTTTGACCTTCTGCTTTTGTCGCCTTCTGGTTTTCCGAAGCCGCCAGCCTGACGCGCGAACACAATCTTAAATTGAAATCAAAAGTTCTTTTGCAGCAATGGTTTGGCGCGCCGATCAAAGTCTTTACCGCTAAGCCAAAGATTGGTTTGCGCTACCATTGCGCCCTTCCTTCGGTCCGGACGGCTGTACATTTCATTGAAAAAAATCACGATTTCAGGTACTCTCAAAAAACGAGACGGTAACGCCCAGATGTGTTTTTGGCGTCCTTGTATTTTGTGAAAATTCATATTTTTCAATATCTTGAGATTGGCTGGAGTTTTTCCTGGCCTTGATCTTGGGACGACAGGTTCAGGGGGCAGTTATGTCTATCACAGTGTTCGGTCGCATCCATCATTTCATCTTAATGTGGGCGTTCGCTTTTCTGATATTCAGCTTCCCCTCGACAGCGCACGCCCAGATGGAGTGCGCGCCCATCCACGAAAAACTGAATGAAGCTGAAATTGCGGCGGGGCTTGGCGACAAGAGGTTCGGGCGAACGGTTTGCGCGGATGTCGTCGCGATCGACCAAATGCTGGTCTACAATCGGTTCGGGGCGTTCAACCCCTTCGGCATGATGTACGCCCTGCGCCGCGATGTCGTGCCGCTCGATGAGATGCCGAAGGCGATCACTGCTGACGCATGTGACGACCTGCTCGGGACCGAAACATCAGCGGCAGCGCTTTCTGCAGGCGATGTGCGTCTCAAAGATTGCAAACGCCCCCGTCCCATGGTGCTACGTGCCAATGTGGGCGATGTGCTGCATGTTCGGATGACCAACCTTCTGGCGCCGGACCAGCCCAACTTTTCGTCTGACTTCTGCGGCTCTGGAAAGGATATCGCTCCGGGCGTGCGGGGTGATCATTTCCCGCGCATCCGGACCTGGATGTCGGAGGGCGATCAGACGGCGCTGGACCACGGTGAGGCGACCTGCGCCGAGAGGGCATCGACAGATCCGGATGGCGACAATAATTGGCCCGCCGAGCGTGGCATGAATTTCGCGATACAGGGCTTGACCGCTTTCGCGATTGACGGCGATGGCAAGGTTGTCGAGGCCCCGCGGTATTGCAAGGGACTGTCCAGTATCGCCCCCGACGATACCAAAGACTGTTACTATATGATTGAGCGCGAGGGTCCGTTCTTTCTGGCATCCACCGCAGCGCCCTCGGGCGGCGAGGGAGATGGCGGCTCAATCACCCACGGGCTTTTTGGTGCGGTCATGGCGCAAAATACCGATGCGCGTGCCTATCGCAGTCAGACAACTCACGGGGCGTTCAATGCTGTCTGGAAACAGACCGACACGCCGCGCCATGCGTTGTCCGATGTCGGCGATCTGGGGGCATATGAGACGACCGATCGGCAAGGCGTTCCGATCCTCAATGTCTGGCGCGATAATGGCGATAGCACGGTCGAGGTTGTGCATGCAGACCTGAACGCCATCGTTCATCAACCTGCCAAAGATGAAACACCATCCCACAGTTTCCGCGAATTCAGCGTCTTCTTCCATGACGAGCTGAAAACCTTTGTGAACCGGAATTTCGAGGAGCTGGGCGATTATGGCCAATTGGCCGGTGTCCGCGACGGCTTTGCCATCAACTATGGGGCCGGTGGCATGGGGTCCATGTTGCTGGCCAACCGCAAGGGGATCGGTCCTGCGGCAAATTGCGTGGAGTGCCTTTACGAAGAGTTTTTCCTGACGTCATGGGCGAATGGCGATCCGGCACTGCTGGAGCAGTACAGCGATGATCCTTCGAACGTGCATCATTCCTATCTGAACGACGCTGTCGTCTTTCGCAATTTCCATGCGGGTCCAAAGGAAACCCACGTCTTTCACCTGCACGCGCATCAATGGTTTGCCGGCAATGATGAGGGCCGCGGCAGCTATTTGGACAGTCAGACCGTGGGACCGCAGCAAGGCTTTTCCTACAACATCTATGACGGTGGACTCGAGGTCTATCACCCGTCGGGCGCGCCAGACTCGCCCGGTTGGTACGAGACGCTTGGTTCGGGAAACCGCAACCGGACCCCCGGCGATTCCATCTTTCACTGTCACCTTTATCCGCATTTTGCCCAAGGCATGTGGGAGCTGTGGCGTGTGCATGACGTGCTGGAAGACGGCACGCGAAAATTGCCTGACGGACAATGGCAGCCTGACTTTTCATTGGCCGAGATGGACCTCGAGACCCGGGCCAAGAAACGCCCCGGGTCCGTCGATCCCGCCACCGGCCGCTGGATCGACCGTGTCGATCAGCAGGATCGTGACCAGCTTGGCACGCCGGTCCCCGCCATCATCCCATTGCCGGACCAGCCATGGCCGCTGTTGCCGTCCTATGCAGGCGACGATCTGATCCTGACTGATGGCGGCAAGGTGACAGAGGCGGACGAAAGCGAGGTCATCGCCTCGGATGAGCCGATCACGACCTTTCCGGGTTATCCGTATTACATCGGCGGCCAACCCGGTCACCGCCCGCCGCAGGCACCGATGGATATTGCGCGTGAACTTGCCGGAGACTTCGTCACGGATGCCTATCTCGATGGCGGCTTGCCCCGGCATGTCGTGACCGACAATGCGTCGAGGAAGTTTCCGTTCTCTGTTCCAAAGCTGGACGAGCTTTCGAATGTGTCAACGCTTGCAGATGCTTTGGCGAACCCGGGTCAGATCGCGCGCGAAGCCACGCAGGCACAGATCGTCGCCAAGGCCCTCGCCATGGGTGACATGACAATGAAGTTTGTCACCGCAGAGCTTGACCTGCTTCCCTATGACGGCACTCCGATCGAACGGACCGGCATGGCTTTTCATGAAGATGGTGTCGTTGATGGGTCCGTGATGACGTTGTTCGACGCTCTTGGCGCGCCCACGGGGCTATCGAGCGATGGCCGCACCTACCGGTCGGTTTCCGCCGGCGGTGGCGGCGTGTTCGGGGTCAACGGCGCACCCGCCAAGCCCGGCGCGCCATTTGCCGATCCCTGCGGTGGACCGGACGATCTGGGTGCAGAGCCCGGCTTGTCGATCCCCATCCTGATGGAGCAGGATCCGTTTGTCGACGGTCTTGCCGGTACGATATTCGGACCCGATCCAGCCGTAAGTGGCTACCGCCGCTACGAAGGATCTGCCGTGCAACTCGATCTGGTGACAAATCGGGCCGGGTGGCATGATCCGCAGGCGCGGATCAATGTTCTGACGGCCAATTCAGACGGTTACAAGGCCGGTCCCGATGGTCTTGCCGCGACCGGTGGGAAATACTCGCCCCGGATATCGGCCAGCGAGGAGCCTTTCTTTTTCCGGGCCTTGTCGGGTGAATGCATCGAATTCCGGCACACCAACGAACTGCCCAAAGACCTGGAGCTGGACGACTTTCAGATCCGCACGCCAACCGACACCATTGGCCAGCATATCCACCTGGTGAAGTTCGACGTGACCGCCTCTGACGGTTCGGGCAATGGCTGGAATTACGAGGACGGCACCTTTGCCGCGGACGAGATCGCCGCACGCATTTGCGCCGCCAAGAATGTGCAGAACGCCAATATCGTGACAGGCGTGCGTGCGGCAGGCGAGCTTAAAATGCGCGAAGTCCCGGGCCTTTGCGAGTTGAAGGCCCAGGACGACGGCAGTGACCTCTGGGTGGTTTCGGAAAAATACAAGGACATCTGGCGCCGAACGCTCTCCGACAACCGGGATCTTTTCCAGACGACGACACAACGCTGGTTTGCCGACCCGATCCTGTCTTCGACCCGCGCTGACGGATCAGAGAATGGTGAAGACTTTGATCGAACGATGCGGACGGTCTTCAGCCACGACCATTTCGGCCCTTCTTCGATCCAGCAACACGGTTTCTATACCGCGTTGGTGATCGAGCCCGCCGAGGCCGAGATATGCAACACGGCAAAAACCGCCTGTGCTCCGCAACGCACGACGCGGGACATGGTCACCGCAAGCGATATCCATGTAGGCGCCCGAAAGATCATCATCGATCACATGCCGCTTGACCCGGCGACGCCCGAATACCGCGAATTTGCGCTGTCAATTGCTGATTTTGCTACGCTTTATGACCCGCGGGCGGCAACCAAACCCGGTCAGATGATAGCAACGTTCGACGAGTCCGAAACCGAGGCGTCCGAATTCGCGAAAGGCATGGCGACCCTTGTTTGTGAGGCGCAGCACGCTGTTTCCGGCGATGTGAAATCCATGCAGCGGATTTGTTCCAGCGATGTGGCCGAACAATCCGACGGCGCGTGGGCCGCGGGCGGCGATGTGCCTCCCGCGTGGACAGCGGCAGGTCGCCCGGGTGATACCCACCATGTGACGGACAACCTGCTTGAGGCTGGTGAGATTCTCGCCAGTGCGGCCTTGAACGATCCCAATGCGAAGCATGACGACCTGACGCTCACCGACCATGTGGTCCGGTATCGACGCATGGCGGCAGGCTTCGATGCGCACGATCCGGACGCGCGCCTTGCGGCGCCGGTCTCTCCGCCGCATCGGCCTGAAAGCATTTCGGTTGATCATCACGATCCCTACCTGATGAACTACCGCGGCGAGCCGCTGCCCTTGCGCATCGGCACGAATTCCAGCGGATCATCGGATTGCGATCTGAAACCCCTGCCCCACTGGGTGGCAAGTCTTCAGACCGGCGTCACCGAGGATTGCGAAGTGAGCACGCAGCGCAACGACGGGCGCGGCGATATGGCGAATGTCTTTTTGACGGGATCGACGGCGAGCGGAACCGACCAGATGCATGGCGACCCCGTCACGCCGATCCTCGAGACCTATGACAACGATCCCGTGCAGATCCGCCTGATCCAGGGCGCGCAGGAGGTGCAGCACACCTTCACGCTCGAAGGCTATACATGGGAGCGCAATATCGACCAAAGGTTCCCCGCGATTTTGCCTCGTATGGACGATGTGACCCGCCGCGGTGCATTGGCCGATGCCTGTCGTCTGGATCCGGTTTTGGCGGGAGCCGTCAGTCTGGCGCAAGACGGGCGGCCAGAACAATACCGCCGCTGGATGATCTATGGCCCATCCGGGTTCAGCGGTGCCGATCAGGATTACTGGAGCGCCTTCGAAACCCAGATTGCGCAATGCTTCAACGTTGAAGGACGCGTTGCCGCCCAAGAGATCGGCATTTCCGAGCACTTCGAATTCCGTGCCTCGTATCTCTTCAACAGCAATTTCGAGGGTACCGGATCTTCGACTGTGGCGAAAAAGCTGGCGTTCTATCGCAGCCTGGCAAACACGGACCCGGAAAACTGGATCATCATGGATCAGTTGGATCGAAAGCGGGAAGAGTTGCTGTTGGCCAAGCGTCGCACGACACCTTCGGACACGCTGGTTCATTTCGGATCGACTGACGCGCTCTGGAACGGTGCCTGGGGATTGTTGCGGGTTCGCAGCGCGGGCGCTTCGAAGGTACCGTTGGGCTTCGGTGACCGGCTTCTGGACAGTGTAAACCGGATCGACGACGCGCTGCTGCAACTACGCACGAATGAAATCCGCGGCGATGAGGCTCGACAATTTGCCGATCCGTTGCTGCGCGAGGCCGAGGCTTTGTTGGACCAACAGGCGTTGCTGCAACCAGATGCGCCTGTTCGACCAAGGCTGCCCGATCTGGACCTGCGAGCCCCTGACGGACGTCTGCAGGATCTGCTGCGCAACAACCTTGACGGTTTGCGTGTGCCGGACCTGCAAATGCCAGAGAGCAGAAGTCCCGGCCTTCGCCTGCCGGAAAACCGTCTGCCGCAGATTGATATTCCCGGTCTGGACTTGCCCGACAGGCGCGGCTTCCTGACGCCGGACATCCGACAGGGCGGCGGGATCGGGCGCATCGTGCCGGCGCAATTCACAGAACCACCGGCGCCTTTGGACCGCATGCTGGATTTTCGAAACCGGTTCGATGGACTGATCGTGAAACCCGAACCAACAGGCAAAGCTCTTGAACCCGAATTGATCGCCAAATGCGATCCAACAGCCCAGCGGGTTTATGCAGCCGTTGTCGCAATAGAGGCCGAGACGGTTTTTGGCAGTGGCACCCTCTATTCCGAGCGATTGTCAGACCCGGACGGTCTGTTTTTCGCGATCGTCGATCCAAGGCGCGTGCTGAGCCTTGCCCATCCGGCAGAATTTCCAACCGTCAATGATGTGAACCCTGTGGATATCGACAATGTTGGCTCGTGGAACGCCATACCGCTTAAGGACGTCATCACCGCCGTGCAAGACGCCTACGACAGGCCCGAGCCGATGGTGATGAATGTCAACGCCGGGGACTGCGTGCGGGTCACCTGGATCAATGCGCTTCGCCGTGAAAAGGGCTCAAGCGGTCTCAAGGACGCGCCGGGTGACGCGCTGATGCCAAAGATCACATCCCTGAATGTAGATGTGCGGTGGTCTCCCGAGGAAGAGGCGGACGATACGCCCAATGAGAACGCGAACCTCACGTCGGAGCTTGACGTCGATGACGATATCGAGCCGTCAAACCGCCTGGCGGTGAATTTCCCGCTTCCGGTCATGAACAAGCAGCTTAGCTACGCCCGCCCTGTCGGACGCAACCCGATCTGGGCGCTGGACGGCGCGGACACTGGACGCGTTTCAACGGTGACGCTCTCTAATCTCGATCTTGAACCGCCGGACAATCGCGAGCGAAGCGCCGAGATCATGCAGATGGAATTCTATGCCGGACGAGCCTTCGGTAACTGGCGACGGAGTCCGGTCTGGAGCCTGATCAATCCCGGCACGGCATTGCAAGTGGCTGCCGGACCGGTCGTGGCGGACAGGTTTGAAGTGGCGTCAATCCGTCGCTACATTCCGGCAGAAATCGAAGAGCTGGCCGTGTCTGATCTTGTCAAACAAAATCCGGCGCTGGCGGGCGTGAATGAGGAAGCAAGACGCCTCGACGCGGAAAATCCGCGTCTGGCACGGCTATTCCGCGACCGCGTGGGACTGGTTTCGCCTGATCGGACTTTGGGCCAGGATCTTGACGATGTCGAACGGCTTGCAGTGCGATATGCTGGCCAGCGACGTGAGTTCGCGGCCCTGATCGATGAGCTCATATCCGGTACTGAGCTTTTGGATTTGCGACCGCAGGAAGAGCTCGACATCCTCGGCATGGATCCACTGCGTCTTGACCCGGACACCCGCAAGGAATTGGGCCTGGATCAGGTGGCAATCGGCCGAACCTCATTCAGGGGGATCTCTTACGGTGAAAGCGTGTTGCTCCCAGCGGATATCGCCAAAAATCTCGGTCTGGCCGGAGATGACCCCAGAGGCGATGATCGTGGCGTGCAGGTCTCGCTCGAGTCCCTCGCAGCGGCGGCGGTCCGGTCAGATCCTGATGTGGCCCGTCGTCTCATTGCCATCACGCTGAAACTTGATGATCTGACACGCCAGTATTCGTCTCGTCTGGATGCGATCCTGTTTCGTCCCGGCCTGGTCTGGCTGATCGAATGGCTCGACGTATTTGACGTGCGCTTTGTGCCCTATGCCTTTGGTGCGCTGCCGGTGAAATCACAGGGCGATGTCATCGGTCATCCGCTCGAAGGGTTGATCGGCGCCATCACTGTTGTGCCCGAAGATGCGGTCATAAAGGATGTCAGGGCGCCAAAGCGCCGGTTCGGCGGTCAGCGCTTCGGATGCTTCCGGCTGGACCTTCTGGACCCCGGCCAGCAGTCCAACAAGCTGCCGGTCCCAAAACGGTTCCTGCGACCGACCAATGACCGGGCTTGCACCGACACCGTGATCGTTCCCGATGGCGACCGCCCGGATCGACCGTTCTGGACGGCTCAGCTGACAACGCCTGGTCCGGATGACGAAAAGCACGTCATTCGGCAATTCACCTTGTTCTGGCAGGACGGCCTGAACCTGACCGATCGAGAGACACAGGATGAAACGCTTGTCGGCGGAAGTAACATCCGGCTGGTGGCAACCTGTGGAATTTGCGGGGACAGTTACGATTGGGGCGAAAAGGGCGTCAGTTACCGGAGTGAACCCTTCAATGTCCGTTTGGGCGATACCGGGCAAGGCAATGTCGAAAGCCATTTCAACCTGAATGCCTTTGAATTCGGTGAAGAGTTCTTTCCGCTCAAGCCGACCGAGCTGACCGTGCCATCGGGACAACCGATGCCGGTTCTGCGCGCCATCGCCGGCGAAGAGGTCGTAGTGCATGTGGTGCATCCCGGTGGTCGTGCCAGACAGCGCGCCTTTGCTACAATTGCCCAGGATTACGATGACATGTTCCGTGGCTTCGGTTTCCCGCGCGCAGCCCTTCTGGCGCCTGGCAAGGCGATCACGGCATCACTGACCAAAGCCGTAAAGCCCGGGTGCTACCTTTGGTTTGACGGCCCAACCCACACCCGCTCGGGCGGAAGTTGGGGGCTTCTGGATGTGGTCGCAAAAGACCAGTTTGAAAACCCTCGCGTCAGTGCATGTGCCCGGGCAGAGGAGCGGTAGATGCGGATCAGATCGACCATTGCCGGTTGTGGTCTTGCCCTTCTGGCAGCAGCACAGGGATTTGCGCAGGACGGTACAACCAGTCTGACGGCGGATCTGACCCTGACAGACCCGGCGTCCGGGCAATCGATGCAGCCGGCGGACGGTCAGATGGTGCGACTTAATCTGACCCTGACTGATGCCGTCACCGGGCAACCTCCGCGCGGCGTTCCGCTACAGGGATGGGTTCGGCCCGTTCAGACCGGCAATTCCAGCTGCGAACAGGCTGTGCGTGGCTTCCTGACGACGGGGGCGGTGCCGACCGGGTCTGTCAACCTGAACACATCGGTGCTGGCGATGCTGTCGCGAGATGGATCGGTGGGGGTCATTGACCCCAAGCTGAACCTGATGAGCGCGAACATGCTGGCGGCGTTCAAACTGGACGAACAACCCGCCGGGATTGTGATCGACACAGCGCAGATGCGCGTACTCGCGACACAGGGCACTCTCGGCCAGGTGATGGCGCTGCCCGTACCGGGTGGTGACGCGGTGGTCCTGGCGACGGGGCTCGCATCACCGGACGGGATTGCCGTGACCGAGGACGGTGACATCTGGGTGACATCGTCGGAAAATGGCACGCTCAGCCGTCTGGCACCTGATGGCACCCTACGCAGCAGCACAGAACTGGGCGCTGCGCGCGTTGACCTGCGCGACGAACTTGACGTACCGATCGTGGTGTTTTCGGATACCGGCGCGATCCGGCTGATTGATCGGACAAACGGCCAGACCATAACGGACCTGGGACCTCAGTCGCCGCTGTCAGATGTTGCGGCGATCGGTGACATCGGTCTGCTGAGCCTGCCTGCCGGACGCAGCGTGGCGCAAGTGCGCTATCTGGATGCCGTCGATGTTCCGATTGATATTCCGCTGGGCCTGCCTTTTTCCCGCGTTTCGGTCAGCTTGGACGGGCGCTTTGCGCTTGCCTGGACCCCGGGTGAGGGCACGTTCGTGCTGATTGATCTGGCGCGCGCGCAAGTGGTTCAGCCTGTTGCCTTGCGCGACGCCACCATCACGGAGGCGCGTATCTTCAATGACGCGGCCTACTTGCTCAGCCACGATGGCGGCTTTGTCGGGGTCATCGATTTGGACACAGTCGACATCGGTCGCGCGGCAGAGATCACGGAAGTCCGGCTGGGCGTCAAAGGTGACCGCCCACAAGGCGAAACCGCGCTGCTCTTGCCATTGGCGCCATCACCACAATTGCTGGCCGTTGATCCCGTGACGCAAACCGGCTTTGTGATAGAGGCCATGTCGGGCGTGAACGGCATGCCGCCGATGGATGCCACGCGGCTGCGTGGCGGAGTCCCGCAAAAGGTGCTGGTCGTAGACCGGCGGCTCGAGGAGACCGCTCCGGGCCAATTCAGCGTCACCTGGGCCTTTCCCGCCGGAGAATATGAGCTGATGCTGACCACGGGAATAACCGGCCTGTCCAGTTGTCTGCGGTTCGAAGTGCAGGGCACCCGGCAGGCCAATGGCGTGATGCCGGTGCGGATGGAGGTCTTGAAGGGGTCCAAGCCGATCCTCGCAGGGGAACCTCACGACATGAAGCTGAAGTTCTACGGACCCGAAGGCGAATTGATCAAAATGCCTCGGACTCCGATTCTTGTACCTGGTTTCAAATCGGGCTGGCGCACCAAAGTGATGGCGGTTCCGCAATCCGACGGCGCCTTGGCGTTTCAGATCACACTCCCTCACGCGGGCACCTTTGCAGTGCAGCCCATGCAAATGCCCGCGCATCTGGGTCTGCGCTCCGCGGTGTTGATCGAAGCCGTCACTCAAGGAGACTAGGCAATGATACGCATTTCAGGACTTGTCATGATCGGTGCTCTGACGGTCTGTGCGGCTGCGTCCGCCGCGCAGGATAGCGCGGCATTTGTGCAGGGTCAGATCAGCCTTCCTCAAATGACATTGGTCGACCACCACGCGAGGCCGCATGCGCTGCGCGGCGAGCTGGACAGTGGCGCATTGCTGGTCATGACGTTCAGCTACACGCTCTGCGGGTCGATCTGCCCGATTGGCAACGATATCATGGCCCAGTTGGACGACGAAGTCGGCACGGTCGGTGGCCGGGATGTACGCTTGCTCTCGGTCACGATTGATCCTCAAAATGACACTCCTGCCATGATGGCCGAAGCGGCGCAGAAATTTGGCGCAAGCGATCGCTGGCTATGGCTGACGGGTCATCCGGGTGACATCCGCCGCTTGCTGCAATCCGTTGGCGCACCGGTACACAATCTTGAACTGCATGATCCGGTGTTTCTGGTCGGCGATGGGCAGACTGGCGAATTTTTCCGCACGCAGACCATGCCGTCCGTCGATGAATTGCTGTCGATGCTGAACGCCATATCGAGTTGATGCGCAGCGGGCTGGCCACATTGGCGGCCGGTCTGACGTTCGCCGCAGGTATTGCGGGGGCTGATCCGGCACATGACCTGTTCACCGGGCAGAACACGACGGCAGCAGACGGGCGGATTGCGCGTTTTGCCTGCCACAAATGTCACGGGCGCGATGGGACCGGCGGCATCGAAGGGAACGTGCCCGAGATCGCAGGCTCTGCTTTGCTCAAGCCAACCGAATTGCGATCGGCCTACACTCTTGAGCAATTTCGCGATGCCCTGACATCTGGCACCAACCCTGACGGTCGCAGCCTGAGCCGGATCATGCCGCGCTACGATCTGTCTGGGGCCGAACTGAAGTCATTGTGGCGTTACCTGAAGGACCTCCCAAACCAGCAGGCAAAGGGAATCGCGCCAGACAATGTCCGGTTTGGCGTTGTGAGTGATCCCGCATTCCCCGCGCTGAGTGCCCGATATCTCTACGCTTTCAAAAATGAAGTCGCGCGACTCCTGCCCTCAGGCGCTGTCTACGGACGCAAGATCGAGGTGGTGGCGCTCGATGATCCCCTCGGGCAGGCAGACATGGTGATCGCTGCACTTGCCATGCCGCCGCATCAGGATGACCTGACCGATCAGCTGGTCGCGACGGGTTTGCCGGTTATCTTCGCCTTGAACGCAATCGGTGGGCGCGAAGACGCCTCGATCCAAAGAAGTTTTCTCCCGACCGAACGTGATATCGATGGCGCCATCGCTGCACATCTTGCGACGACGACGGCGCAGCGGATTGGCATCTCCGCAGAACCGGACCGGGTCGAAACACTGTCGTTCCTGATCCGTCTGGCAGTGCCGGAAGCTGTGGTTGGACCGGTAGATCACTTCGTCGCAAACCAGCAAAAACCGGATGCGGTCATTGACCTCGCCGGCCATGTGCCAGCAGAACTGCCCGATCCTGTCATTCTGTACCGTTTGGCATCAAAGGCGCACGCGACACCTCATGCAGAACGCAGTTTTCTGATAATCGAAGCGCCGCACCTCATTGAGTTGGCCCTCGACGAAGACCTGCACCCGCTGGAAGCGCACGCGACATTGTCGGCCCGTGTGCTTGCCAAACTATTAAGGCAAGCCGGTCGCGATCTGTCCCGCAGCCGGCTGTTGTCAGCCTTGAAGGATACGAGTCTTGGCCCTGAAAATCTTGATTACGCGCGTCTGCCCTTGAACGGCTCGAACGATGTAGCGATCGTGGAATACCTGCACCCGGAAAACTGATGGCCGAGCAGTCATGCAGGCTCCCATGCGTTCGAACCCGGACAGAAGCATAAGCGCAGCGAACGTCCGCAAACTCGCGCTTATCGGAGCTCAGCCAACGCATCGATCTCGCAGACGCAAGGTAAGGCCGTTTCACCATCGGCAGCCCGGCGAGAGGTTGCCCTTCTGACGAACAGCGCAAACCCGCATAGCGCTGAGATCCGGCAGGCAGAAAAGCTTTTTTCTCTGGCTCAGACCCAGAGGCAATCGGGCGAGATACAGGCAAACCTGACCGATCAGAGGAACCTTACATGGCGCTGCCCGGTTGGGCCATGAACCAGAAGAAAGGACATCGACATGGCCATGAACTCGCTCAAGGACATTTACCTCGACCAATTGCAAGACATCTGGAGCGCTAACACTCAATCCCTGCCCGTCGTGACCGAACTGGGTCGCGCCGCCCAGGACGAAGAGCTGTCCGAGGCTCTGATCGCCGGCGGCAACGGTATTGCCGACGGGATCGCCGAGATAGAAAAGCTCTGCAATGAGCACGGCATCAAACCCAGCGCCGAGCATTGCAAAGGCATGGAAGGCCTTGTGAAAGAAGCGCGCGCACACGGATTGTCCAACGAGATCGCGGACGCTGACGTGCGCGACGCCGCCATAATCCCGCAATACCAGCGCATGGTGCATTACGCATTGGCTGGCTATGGCACTTTGGCCGCCTTCGCCAACCGCCTTGGCTTGGACAGCGACGCGGCGGTTCTGAAGAAGTGCCTGGATCAAACCTATGACGGCGACCGCCGCATGACCGAGATTGCCATGAAGGGCGGGGTTAACAAAGAGGCAACCTCCTGACGTGGCCGCTACTAATTAATAGGGTCGCACGAGGGATCGTGCGGCCGCTTTTATTTTTTAGCATCCGCCGGGTGGGCTTACGGATGATGACATCGTCACCTAGACCGGCGCGTCAACCAACGGTTTGATAGCTAGAACTGTCTTCCATCGCACGAGCGTTCGGATAGAAAAAGGCTAAGCCGCGATACCGCATCAGCGTTCTCCCTGAGCCGCCGCAAGAGGTTGAAGCTAATCGGCGCAACAGAAAATTGGCGAGGATCAATCCCGGCAAGCCGGCGCCTCGGAAACTCTGAGACCTGCCGCCACCGACAGACGCAAATTAGAAAATACACACAGCTTACCCAAAAGACGAAAGCGCGATCTTCTGCGTGCCCCGACGATATCGGCGCTAATTTCGCAAAGCACCTCAGGTCGAGAGGCGCAATATTTCCAATGGGTCAAAGTGGTGCCCGGGGGCGGAATCGAACCACCGACACGAGGATTTTCAATCCACTGCTCTACCCCTGAGCTACCCGGGCAACGGGAACGCTTGAGCGTTCGGGTGAGGGCGTTCTAGGCGAGGGTCCGGGCGCTGTCCAGAGGGTTTGGCATATTTTTCAATGCGGTTTTTTCTGCGCAGCTTCCTCGGCCTCTTGCGCGGCATCCAAGGCGGCTTCGATGTCTTCGGGATCGTTCGAGGGGATGGCATATTGGCCGCCTAGCCAACGGGCGAGATCTACATTCGCGCAGCGCTTGGAACAAAATGGGCGGTGCGCAGCGTCAGCCGGCTTGTTGCAGATCGGACAGCTCATGACGGCACCTCCAGAGGCGCGCGATCGCGCTTTCTTTGCAGTTCGTAATGTCCCAGCGGTGTCCAGCCCACCAAGGCCGTCTCCCCCGGATCGGCGCGGAAGGCGGCGCGTAGGGCGTCCTCGAATTGACGGCGGTCCTTCTTGGCCATGGGCGCCAGATCGAGCGTGATTTGCCCCCCAAGGCCGCGCAGGCGCAACTGACGCGGCAACTCGCGCGCGGCGGCGAGGTTGGCCTTATGGCCTGCCGCAGGGCTGGTATCGCCGCCAGTGTTCACATCCACCGCGATCAGCGCACGGGTCGGCTCGACATACATCGTGGCGCCGCCGCTGAGGACGACATGGGGGTGGCCTAGTTGCTCCAGCTGGTCCATGACGCCCTCGGCCTCGAAGCCGCCCGGCTCCGTGATGACGTCAGCGGGCGCGCTCCAGTCGCGCCAGGCGAGCTGGTGGGGGCCGTCGCCTTCGGTCAGCACTTCGGCCTCGCCAGCCGCATCGCCCATCACGGCGGAGGCCAGATCGGCCATCGCGCGGATGTCCTCGGCAATCTCGTCATCCTCGGCGTCCAGGCAAGACGAGCGCAAGATCAGGCCCATGGCCGAGCCTTCCATTTCGCTGCGCGCGATCTGGATCAGAACATCGCGCCGATCGTCATCGCGGATCCGGCGGCTGATGTTGAGGCCCGGCGCGTCCGGCGTCACGATGGCGTAACGCGATTTGAAGAGCAGCTTTTGCGTCACCGGGAGCGCCTTGCCCGCCTCGGCCTGCCCGGTGACCTGCACCAGCAACACCTGCCCCGGCGCAAGGCCGCGCACCTGCCGCAAGAAGGCCGGTCCATCGGGCGTGCGCAAGAACATGCCCCCCTGCCCTTTGACAGGACGGTCGGCGATCGCGCGATAGATGGTGCCGACGCGCGGCGCGTCGCTGTCGATCAGCACATCCTCAAGGCGCCCACCCACAAGGCGCGCGGCGGTCTCGCGCCCGCCAAGATGATCCAGAACAATGGTCTCGCGGCTCATACCTGCGCCCTCCAGCCTGCGGCTCGCAGCAGCACCGCCGTCTCGGCCAGCGGAAGGCCTACGACAGCGGTGAACGAGCCTGAAATCCATGGGATCAGCGCCCCTGCGGGGCCTTGGATACCGTACCCGCCCGCTTTGCCTTGCCAGTCCCCCGTGGCGAGATAGGCGGCCAGTTCGGCGTCGTCGAGCCGCTTCATCCGCACTTTCGTGAGAACATCGCGCTGCCAGACGCGGGCGCCGCGACGGACGGCTACCGCCGTGATCACGCTGTGACGACGGCCAGATAGGGCGCGCAAAAATGCCCCCGCCTCGGCGGCATCGGCAGGCTTGCCCAAAATGCGGCGCCCCAATGCAACGGTTGTGTCCGCCGACAGCACCACATCGCATTCGTCCGCCTCGACGGCCAGCGCCTTTTCATGCGCCATGCGGATGCAATAGGGGCGCGGCTGTTCCGCCTTTGCAGGTGTTTCGTCAATATCGGGCGGACGGATGTCGTCTGGGATGACGCCGATCTGCGACAACAGATCTCTCCGGCGCGGGCTGGCCGAGCCGAGAATGAGGCGGGGAGAGATCAGCCCTTGGGTCATGGCACCTGACGTGTCTTGGATGGTCAGCAGCGCTTTGCCCATGGCGAAACGCGGTCCCGCATGCGGCCAAGCGCCATTGGGCCGTTATTTGAAGCGGTAATTGATCCGGCCCTTGGTCAGATCATAGGGGGTCATTTCGACTTGCACCTTGTCGCCGGCCAGAACGCGGATGCGGTTCTTGCGCATCTTGCCTGCCGTATGTGCGATGATCTCATGGCCGTTTTCCAGCTCGACCCTGAATGTCGCATTCGGCAGGAGTTCCTTGACGACACCGGGAAATTCGAGCGTATCTTCCTTGGCCATGTGGTCTCCTAAAGCGGTACTTTCCGCACTGCGGCGGAACAGCGCCTTAAATGGCGCCATTCCTTCCCTTTTTCAAGGGCTATTGTGGTCCTTGGCCAATCCACGCAGCCCGAGAGGACGGCGCGCCAGAAAGCTCAGCGCAAGGATACGACAGCGGGCGCTTCGTCCCGCCCCGCCTGATCGGCCCAATGCGCGCGATTCAGAACGCCGCCATCCGCGCGCACATCGCCCACGCGCGCCAGATCAACCTCACCGATGGTCCAGCCGGGGCGATTCATGACACCCTCGGCAATGACGCCCGTCGGCGGGAACCCGTGATCGGGCGGGCCAAAGATGCCGCCCATGCCCACATTCACGTCCACAGCGGGCGACCACGGCGCATCACCCACCAGCGAGGCCATGGCGCTGACACATTGCCCCTCCAGCGCGCGGGCCATCGCGCCAATTCGCACGCGGCTATAGCCCGCCAGCGTGTCGGTGCAGGAGGGCACCAGCAGCAGTTCCGCGTCGCTGACGGCGCGGGCCAGCAGGGGGAATTCGCTGTCGTAGCAGATCAGGACAGCAATCTTGCCAAGGGCCGTGTCAAAGACCTGCAAGCCGCCGCCGCCCACTACGTCCCAGGGCGTGCGTTCAAAGCGGGTCATGATCTGCTTGTCCTGAACGCCGCGCCCGCCACCGGGCGCGAACAGCGTCGTACGATTGACAGGGCGCGGGCTGATGCCTTCGTCGAAGACGGGCGCCGAGGCTGACAGAATATGGACATTGAATCGCGCTGCCAGATCGCTGTGCAGATCGTCTACGTCGCCCATCAGATCCGATGTCGCGCGCAGGCAGCCCTCCAGATCACCCGCGATATCGGGACCGGCCAGCATCGACAGCTCCAGTGCGCCATATTCGGGAAAGACCAAGATTTGCGCCCCCTGCCCGGCAGCGTTCGACACCCAATCGGTCAGTTTGGCTTTGTAGGCTGCCCAATCGGGCAGTGGATCCAGCGGGTATGCAGCGGTAGCTATTTTCATTCTGCGATCCTACCAGTGCCCTTCGCGCCCTGCCAGCCCCGGCAGGCCCACCCCGGGTTTCATCTTGGCAAAAATACACAAAATCGCACCGCGCACCCTAGGCGCCGCCGGTGAATTGAAGACGCGCCAGCCGCGCGTAGAGCCCATCCTCGGCCACGAGGCTGTCATGCGTACCCTCGGCGACAATACGCCCCGCCTCCATCACGATGATGCGGTCCGCCTTCTTCACCGTGGCAAGGCGGTGCGCGACGATGATCGTGGTGCGCCCTTCGGCCAGCTTGTCGACCGCTTCCTGCACCGCGCGCTCGCTTTCGGCGTCAAGCGCGCTGGTCGCCTCGTCCAAGAGAAGAACCGGCGCGTCGCGCAGGATAGCGCGAGCGATGGCGATGCGCTGTTTCTGCCCGCCGGACAGCATGACACCCCGCTCGCCCACCTCGGCGGCGTAACCGCCGGGCAGCGCCATGATGAACTCATGCGCCGCCGCCGTGCGCGCCGCCGCCTCGACCTCGGCGTCGGTGGCATCCAGGCGGCCAAAGCGGATATTCTCTCGCGCGCTGGTCGCGAAGATCACCGGATCCTGCGGCACCAGCGCCATCACCTTGCGGAATTCATCCCGCCGCATATCGGCCAGCGCCACGCCGTCCAGCAGGACTCGGCCCCCTTTCGGGTCATAAAACCGCTGCAGCATCTGGATCACGGTCGTCTTGCCCGCGCCGGACGGGCCAACCAGCGCCACCGTCTCGCCCGGTTTGATGTGCAGATCAAAATCATGCAACGCCGGAACGTCGGGCCTTGCGGGATAGACGAACTCGACATTCTCGAACCGTATATCGCCGATTACGGTTGCCGGCAGCGGGGCGGGCGCAGCCGGGTCCTGCACCGGATCGTCACTCTGCAAGAGCTCGACCAGGCGTTCAGTCGCGCCCGCCGCACGCTGCAGCTCGCCCCAGATCTCGGACAATGCGCCGACCGCGCCAGCGACCATCACCGAATAGATGACGAATTGCACCAAGGATCCGGCACTCATATTCCCGCCGCGCACATCGCGCGCGCCGATCCAGAGCACACAGACCACGCCGGTAAAGACGAGGAAGATCACGATAACAGTCATGATCGCCCGCACGCGGATCCGTTCCTGGGCCGAGCGATAACTGGCCTCGGTCGCGCCGCCGAAATCGTCGCGCGTCGCGGTCTCGTGGGTGAAGGCCTGCACCGCCTGAACGCTCAGCAGCGCCTCGGAGGCCTTGCCCGAACTGGCGGCAATCCAGTCCTGATTGTCGCGGCTCAGCTTGCGCAGCTTGCGGCCCAGCGTCAGGATGGGCACGATGATCAGCGGCACGATCAGCAGAACCAGCCCCGTCAGCTTGGGCGACGTCGCCAGCATCAGGACAAGCCCGCCGACAAAGATCAGAGCATTGCGCAGCGCGATGGAGATGGACGAGCCGATGACGCTGAGGATAAGCGTCGTATCCGTTGTGATCCGGCTGAGGACTTCGCCGGTCATGATCCGCTCGAAAAAGACGGGGCTCATGCCGATGACGCGGTCGAAAACGGCGCGGCGGATATCGGCCACTACACGTTCGCCCAGCTTGGTGACCAGCGCATAGCGCAGGCCCGTCCCGATGGCGAGCAGCCCGGTGATGATCAGCGCCCCAATGAAGTAGCGGTCCAGGATCTCGCCGTTTTCGACGTTGAAATTGTCGATCACCCGGCGCACGGCCAGCGGCAGGGTCAGCGCCACGGCAGATGTCAAAAAGAGGGCCAGCGCCGCCGCTGCCATAAGCAGCTTGTACGGCATCAAAAATGGGGTCAGCGCGGCCAGCGCACCGATGCGCTTGGACGGATCGCGACCGCGCAACTCTGCGCTTTGTGCTCCGCTACGGGCCATCTATCGCTCCTGCCTTTTGGGTGGTTTGGACGCGGCTCGTTCTTGGCCCCCGCAAGCCGGAGGGTCAAGCGCCCTTTCGCCGCAGCGACGTCTCGCGATCGAGGTGCATCACTCGGCCGCGTTGCGCTCGGCCTCGATCTGGCGCCAGCGCGCCACATTCGCGTTATGCTCGTCCAGCGTCTCGGCAAAGGCATGCCCGCCCGTGCCATCGGCCACGAAGAAAACGTAATCGGTCGCCGCCGGATCGACCGCGGCCTCGATGCTGGCGCGGCCCGGATTGGCGATGGGCGTCGGCGGTAGACCTTCGATGACATAGGTGTTCCACGGTGTCGCGGCCCGCAATTCGCTAGCCCGGAGGCCACGGCCCAGAACGCCCTGCCCTTCGGTGATACCGTAGATGACCGTTGGGTCGGTTTGCAGACGCATGCCCTGGCGCAATCTGTTCTCGAACACGCTGGCAACCTGGCGCCGCTCATCGGCGACCGCCGTCTCTTTCTCGATGATCGAGGCGAGGATCAGCATTTCTTGCTCATTGGCCAATGGCAGCCCCTCGGAGCGGCTGGCCCACGCGGCCGCGACGATCACTTCCTGCGCTTCGGTCATGCGCTCGATCACGCTGGCGCGGGTGTCGCCCTTGGCCACTTCGTAACTGTCTGGGGCCAGCGTGCCTTCGGCAGGAATTTCGGCGACCTCGCCTTCCAGAACTTCGACGGATTTCAGCCCCTCGACGATCTGCCAGCTTGTCGTGCCCTCGGCGATGGCCACGCGGTAGCGAGTATCGGCCTGCGCGCGCACGTCGGCAAACTCCTCGGGCGCCTCTTCGGTCGCCGGGTCATAAGCGGCCTTTTCGACATAACGGTTCGATTCAAGGTCCAACTCGCGCAGCTCGACCTCGGAGGAGGTGACGCCGATGCGGTAGACGATCTCGGTGCCACACGTGCTGGCCCCGCCACGCGTGATGATGCGCGTGATCTCGGACATGGTGGCGCCCTCGGGAATCAGCCAGCTGCCAGCCTTGAGATCGCCGGATTTGCCCGCGTAATCGGCGCCGATACGAAAGATCATGGGGCTGGTGATTGCGCCCTGATCGGCCAGCTTGTCGGATGTGGCGCGCATCGACGCGCCGCGATCCACGCGCAGGCAAATGGGCGCGTCAGACGGGCCCTCGGCCTTATAGGTGTTCTGGCCCCAGACGATCACGCCGCCCAGCAGGAACACAACGACGACCAGAAAACTGAGCGCCGATGAAGTGATATTGCGCCACATTCAGCGCACCGCGCCGAAACAGACGCTGGCATTCGTGCCGCCGAAGCCGAAGCTGTTGGACAGCGCCACCTTCACCTCGCGCGCAACCTTCTTGTTGGGCGCCAGGTCAAGCGGCGTCTCGACCGCCGGGTTGTCGAGGTTGATGGTGGGCGGCACCACCTGATCGCGGATCGCCAGGATCGAAAAGATCGCCTCGATCGCGCCCGCCGCGCCCAAAAGGTGCCCGGTCGCGGATTTCGTGGAGCTCATCGTCGCCTTCGAGGCCGCATCGCCCAGAAGCCGCTCGACCGCCTTCAGCTCGATCGTGTCGGCCATGGTCGAAGTGCCATGCGCATTGATGTAATCGACATCTGCGGGATCGACGCCCGCATGGCCCAGCGCCATCTTCATCGCGCGGAAGCCGCCATCGCCGTCCTCGCTGGGGGCGGTGATGTGATAGGCGTCGCCCGACAGGCCGTAGCCCAGCACCTCGGCATAGATCTTGGCGCCACGCGCCTTCGCGTGCTCGTATTCCTCCAGCACGACGATACCGGCGCCCTCGCCCATGACAAAGCCGTCGCGATCCGCATCGTAGGGCCGGCTCGCGCCCTTGGGATCGTCCGCGCGCTTGGTGCTGAGCGCCTTGCAGGCATTGAAGCCCGCGATGCCGATCTCGCAGATTGCCGCCTCGGCGCCGCCCGCAACCATCACGTCGGCATCCCCGAACATGATCAGCCGCGCGGCATCGCCGATGGCATGCGCCCCGGTCGAGCAGGCTGTAACCACAGAATGATTCGGCCCCTTGAAGCCATAGCGGATGCCCACCTGACCGCTGATAAGGTTGATCAGCGCGCCGGGAATGAAGAAGGGCGACACACGCCGCACACCCTTGTCGCGGATGATCAGCGTCGTCTCCTCGATCGAGCGCAGGCCACCGATGCCCGAGCCAATCAAAACGCCTGTGCGCTCGCGCGCGCTCTCGTCCTCGGGCATCCAGCCGCTATCCTCGACCGCCTGCTGCGCGGCGGCGACGCCGTAGAGGATGAAATCATCAATTTTGCGGCGCTCTTTAGGCTCCATGTAGTGGTCGGCATTGAACGTGCCGTCCGTGCCATCGCCCAGAGGGACCTCGCAGGCGTATTTGGTCTGCACGTTGACCGGATCAAAGCGTGTGATCGGGCCGGCGCCCGACTGGCCGTCCAAAAGGCGGCTCCAGCTCTCCTCGACACCGGATGCGAGAGGTGTGACCAATCCCAGGCCTGTTACGACGACACGGCGCATATTGCTGCCCCTTCCGGTTAAGTTCTTTGGCGCTGCTCTTACCCTTTTCTGGGGCCGGGGGGCAAGACCGTGCTGGCGCGGCGGCAGGTGCCTGCCGCGCAGGCAGCCTGCACCGTCCTGCGCCGGGACCTCTTATTGGAAGGCCGCGACCGGCTCGCTTGGACTGGAGGCAATTCCGATCGCCTCGGCCAGATCGACGTCGCGTGCCATCAGCGCCCGCCCGATCAACGTGCCAGCGATATTGGGCACGTATTTGAGCCGCGCCACATCATCCACCGTGTAGACCGTGCCACGCGCGATAACCGGATGACGCGTTTGCGCCGCAAGGCCGCTGATCATGCCCAGCGTGCCGTCGGTTTCCTCCATCATGGCCCCGACATCAGTGATGATGATTCCGGCCAGCGGATCGGCATCGAATGCCGAAAGAAAACTCTCGGGCGAAAAGCTGGACCTTTCGCGCCAGCCATCGGTGGCAACCGAACCCTCGTGCACGTCCAGTGCCATGACGATCTGATCGGGAAAGAACTTGGCAAGGTGATGCAACAGGCTGGGGTTGCGCGCCGCCATGGTGCCGATCACGACACGCCCCGCGCCGCGATCGATCCAGGAGGCCACCTGGCTTTCGGTCCGAAACCCGCCGCCCAGCTGCACGGGAATGCCCGCGGCGCGAATGATCTCTTCGACCAGCGCGTTATTGTCACCGTCGCCGCGCAACCCGTTGATGTCCGTCAGATGCATCCAGGTTGCGCCAGCCCGCGCAAATCCGCGTGCCATCTCGACCGGATCGACATGCCACAGCATCGGCGCGTCCAGCTGCCCGCGCGCCAGCGACACGCATTTGCCGTCCAAGAGTTCCAGGGTGGGATAGATGATCATGGCAGACAGTCCCCGCTCAGCACCGCGCCCAGCGCGCAGCTGACACACCATGCACCGAGCGCGCGCGACACGATCGTCTCAAATCGGCGCATCTGATCCGAAAAACGCCGCGACGTGCCGCACGCTCACTCGGGGCGCTCCTGCGACATTTTGTAAGAAATCTCGCAAAATCCCCGGAACTCACATGGCATCGCCCCGTTGGGTACCCGAACGCAACGCAAGATAAGGAGATGCAGAAATGAAATTCCTGACAGCAAGCGCACTGGCTCTTACCGTCGCAGCAGGCGGCGCAATGGCACAAGACAGCAGCATGAAAACCGCTTCGGAAAACAGCGAAGCGATGTCCGCCATGAAAGACGACTTGATCCGCACCCGCGACATCACGGGCGGCGCCATCTACACAATGGACGAGGCCAACGACGAAGGTTGGGACGGAGCAGAATACGACTCTGTCGGCGCCGACTGGAACGAGATCGGCACGATTGAAGACATCGTCCTGAGCCGTGACGGTCAGATGAAGGGTGTTGTCGCCGAAGTCGGCGGTTTCCTCGACATCGCGGACAAGCACGTCATGATCTCGATTGACGACGTTCGCTTGGTGCCCGTCGACGACACTTCGCTCGTTCTGCTCACACGCATGAACGAAGAAGAGATGGAAGCGCTGCCCAGCGTCGATGAAGGCTTCTGGAACTAAGATGTGATCCGATCGGCTGTTTAGGCTGATGGCGAAAAGAAAAGGCCGCACAGCGTACGCTGTGCGGCCTTTTTGATGTCGTGATCGCCGTTCAAATGACAGGACCCTTCTGGGCCCCGCCGGGATGCCTCAGGAGGCTTCCTTGATGAACTTGACCGCATCGCCGAACGTCTGGATGTTCTCGGCGGCGTCATCGGGGATCTCGATCCCGAACTCTTCTTCGAAGGCCATGACCAGCTCGACCGTGTCCAGGCTGTCGGCGCCCAGATCGTCGATGAAGGATGCGTTCTCGACAACCTTGTCTTCTTCGACGCCCAGATGCTCGACTACGATTTTCTTCACGCGGTCTGCGATATCGCTCATGTCATAATCCTTGTTTTCTCGATGGGCGCCTCGGCCCGTTTTGCCCCCGCCCGGCAAGGCGGGTAGCGACGTGAATGGTGCCCAATGAGGGCGTTAAGTCAATGCCCTCCGAGGCACTCTACGAAGGGCCGCGTGGCGCGGCCCCCTGCAAATCTGCGCCGCCTATAGCATATGGCGCGCGCGAGGCAAATGTTTTCGCCGCCCCGTGCAAGGCGATGGTCAAAGCATCGCCATGCCGCCGTTGACATGCAGCACCGTGCCCGTGACATAGCCCGCCTCGTCGCTGGCGAGGTAAAGCACGGCTGCGGCGATCTCCGCCGGTGTGCCCATGCGGGCGGCGGGGATCTGCCCATTGATCTTGGACTTCTGATCCTCGGTCAGCTTGTCGGTCATCGCGGTCGCGATGAAGCCAGGGGCAACGGCGTTGGCGGTGATGCCGCGGCTGGCAACCTCGTATGCGATGGATTTGGTCATGCCGACGACACCCGCCTTGGAGGCAGCATAGTTGGCCTGACCAGGATTGCCCGTGGCGCCCACAATGGAGCTGATATTGATGATGCGGCCCCAGCGCGCCTTCATCATCGGACGCATCACGCCACGGCAAAGACGCATGGTGCTGGTCAGATTTACGTCCAGCACGTTTTGCCATTCATCATCCGACATACGCATGAAGATCTGATCGCGCGTGATCCCGGCATTGTTGACGAGGATATCCAGCGCGCCCATCGCTTCGATCGCCTGCTTGGGCAGCGCCTCGACCGCGTCCTTGTCGGATAGGTTGCAAGGCAGCACATGGGCGCGCTCGCCCAGATCGGCCGCCAATGCCTCCAGCGGCTCGGTGCGGGTGCCGCTGAGGCCCACGGTGGCGCCCGCCGCGTGAAGGGCGCGGGCAATCTCGCCGCCGATCCCGCCCGATGCGCCGGTGATGAGCGCGGTCTTGCCTGTCAGGTCAAACATCAGAAATTCCTTTTTAGCTGTCTTGCAGGGCGGCAGCCGCGGCCACCACCTCTTCGGGCGTGCCAATATTGCGCACGGCGATGTCCTTTTCGATCCGGCGGACCATACCCGAGAGCGCCTTGCCCGCGCCGATCTCCCATGTCTCGGTCACGCCCTGCGCGGCCATGTAGCCCACGCTCTCGCGCCAGCGCACCGCGCCCGTCACCTGACTGACCAGAAGCGCGCGGATCTCTTCGGGATCGGTCACGGCCTCGGCGCGGACATTGGCGATCAGCGGCACCGCGGGGGCATCCATCGCCACCTCGTCCAGTGCGGCGCGCATGACATCGGCGGCGGGCGCCATAAGCGCGCAATGAAACGGCGCGCTGACCGGGAGAAGCATCGCACGCTTGGCGCCGCGCGGCTTCGCCATCTCGACGGCCCGCTCGACCGCCGCCTTATGGCCCGAAACGACGACCTGCCCCGGATCATTGTCATTGGCGGCCTCGCAAATCTCGCCCTCGGCGGCATCGGCGGCCAGTGCGCGCACGGCCTCCAGATCCAGCCCGAGGATCGCCGCCATGGCGCCGACGCCCACCGGCACCGCCTCTTGCATGGCGCGGCCACGGATGCGCAGAAGGCGCGCGGTATCTGACACGCTCAGCGCGCCGGCGGCGGCAAGCGCCGAGTATTCACCGAGCGAGTGGCCGGCGACATATTGCGCGGCGGCAATATCCACACCTTCCGCCTCAAGGGCGCGCATCGCAGCAAGGGAGGTGGCCATCAGCGCCGGCTGCGCATTCTGCGTCAGGGTCAGCGTTTCGATATTGCCCTCCCAGATGGTGGCCGACAGCGCCTCGCCCAGCGCGTCGTCGACCTCGTCAAAGACGTCGCGCGCGGCCGGATAGGCCTCGGCCAATGCGCGGCCCATGCCGATGGTCTGGGCACCCTGCCCCGGAAAAATGAATGCTCGGCCCATGCTGGCCCTCCTTCGACTGATTGCATCGACGGATATCGCGCAAGGCCGCGCGAGGCAATGGCGCAGGGCGACTGTGCGCCGTCGCAGGATTGCGTCCCGTCCCCTTTGCGCTAGCTTGCCACGCACTGAACGCTCAAAGGACAACAGACCCATGCCCACCCGGAACACCGCGACCAGCTATGGCAGCGTGACAAAATTCTTCCACTGGACGATCGCGTTGATGATCCTGTCGATGTTCCCTCTGGGCTGGATCGCAAGCGAGCTGGCGCACCGGATCGAGGCGCCGGACATACAGACGACAGATGCGGTGCTGGAATGGGCCAAGCTACTCTTTTCCATTCATAAAACGCTGGGCGTCACCATCTTTGCACTGGCGGTCCTTCGCATCCTCTGGGCGATCTCACAGCCGAAGCCCGCCCTGTTGAACGGCGACAGGCCGATGGAGGCGCGGCTGGCCGAGACGGTGCATTGGCTGCTTTACGGCTCGCTCGTTCTGGTCCCGCTCAGCGGCTGGGTGCATCACGCGGCGACGACCGGCTTTGCGCCGATCTGGTGGCCGTTCGGGCAGGGCCTGCCGTTTGTGCCCAAGGATCCGGCCGTGGCCGAGGTGACGGGCGCGCTGCATTTCATTCTTCAATGGGTTTTGGCAGGCTCCGTCGCGCTGCATATCGCGGGCGCGCTCAAACATCACGTCATTGACCGCGACGCCACGCTGCGCCGCATGCTGCCGGGCCACCAGACCGCACTGCCGACCGAGGCGCAGCCGGGCCATGCCCTACCAATACTGGCGGCGCTGGCCGTCTGGGCGGCTGCGATCGGCTTGGGCGGCGCCGCGGGCTGGTTGACCGTGCCAGAGGCCGCGCGCGCCGAAGCACTGGCCGATGTGCCCAGCGAATGGCAGGTCACCGAGGGCAATCTGGGCATCACCATCGTGCAAAACGGCACGGACGTGACCGGCAGTTTTGCCGACTGGACCGCGCAGATCGACTATGCCGAAACGTCGGATGCCGACGGGCGCCACGGCGCGGTCACGGTGACGATCGCCATCCAATCCCTGACGCTTGGCTCGGTCACCGGGCAGGCGATGGGCGCAGACTTCTTCGCAGCCGAAGAGTTTCCGACAGCCGTCTTCGAGGCGACCCTGATCAATGAGGACGGTTTGATCGCAGATGGCACATTGCGCATCCGGGATGAAACCTTGCCGGTGCGCATGCCTGTTGAGCTGGCCGTTGAGGGCGACACGGCCAACGCTGCAGGCGCGCTGACAGTCAATCGCATGAACTTCGGCATCGGCACCGATACCAAGGACGAGAGCTCGCTAGCCTATGAGGTGCGGATCGACTGGGCACTGACAGCGGTGCGCGGGGGTGGCGCGGACGTCCCGAACGCCGAGTAACGCCCACGAAAAGGCCCGCGCCCCGATCAAGGGACGCGGGCCGATGCGGGAAAGCAGCGCGGAATTACTCCGCGGCGCCCGCCTCGATGGAAATCTCGACATCCAGCTCGTCGCTGATGTTGGGGGCATAGGCACCCACCCCGAAATCCGACCGCAGAATGGTTGTCTCGGCATCGAAGCCCAGCCAAGCCTTGTTCTGCATCGGATGCTGACCGTCCATGTTCAGCTCGGTCTCGAGTTGCACGGATTTGGTGATGCCGTTCATCGTCAGATCGCCCGTGATGATCGCCTCGTCGTCGCCGGTCACCTCGATCGCCGTGGATTTGAACGTGATCAGATCGCCTTCTTGCGCGGCAAAGAAGTCGTCACCCATGAAATGCGTCAGCCGATCTTCCCAGCCCGTATAGAGCGACATGAGCGGGATCGACACTTCGACCGACGAATTGGCCGGATCTTCCTTGTCGAACATGATCTGGCCTTCCCAGCCGGCGAACATGTTGTAGGTCGTCGAGTAGCCAAGATGATCGTAGGTGAACATGACCTGGCTGTGGCTGGGATCGAGCGTGTAGGCGACGGGCTCGGCGGCGGCGCTGGTAGCGGCCAAGGCGGCGGCGGTGGCTGCGGCGGCGAGTAGCGATGTCTTCATGTCAAAGGCTCCTGTTGGTTGCGAATACTGATCTCCAACGTATAGCGAAGCAGGGCCAAGACAATTACGCGAAACTCAACAGCATGTGCGCATCGGCGCAGAGTTGCCCAGAGGATGCGCGGACGTCAGGCCGCGCGATTTGCCAGGACGCGCATAAGAGCAGCTTCGATGCGCGGATCACTCACCGGCAACGTGACCAGCGTCTGCCCACCCGCGCAGCGTGCTGTCAGCAGACCGTCGCGCAGCACGATATCGCCCAGCGCGTCGATATCGTGCACCGTCTCGCTGCGCACATGACCGTCGTGGCCACGCTCGATGATCGTCATGCGGCGCGTGGCCGGATCTACACGCACCTCGGGGCCCATCGGGCCAACGCGCGCGCCCAAGAGCATTACGCCGATCATCGCCATCGCCGCCGAGAATGCGAGCTTGAACAGCTGCATCATCGCGTCGCCCTCTATCACCGGGACCAGCCAAAGCCCAACCGAGGCAACAAGCAGCGATAGCGCCGTGCCGCGCATTCCGAGGCGGCGCAGGCCGCCGTCATCGCTCATCTCGATATGGTGCTGCGGCACCACGCGCTGATGACGCAAGGGGCCTTCGGGCATGAAAGTATCAGGAAGTGCTGTCATGAGTTTCGTCCCTTGCCGTTGCCGTATTCAACCATTGCCATGGGGTCTGGTTTCCATGGTTAACGGTTGACTAGGAATTCCGGCAGGAATGGGGCGCACACCGGGTCAAAGAGCGGCATCTGCACTGGACGGGCCTTCAGCGACCCTGCCACGCGCCCCGGCCCTTGCGCGCGCAGAACGATGGCTGTAAGGGTCGGCCTCGTTTCGCAGATACGTATGAACCGCGCAGTCTCTCGTGGTGGGGCCGCGAAACGAATTGCCCCGCCTATGAAATGCGCCCTGATAGAAGTGGATCCAACATGCCCCTTTACGAGCATGTCTTTATCTCGCGCCAGGACCTGTCCAGCGCCCAGGCCGAAAGCCTTATCGAGCATTTCGGCACCGTCTTGTCCGACAATGGCGGCAAACTCGTCGATCACGAGTACTGGGGCGTCAAGACGATGGCCTACAAGATCAACAAGAACCGCAAGGGTCACTACGCGTTCCTGCGTTCCGACGCGCCCTCCGAGGCCGTGCAGGAAATGGAGCGTCTGATGCGCCTGCATGACGACGTCATGCGCACGCTGACCATCAAGGTCGATGAGCACAAAGAGCTGCCCTCGGTCCAGATGCAAAAGCGCGACGAGCGGTCCGAGCGCCGCGAGCGCCGTTGATCAACGCCCTCAGATAAAGGACATAACCCATGGCTACCAAACCGTTTTTCCGTCGCCGCAAGGTCTGCCCCTTCTCGGGCGAGAACGCGCCCGCGATCGACTACAAGGACACGCGCCTGCTGCAGCGCTACATCTCCGAGCGTGGCAAGATCGTGCCCTCGCGCATCACCGCCGTCTCGGCAAAAAAGCAGCGTGAGCTGGCCCGCGCGATCAAGCGCGCCCGCTTCCTCGCCCTGCTGCCCTACGCCGTCAAGTAAGGAGTAAGACAATGCAAGTTATCCTTCTCGAGCGTGTGGCCAAGCTGGGCCAGATGGGCGACGTCGTCGACGTCAAGCCGGGCTTCGCACGCAACTACCTCCTGCCCCAGCGCAAGGCGCTGTCGGCCTCCGAGCGTAACATCGCCGATTTCGAGGCGCGCAAGGCGCATCTCGAGGCGCAGAACCTTGAGACCCGCAAAGAAGCCGAAGCGATGGCCGAAAAGCTGAACGGTCAGCAATTCGTCGTGATTCGTCAGGCCGCCGATTCGGGCGCACTTTATGGCTCGGTCACCACGCGTGACGCGGCTGACGCGGCAAACGAGAACGGCTTTACCGTCGATCGCAAGCAAGTCTCGCTGGGCGCGCCGATCAAAGAGCTGGGTCTGCACGACATCAACGTGTCGCTGCACCCCGAAGTTGACGCTACCGTCACGCTGAACGTCGCGCGTTCGCCCGAAGAGGCCGAATTGCAGGCATCGGGCAAGTCGATCCAGGAACTCGCAGCCGAAGAAGAAGCGGCCGCCGATTTCGAGATCGCGGAACTCTTCGACGATATCGGCTCTGCCGCATCGGACGACGAAGACCTGGCCGAAGCGGTCGAGCAGCAGTCGGAAGAAGACGACGACGCCTGAACCGGGCGCCAGCTTTGAGACAAGGAAAAAGCCGCGCATACAGCGCGGCTTTTTTGCTTTCGGCGCCGCGTCAGGATCATTCCTGCTGCGCCACCGCGCCGATAAACTTGCCCCCCTGCTAGACGATCTGGAACCAGCTAGAGGGGGTCGGCAGAATGTCCTGCACCGCATCCCCAGCGACGAACGTGGCCAGAAATGCGCCTGTCACAACGAATGACGGCGCGTCCATTTCGCGGATCACCGCCGCTCCGCGCAGCGCACGGTCCGAGAAACCGTTAGCGCGCCTCGGCGCCCTTCCATTGCGATGTGATCGTGTGTTAAGCTCGCAGTCGCGCGGGCCGCCGTCGCTGTGCCTCGGATCCCGGCGGCCTCGGCGCGGCGGCCGCTCAGGCCATGCCGAGCGCTTCTTTATACATCTCAAGCACCGCTTCTTCCTCGGCGATGTCGTCCTTGTCGCGCTTGCGCAGGGCGATGACCTTGCGCATCACCTTGGTGTCGTAGCCGCGCGCCTTGGCCTCGGCCATGACTTCCTTCTGCTGCTCGGCGAGGTCCTTCTTTTCCGCGTCAAGGCGCTCGATTCGCTCGATAAACTGGCGCAGTTCATCGGCCGTCACGCGGTAGGTGGCATCGGGGGTCTGGTCGTCCATGGGTCTACTCCGCATCCTCAAAGATGACCGTGACTACAGCGCGACCCGTCATCCCGCAAGCCCCGGTGGCTTGAG
This sequence comes from Roseovarius nanhaiticus, assembly GCF_900156535.1. Lineage (NCBI taxonomy): Bacteria > Pseudomonadati > Pseudomonadota > Alphaproteobacteria > Rhodobacterales > Roseobacteraceae > Roseovarius > Roseovarius nanhaiticus. The sequence continues at coordinate 1,277,984 of NZ_FTNV01000001.1, read as the reverse complement.
CCTGAAGTCCGCAAGGGGTAAGGGGCAAAGCGGGCGCGATAGGCCCGTAGCAGCCGGGAGTAAAGTCATGGAAAGTCTTATCTGGGTCGGTGCCGCCGTATCCGCAGCCGGTCTTGGCGGATTGCTCTGGTGCATTGCCCGGGTTTGGCGCGCGCGCCGCGCCAAGCTGGATGACGAGCGGATGCGCGCGGTCCTGCAAAAGGTGCTGCCTATCAACATGGGCGCGCTCTTCATGTCGGTCATCGGCCTTATGCTGGTCGTGATCGGGATCTTCCTGCGTTAGGGCATCGCGCCACTCACTCCACGGCTTGATCTTCCATTCGGGCTGGATCACGCGCCGCGCTCTCGATGCGGACCGGCGCGGCCACGTTTGGCGGTAGACCGCCGGACGGCGCAGGGCGAGATGCAAGCCCCGCCGCCGCATCCGCGATATCCGAGATCATGGCCATGTCGAAACTCTGGTTAGACGCTCGCGCCCCACCATTGGCGCCTGTATCGGATGGCGCCGCTACGGCATCCTTGCCCGGCAAAAGACGCACGGCCCGCGCACCATTCATCTGGCCCAGCCGCGCCAGCGCGACGACATGTTTTTGACTTGCCTCCAGTTGCACCTTCAACCCCGGCTCGCCCGAGAGGGAAATAAGGGCCCCAACCTCAAAATTGCACACCTTTTCAAGCGGTAGGGTCACGCGGCCCAGCACTGCATCCAAAAGTGCAGGCGCGTTCATCGCGCTTTGCTCAAGCGTGCGGCGCAGACCGTCATCACCCGCGTCCGCAGCGGGACGCGCAGGAACTTCGGGGACCGGGATCAAAAAGGTCAGCGCGCCGGGATAACCGTCATCACCCAACTCGACCATCATTCGAAACACGTGAAAAGCCGGCGCATCCAGCGCCAGTGCCATGCCGCGCGCGTCCTCCATCATGACGCCAAAGCGATAGCCCGATGCCCAATGGGGCGCCGCCGCCTTGCCGTCCTCCTGCGGGTCCGCGTCCTCGGTCAGCTTGGCCTCCGCACCGGCCAGCGCCGCATCGATCAGCGGGGCCGCAATGGCAGCATCGGTGCGCGTGACGGCCCGCCCGCCGGTGTCGCGCCCGGTGATGCGCCCGGTGGTCTGAATCTCGATCAGCGCGGCCAGAAGGGCGGCGTCGAGGCGCACAGCCCCGCGCGCACCGCGCGGCCCGTCAAGAAGGACCATGAGCCCGCCATCCGCAAACTCTGCCCTCAGTGCAGTTTGCGAGATCTCGACCTGCTCGACCGCCGCCACGATCATCGGCAAATCGAAGAGCGCGCCCGACGCCTGGGCCAGCGCCAACCTCAGCGCCTTGGCCGGAGACATCGCGCGCGCCTGATATTCCTCGCGCGAGGCGCGGGCCTTGCGATGAATGACCGTATTGCCGCCCTGAGATGTCATGCGCCGCGTCGCCGCCCCGTGTCAGATCCAATTGGCACCGACCTTAGCGCCATTCAGGTTACCAAAAGGTTGCGGGAAATTCAGCAGTACCGATTTAGGCCCGTGCCACCGCCTCGCGCGGCAGCGTCACGCGAAACGCCCCTCCGCCCTGCCCCGGCAGATACGCGATCGTGCCGCCCAGCCGGTGCATGATCTCGCGGCAAATGGCCAGACCCAGACCCGCCCCCGGCGCTTGGGACGCACCCAGCCGCGAGAATTTCTCAAAAATAAGCGCCTCGTCCTTGAGCGGTATGCCGGCGCCGTTGTCGATGAAATCGAGCGTCAATCCGGACTGACCCAGCTCGGGACGCACATGCAGCAAGGGTTCGGGCGCATCACAGTATTTCCGCGCATTGGCGATGAGATTGATGAAGACTTGCACCAGCCGGTCCAGATCCGTGTTCAGGCGCAGCGCCTCGGCATTCGGGTCGCGCTGAATGCGCAGGCCCGCTTCGGCGCCCGTGCCCGGCGGCGCGCTGCCAATGGTTGCGGCGACGGCCCGGTCCAGCACCTCAGCCAACGTGCCGGACTGCTCATTCAGCACCACTTGGCCCGATTCAAGCACTGACAGATCCAGCAGATCGTCGAGAAGGCGCGTCAGGCGCAACGATTCACCATGAATGATAGAGGCGTATTTCTGCTGCTCTTCGGCGCTCAGATCGCCCTCGCGCAGGATCTCGGAAAAGGCGCGGATCGACGTCATGGGCGTGCGCAACTCGTGGCTCACCTGGCTGAGAAACCCGTCCTTTTGTACCGAAAGCTGCGTCAGCTTCTCGTTCACCTCGCGCAGCTGGCGTGCGGTGCGGGCCTGCTCGGCGGATTTGGCTTCGAGCTGGCTGGAATACTCCATGATCTGCGCGGTCTCGTCCGCCACGGCCAGCAGATCCTCGACCGAGACGGTCGCGCGGCCGACGATCTGGCTGATCATGGCATGCGCCGTCGCCGCCCCGACCGACCCCGAGAGGCGCCGCTCGAGCCATTCGAGAAACTCGGGTGACGGCTCGGGCAGGTAGCCGGTCAGGCCCTGGCGGCGCGCGGCGCGGCTGAACAATTCCTGCGCCTCGGCAGAACCCATGATGCGCTGCGCCATGATCAGCAGGTCCTCGGACTGGCCGCGCCCGCCGCTCCAGGTGCCGGGGCCGCGCGAATGCTCGAACACGTTGACGAATTGCGCACCTTGCAGCCGCTCGACCGGGCGCGGAAAGGTCAGGATCGACACGATGCAGAAGGCGGCCGTATTGAGGCCAACGGACCACATCACCGAATGCACCAGCGGATCCATCCCAACCGTCCAGAACAGCGCCTGAGGCCGGAGCCAGGACAGGCCAAAGAGCCCTTCCTCAAAAACATGCACCGGCAGGACCACGCCCGCGCCAAAGCTGGGCAGGAAAAGGCAATAAACCCATAGAACAAAGCCCACACCCAGCCCCGCCAGCGCCCCGCTGCGCGTGGCCCCGCGCCAGACAAGACCGCCCATCAGCGCGGGCAGAAACTGCGCCACGCCGGCAAAGGCCACAAGACCGATGGCCGCCAGCGCCGTGCCCCCTCCGGACAGGCGAAAGTAGAGATAGCCTAAAAACACCACTGCCCCGATGGACAGGCGCCGCGCCAAAAGCGCGACATGACGCACATCGCCCGACATCATCGCCGCGCCACCGGTGGCGCGCAGCCAGATCGGCATCACGATATGGTTCGACACCATGGTCGACAGGGCAATCGCCGCGACGATCACCATCGACGTGGCCGAGGAAAAGCCGCCCAAGAATGACAGGATCGCCAGCCCGTCCTGCCCCGCCAACAGCGGCAGGTTCAGCACGTATAGATCGGGGTTCGAGCCCGCGGGCATCAGATCCAGCCCGACGGCGGCAATGGGCACGACGAAAAGGCTGATGAGCATCAGATAAAGCGGAAACGCCCAGGCCGCGGTGCGCAGATGGCCCTCGTCCTCGTTCTCGACCACCATGACCTGGAACATGCGGGGAAGGCACAGGAATGCCGCGGCCGACAGCAGCGTAAGCGCGGTCCACCGGCTGCCCGAGACATCGAAATCGGCGATGGGCGAGGCGTCGATGCGCGCCATCGTCGCCGCCAGGCCGCCCTCCAACCCCCAAACCACAAAGATGCCGACGGCCAACAGGGCCAACAGCTTGACCACCGCCTCGACCGCAATGGCCATCACCACGCCGTGATGCCGCTCGTTTGCGTCGAGGTTCCGGGTGCCGAATAGGATGGTGAAGAGCGTCAGGCCCAACGCGACATAGATCGCGATTGACTGAACCGAGCGCCCGCCGCCCTCGGGGCCGGACGGCGAAAAGGCGGCGAAGGACAGTGTCACCGATTGCAGTTGGAGTGCGATGTAGGGCGTCGCGCCGATCACCGCGATGACCGTGACGCAGACCGCGAGCGTGTTCGACTTGCCATAGCGGGACGAAATCATGTCGGCGATGGAGGTAATGCGCTGACTGCGGCCCACGCGGACCATCTTGCGCAGCGTCCACCACCAGCCGATCATGATCAGGCTGGGGCCAAGATAGATCGTCACGTACTCCATCCCCGACCGCGCTGCAAAGCCGACGGCGCCATAGAATGTCCAGGCGGTGCAATAGATCGAGAGCGACAAGGTGTAGACCAGCGGCGAGCGCAGCCAGGCACCCCGGCCGCGCCGCGCCGCGCGATCCGCTGCGAAGGCCACGGCAAAGAGAATGATCACATAGATCACGCAAACCGCCGCAAGGATGCCCGTGGTGGCCATCAGCCGTCTCGCACCGCGCCGTCCTGGGACGTGGAATTATGGGGCGGCGTGTCGTCGTCTTCTGGGACGGCTCCTCCCGTCTTCAGCCCGCGGGTAATGAAGGCCGACAGAATGACAAGCCCGGCCCAGACAGCGAAGAGGTATATCATGACATGCGACGTGCGTGCGGGGGCCGCCGGCTCCGGTCCGCTGCCCGCGCCCATCCATAGAAGCGGCATGGCGAACAGGAGCGCGCCCAGCACCGGCAACAGTCCAGCTGCATCTATCATGCGCCGCTGCCGGTACGTGCCATGCGCCACGAAAAGCGCATATCCCGCGCCCGGCTTGCCATCGGCCGGGGGCTGCGGACGCGCTGGCAGCTTGTCCTGCACATTGCCCGGCCCCCGCGCCGCGTTCATGACGCCGTGTCCGGGCCGCCGGCCAACGCGCGCACCGCCTCCAGCATCTCACCGTTTGAGAATGGCTTGGTCATGAAGCGGCTGGCGCCTGCGCGTTCGGCCATGTCGCGGTCCTTGCGCTGGCCACGCGCCGTCAGCATCAGGACGGGCGTCGCGCCAAGGTCGGGATCGGCGCGGATATCGCCCAGAATTTCAAAGCCCGAGCGGTCGGGCAGCATCACATCAAGAATGATCAGATCAGGACGGCGCGTTCGCACGGCCTCCATGGCGCCGGCGCCGCCTGCATGGCTGCGCACCTGCCAGCCATCCCGCGACAGGATGAAACTGATGGCCTCGATGATGTTCGGCTCGTCCTCGATCAACAAGACCTGCCTTGGCATCGGCCTCCTCCCCTTATCTTGCGCGTGCTGCGCGGCGATACATCGCGTCAATCAAGTGCAGCGGCGCGATGCCCCACGCCAGTATTGGCGGCAATGATCCTGCCTGTCAAAAGCTTGGCGCAGCTGGCAGATCACTCTCGGGAAGGATCGACGGCTCACGCCGGGCGAGGCAGGCGCGGCGCGGGCAGATCCGGCAGGATATGCCGACAGGGCTGGGCGGCGCGCCATCCTGCGCATCGGCCGCGCTCTCGGGCAAGAGCAGCATGTAACTGCGCGTCAGGGACGGCATGTTGAAGCCGCCGGGCGCCGCCTCTTCGGTGGCGGTCATGGCCAGCACCGGGCGCGCGTCGCGGTCGGGCTGCTGGATGCGCTGGCGCAGCGCCATGCCCGGCTGCCCTCCCGCGCGGAACAGGGGCCAAAGCGGACAGGCACCGGCAAGCCGGGTCACCAGGAAGCCCGCCAGCGGCTTGACCGTCAGAATGGCACCCGATGCATCCGCGCTGATCAGGCCAACCGGGCCGGCCACATCCTCGGGCAGCGCCGCGAGGCGCCGAAAGACCAGCGGCAACGGAGCGCCCAAATCCTGCGCCAGCGCGAGAGGCGCCGTGCCGTGGCGCGCCTGTGCCGCGCGCAACTTCGCCTCAGGCAGCGCGCGCGCATCGGCGGCATAGCGGGCCAGCGCCTCCGCAATCAGCGCATGCGCGCCGGTGCCGGGGCGCAACCCCGCCTCGGCTTCGATCTCCTCCAGCACCGCATCCGGACTACCGCCCGCTTCCAGCGGCGCGAACCGATGGCCGGCCGCGTCCATGATCCTGTCCATCTCGTCCTGCGGCGACAGGATGTCGCTGCCCGCGCCCGGCCCGTCATCCAGATAGCGCACAAGCCGCTCGGCCCCTTCGGCCAGCCGCTGGCTGTCCTCGCCCAGATTACGGTGGAACCGCGCCTGCCATTCCGGCTCGAGCGCGGCGGTATCGGTAAGGATCGACGCGGTCGAGCGGATGGCGGTCACGACCGACAGAACCTCGTGCAGCGACGCGGCCAGATGCGGGTCATGCGCCAGCCGGTCCGCCATTGCATCGGCGCGCCGTGCCTCGGCCTGGCTGCGGCGCAACATGGCGACCGCCAGATGCGCCCAGCCGGGAAAGCGGCCCGCAAATTCCTCGATCCGGTCCAGCTCGGGCGCAGGGGCATCGTCCTCGGGTGGCAAGCCACCCGCCGCCTCGCGCAGACCGTCCATCAGCGCCGCTTCTCCGCCATGGGCCAGCGCCTGTGCCTCGACACCCAGCGCGGCGGCCAGACGCAAGAGAATGCCGCCGCCGATTCTGCGCCGGTTATGCTCGATCAGGTTGAGATAGGAGGGCGAAATCCCGGCCTCGCGCGCCAATGCGCCCTGCGCCAGACCGCGCTCGAGCCGCCGCTCGCGGATACGGGTGCCGGTCAGCGTGCCCGCGTCCAATCCGTGCTGCGCCGCAGAACCCCCGCCATTTTCGTTTCGTTTCAAAGCAATCCTCCGTGTGATTGACAAATATTTACACGATTCAAGCGGTCCGTGTGCATAAATTTACAAAATTATCGTTGTGCAAAAGGCAGTTGTTGAGAAGTTTTCTTGCGCCGTGTCATAATGCGTTTGCACAAAGTGCGGTTGTGGCGTGACGCGGAGGAGGTGTCTGCCACAATTGATCATAAAGGGAGGATTACATGTCCACATCCAACTTCACCCGTCGCGGCATGCTGAAAACCAGCGCCGTCGCGGGCGCGGGCCTTGCGGTTCCGACGATTTTCACGGCCAGCAGCGCCTCGGCGTTCACCAATGACCCCACCGATGCCAGCAGCGTCACGCTGGGCTTCAACGTGCCACAGTCCGGCCCCTATGCCGATGAGGGCGCCGACGAGCTGCGCGCCTACGAGCTGGCGGTCGAGCATCTGAACGGCGGCGGCGACGGCGGCATGATGAACACCTTCAGCTCCAAGGCGCTGCAGGGCAACGGCATCATGGGCAAGAAAGTCGAGTACGTCACCGGCGACACCCAGACCAAATCGGACGCGGCGCGCGCATCGGCGAAGTCGATGATCGAAAAAGACGGCGCAGTGATGATCACCGGTGGCTCGTCTTCGGGTGTGGCCGTGGCCGTGCAGGCGCTCTGCCAAGAAGCCGGCGTCATCTTCATGGCGGGTCTGACCCACTCGAACGATACGACCGGCAAGGACCGCAAGGCCAACGGTTTCCGTCACTTCTTCAACAGCTGGATGTCCGGCGCGGCGCTCGCGCCCGTTCTGGCGAACGCCTATGGCACCGACCGCAAGGCGTATCACCTGACAGCGGACTACAACTGGGGCTACACCACCGAGGAAGCGATCCGCAACTCGACCGAGGCCATGGGCTGGGAAACCGTCAACGCGGTCAAGACCCCGCTGACCCAGACCGACTTCAGCGCGTATATCACGCCCGTCCTGCAGTCCGACGCCGATGTGCTGGTTCTGAACCATTACGGCGGCAACATGGTCAACTCGCTGACCAACGCCGTGCAGTTTGGCCTGCGCGACCGCATGGTGAACGACAAGAAGTTCGAAATCATCGTTCCGCTCTATTCCGAGCTGATGGCACGCGGCGCAGGCCAGAACATCGCGGGCATCTTCGGTTCGCAGAACTGGGACTGGAAACTTCAGCGCGAGCTCGGCGACCGCTATGTCGGCACCGACGCATTCGTCAAATCCTTCGGCGAAAAGTTCGGCTTCCCGCCCAGCCAGGCGGCGCATACCTGCTACGTGCAGACGCTGCTTTACGCGGATGCGGTCGAGCGCGCGGGCAGCTTCAACCCCTGCGCCGTGGTCGAGGCCCTCAAGGACTTCGAATTCGACGGTCTGGGCAGCGGCCCGACGCTGTATCGCGGCGATGACCACCAGTGCTTCAAGGACGTCGTGGTCGTGCGCGGCAAGGAAAACCCCGAGAACGAATTCGACCTCGTCGAAATCGTCGAGGTGACCCCTGCCGAGCAGGTGACCTACGCGGCAGACGCGCCCGAATTCGGTGGCCCCGAGGCAACCCTGGGTGAGTGCAACCCGGGCGCCTAAGCGCCCCGGCGGCCCGTCCCCGCCAAGGGCTGGGGACGGGCCAACCCCTATCAAATCACTACTGCGCCGGTCCCCAAGACGGGGCCTGACCTGGCCGTTTCGTGGCTGGACTGATTTCTGACATGTGAGGCAGATCGATGGATGCGATAATCCTGCAAATCCTCAATGGACTGGACAAGGGGTCGGCCTATGCGCTGATCGCCCTTGGCCTGACATTGATTTTCGGAACGCTGGGGGTGGTCAACTTTGCTCACGGCGCCCTGTTCATGATCGGCGCGTTCTGCGCGGTCACGCTCAGCCGCATCCTGACCTTCAGCCACACGGTTGTGGACGAGACGCGCACAGACTTCCTGGGCAACCCGATGACGGTCGATGTGCCCTATATCTACGGCCTCGTCGGCGAGAATGCCGGCAATTTCATCATCGATTGGGCCGTGCCTCTGTCCATCATCTTCGCCATTCCTGTGATGATCGCCATCGGCGTCATCATGGAGCGCGGCCTGATCAAGCATTTCTACAAGCGCCCCCATGCGGACCAGATCCTGGTGACATTCGGCCTTGCGATCGTGCTGCAGGAGATCATCAAGTATTTCTACGGCGCCAACCCGATCCCGACGCCCGCCCCCGAGGCGTTCCGCGGCTCGTTCGACTTCGGCGCCTTCCTTGGCATGCAGGCCAATTCGATCATCTACCCCTACTGGCGCCTCGTCTATTTCGCCTTTGCGCTCGTGATTGTGGGCGGTGTCTTTGCCTTCCTGCGCTACACCACCTTCGGGATGGTCGTGCGCGCCGGCATGGCCGACCGTGAAACCGTGGGCCTTCTGGGCATCAACATCGACAAGCGCTTCACCATCATGTTTGGCATTGCCGCCGCCGTCGCGGGCCTTGCAGGCGTGATGTACACCCCCATCAACAGCCCCAACTACCACATGGGCATGGACTTTCTTGTCCTCAGCTTCGTCGTGGTCGTGGTGGGCGGCATGGGCAGCCTGCCAGGCGCCGTTCTGGCCGGGTTCCTGCTGGGCATCCTCGAGAGCTTTGCCTCGATGTCCGCCGTTCTCGAAGCCCTGCCGGGCATCAACCAGATCGTCATCTACCTTGTTGCGATCATCGTTTTGCTGACCCGCCCGCGCGGCCTGATGGGCCGCAAAGGCGTGATGGAGGAATAAGCCAATGCTTGGATTGACACGCAAAGACGCCCTTTTGCTGGCGCTGGTCACGGCCCTCGCGCTGCTGGCCCCCTTCATCCTCAACCCGTTCCCGGTAAACTCGGGCATGGCGCAGTTCAACGCGGGCTATCCCGACCTGATGCAGCGCTTCGTGATCTTCGGGATCTTCGCCATCGGCTTCAACATCCTCTTTGGCCTCACGGGCTATCTCAGCTTCGGGCACGCCGCCTTCCTCGGTGTTGGCAGCTACGCCGCGATCTGGATGATGAAGCTGCTGACGGCCAATATCATTCCCGGCATTATCATGGCGGTGGTCGTTGCGGGGCTTTTCGCCCTGCTGGTCGGCTACATTTCGCTGCGCCGGTCTGGCATCTACTTTGCCATTCTGACGCTGGCCTTCGCGCAGATGTCCTATGCGCTGGCCTATTCGGTCCTCACGCCCATCACGGGCGGCGAGACGGGCCTGCAGCTGAAGCTGAACGACGCGCGCATTCTCGACGGCGCGCTGGAAGGAAGTGAGCGCGCCAGTGCCAATCTTTTCGGCCTCGACATGACTTCCAGCGTCGACCTTTATCTCAGCGGTTGGCAGTTCACCTTCAACGCGGGCTACTACATCGCCGCCGTGGTGATGGTGTTGGCCTTTTACCTCTCGATCCGCATCTTCCGCTCGCCCTTTGGCATGATGCTGCGCGCGATCAAATCCAACAACACCCGCATGACCTATACGGGCCTGAATGCGCGCCCCTACGCGCTGGCGGCGTTCGTCATCTCGGGCATGTATGCTGGCCTCGCCGGTGGTCTGATGGTCGCGATGGACACGCAAGTGGGCCCCGAGCGGATGTTCTGGACCGCCTCGGGCGAGGTGGTGCTGATGACCATCCTCGGCGGCGCCGGCACGCTGATCGGCCCGGTTCTGGGCGCGGGCCTGATCAAGTACATGGAAAACATCGTGTCCAAGATCAACTCGGGCGTGCTGCATGACTGGTTCTACTGGATGCCCGACGGGCTGGAGGATCTGACTGTCGCGCTGATCTATCCCTTCGTCGGCAAGGGCTGGCACCTGACGCTGGGCCTCGTCTTCATGCTTGTCGTCATCTTCCTGCCCGGCGGTCTCGTCGAAGGGGGGCAGCGTATCCGCCGCCTTGCCCAAGGCAAGAAGGCCAAGAAATCCTCCGAAGCGCCGTCCCCGGCTGAATAAGGAACCGCACCCATGGGCATTCTCGAAGTCAAGAACGTCAACAAGCGTTTCGGCGGCCTCCAGGCGCTGGGGGACGTGAACCTCAGCGTCGCGGAGAACTCCGTTCACGCGATCATCGGCCCCAACGGGGCCGGTAAATCCACCCTTCTCAACGTGCTGGTCGGCAAGCTGATCCCCGATACCGGATCGGTCAGCTTTGACGGCCAATCCGTGCTGGGGCGCAAGCCCTACGAGATCAACCAGATGGGCATCTCCCGCGTCTTTCAGACCCCCGAGATATTCGGCGATCTGACGGTGCTGGAGAACATGATGATCCCGATCTTCGCCAAGCGTGACGGCGCCTTTCGCATGCACGCGATCGAGGCCGTCGGCAGCGAACGCGAGGTGATGGAGCAGGCCGAGCACATGCTGGAAAGCCTCAACATGGCCGACCAGCGGCACAATCATTCAGCCGCGATGAGCCGGGGCAACAAGCGCCGCCTCGAGATCGGCATGTGCTTGGCCCAAGAGCCGCGCCTGCTGCTGCTGGACGAGCCGACGGCGGGCATGGCCCGCGCCGACACCAACAACACGATCGACCTGCTCAAGCAGATCAAGGACGAGCGCGAGATCACCATCGCCATCATCGAGCACGACATGCACGTGGTGTTCAGCCTGGCCGAGCGTATCACCGTGCTGGCGCAGGGCACCCCCCTGGTCGAGGACACGCCGGACAAGATCAAGGGCCACCCCAAGGTGCGCGAAGCTTACTTGGGCGAAACCGCTCATTGACGTCGCCGCCGATGACGCCCGCAAAAGGACATATGACATGACCGCACAACCCGACTTCTCGAAGAATGCCAATCACGCCGCGACGGCCCCCGCTTTTCTGTCCGTCTGGGGCATGCAAGCGTACTATGGCGAAAGCTATATCGTTCAGGATATCAGCTTCAACGTGCACGAGGGCGAAATCCTCGCCCTGCTGGGCCGTAACGGCGCGGGCAAGACGACGACGCTGCGCGCCATCGCCCGCATGGACAATCCGCAGCTGAATCATGGCGAGATCTGGCTGGATCACCAGCCCTTGCACAAGATGAAAAGCCACGAGGCCTCCGTCGCTGGCATCGGCCTCGTGCCCGAGGATCGCTGCATCATCCCCGGTCTCACGGTCGAGGAAAACCTGCAACTGGCGCAGATCGCGCCGCCCGTCGGCTGGTCGATCGAGCGCCTCTACGAGCTGTTCCCACGCCTGGCCGAGCGGCGCCAGCAGGAGGGAGTCACCCTTTCCGGCGGCGAACAGCAGATGCTGGCGGTTGCCCGCGCGCTGGCCCGCGATATCAAGGTGTTGCTGCTGGACGAGCCTTACGAGGGGCTGGCCCCGGTGATCGTCGACGAGATCGAAAAGACGCTGCGCATCATCAAGCAGCAAGGCATAACCACCATTCTGGTCGAACAGAACGCCGTGCGCGCGCTGAACCTGTCAGACCGGGCCGTCATTCTTGACACAGGCGGCATCGTCTTTGACGGTAGTGCCGAAGAGGTCCTGAACAACGAAGAATTGCGCGCCGAATATCTGGCGATCTGACGCCGCCATGCTTGGCGGCGCCGCGCGCGCCGCCCGCCTCCCTACCAGAAGAAGGTCACAGCCATGTCCGACAAAACCTATCCGCCCTCCGATGCATTCGCAAAAAACGCGCATATCGACGCCGCGGCATATGACAAGATGTACGCCGCCTCGATCAAGGATCCGGACGCGTTCTGGTCCGAACATGCGCAAAACCTGGATTGGATCGAGCCTTTTACAAAGGTGAAGAACGCGTCTTTTGAGATGGGCAATGTCGATATCCGCTGGTTCGAGGACGGCGTCCTGAACGTCGCCGCCAACTGCATCGACCGGCATCTCAAGACGCGCGGCGACCAGACCGCCATCATCTGGGAGCCGGACGATCTCGAGACGCCTGCGCTGCACATCACGTACAATGAGCTGCACGAAAAGGTCTGCCGCATGGCGAACGTCCTGCTGAGCCAGGGCATCATGCGCGGTGACCGGGTGGTGATCTATCTGCCCATGATCCCCGAGGCCGCCTATGCCATGCTGGCCTGCGCACGCATCGGCGCGGTCCATTCCATCGTCTTTGCAGGCTTTTCGCCCGATGCGCTGGCCAACCGTATCAACAATTCCGGCGCCAAGGTGGTCATCACCGCCGACGAGGCCCCGCGCGGCGGGCGCAAGACGGCCCTCAAATCCAACACCGATGCCGCCCTGCTGCATTGCGACGACAAGGTGCGCTGCCTCGTCGTTAAGCACACTGGCGGCCAGACCACCTGGATCGACGGGCGCGACATCGACGTGAAGGCGCAGATGGAGCACGCCAGCCCCGACTGCCCCGCGCGCCCCATGAACGCCGAGGATCCGCTTTTCATCCTCTACACCTCGGGCTCCACCGGGCAACCCAAGGGCGTCGTCCATAGCTCTGCCGGCTACCTGCTCTATGCCGGCCTCACGCATAGATACGTTTTCGACTATCACGACGGCGACGTCTTCTGGTGCACCGCCGATGTGGGCTGGGTGACCGGCCACAGCTATATCATCTACGGCCCGCTGGCGAATGGCGCGACGACGCTGATGTTCGAGGGCGTGCCGACCTATCCCGATGCCAGCCGCTTCTGGCAGGTCTGCGAAAAGCACAAGGTGAACCAGTTCTACACGGCCCCCACCGCCATCCGCGCGCTGATGGGGCAAGGCAAGGAATTCGTCGAGAAATGCGATCTGAGCGATCTCAAGGTGCTGGGCACCGTGGGCGAGCCGATCAACCCCGAGGCGTGGAACTGGTACAACGATGTCGTCGGCAAGGGCACGCGCCCCATCGTCGATACTTGGTGGCAGACCGAAACCGGCGGCCACCTGATGACCCCCCTGCCCGGCGCCACCCCCACCAAGCCCGGCAGCTGCACCACGCCTTTCTTCGGGATCGAGCCTGTCATTCTGGACCCGCAGACCGGCGAAGAGCAGACTGAGACCGAAGCCTCGGGCGTCCTTTGCATCAAGAGCAGCTGGCCCGGCCAGATGCGCACGGTCTATGGCGATCATGAGCGGTTCGAGAAGACCTATTTCTCGGATTACAAAGGGTATTACTTCACCGGCGACGGATGCCGCCGCGATGCGGATGGCTATTACTGGATTACGGGCCGCGTCGATGACGTGATCAATGTCTCGGGCCACCGCATGGGCACGGCCGAGGTGGAATCGGCCCTTGTCGCCCACGCGGACGTGGCCGAGGCCGCCGTCGTCGGCTATCCGCACGACATCAAGGGCCAAGGGATCTACGCCTATGTGACGTTGATGAACGGGGTGGAGCCAACGGACGAGCTGCGCAAGGATCTGGAAAAATGGGTCCGCACCGAGATCGGCCCCATCGCCAAGCCGGACCTCATCCAATGGGCGCCCGGCCTGCCCAAGACCCGCTCGGGCAAGATCATGCGCCGCATCCTGCGCAAGATCGCCGAAAACGATCACGCTACGCTGGGCGATACGTCAACGCTGGCGGATCCTTCGGTTGTGGACGATCTGATCGAAAATCGGATGAACCGCAAATAACGAAAAGCGCCCCGCGATCATCTCGCGGGGCGCAAAATTTGTGGCAAGTCGGACCCAAGACTTTTCAGCGAAAACTCTTAGCCGCGTCCGCGATAGGGCGGCACGCCCTGATCCGGGATCCAAACACCTTTCGGCATCTCGCCCGTCTGATAGAAGACGTCGATCGGAATGCCCCCGCGCGGATACCAATAGCCCCCGATGCGCAGCCATTTGGCTTCGGTGAACTCGGCAATCCGGCGCGCGATGGTGATGGTGCAATCCTCGTGAAATGCCCCGTGATTGCGAAAGCTGCCAAGGTAGAGCTTGAGCGATTTCGACTCGACCAGCCATTCGCCCGGCACGTAATCAATGACCAGATGCGCAAAGTCCGGCTGGCCCGTCATCGGGCAGAGAGACGTGAATTCGGGCGCGACGAAGCGCACGTTATAGTCCACATCGGCCTGCGGGTTCTTGACCCGCTCCAGCTCGGCGGTGTCCGGGTCGTCCGGCAGGGCCGTGTTTGCGCCCAGTTGTTTGAGATCTTGGTAGATATTCTCGCTCATACGGTCTCCTTTGCCGGCCCTAAACGCCGCGCTTGTTTCCCCATAGCATGACGTGCAGCTGCGGCAGCACCCGCGCCGCGTGCCAGTGATCCGCAATCACCCGGTCCACCAGCCAGCGCATCCGCGCGTCGATCCCGTCCTGATCGACGGTGGCGCTGTCATCCTCTGGCGGGGGCGGTGTATGGTTGCCGGGCTGCAGATAGATCGGCAGGTCGGGATGGCGCGCGGCCACGTCCCGTGCATAGGCATAATCCGCCTCGTCGAAGACGACGATCTTCAGCACAGTCGGCGCATCCTTGGCGGCGTCGATACAGTCCTGCAGGATTGCCCAATCCGTTTCCATCTCGGACGACGGCGGTTTGGGACTAAGCACCAGCATATCCAATTGCGCGAACCAGTCCCGCGCGACCGACCCTTGGGTCTCGATCGCAAAACCATAGCCCTCGGCCCGGCCCATCTCGATCAAATCACCCATCGGCTGGATCGCAGGATTGCCGCCCGAGAGCGTAACGGTCAGGGGCACGCCGCCCGAAAGGCGGCGGATCTCGGCCATCACGTCCACGGCGCTCATCGGCGCCCATGTATGGCGATATTCGCTGTTCACAGCGTGCAGGCTATCGCACCAGACGCAGCGAAAATCGCAGCCGCCGGTGCGCACGAAAACCGTCGGCACGCCTATCAGCGCGCCCTCCCCCTGGATGGTCGGGCCAAAGATCTCGGAGATGCGCAGAACGTCGCTCACGGTCGATACTCGGCCCATGTCTTGGGCGTTTCGCTGACCTTTACGGCAGCTGTTTCGGGCCAGCGGGCGGCGCACCAATCATAGAGGTGTTTGGCCATGCGCTCGGCCGTAACGCAATCGTCGCCCAGCACGTCATTGAGGTGGCGGTGGTCCAGCTCGTCATCGATATACCGCTTGAGCGGCGCCAGCTCGAGATAGTCGCGCACGAAGCCATGCTGGTTCAGCTCGGCCCCAGCCAGCTCGACCACGACGATATAGTTGTGCCCGTGGAGGCGCGCGCATTGGTGATCTTCGGGCAGACCAAACAGCTGATGCGACGCCGAGAAGTGAAATTCCTTGGTGATACGGTACATGGCTCAGCCCTCCTGACCGGTGGCATTGCGCCAGAAATCCGGATCCGCGTAGGTCGTCGGATCCTCGACGCTGGCCAGATGAAACGCCTCGCGCCGCTCGACGCAGGTGCCGCAACGCCCGCACTGTAGATCGCCTCCCTTGTAGCAGGACCATGTCTCGGCAAAGGGCGTGCCGTGCTTGGCGCCGTCAATCGCGATGTCGGCCTTGGTGCCCTGCACATAGGGCGTCAGCAGCCGGATGTCGGCGTAACCCTCCATCGCGCGATCCTCCATCGCCTGAAACGCGGCGATGAAATCGGGGCGGCAGTCGGGGTAGATAAAGTGATCGCCCCCATGCACCGCCGTCGCCACCGCGTCCACCTTTTGTGCGGCGGCCATGCCGAAGGCGATCGTCAGCATGATGGCGTTTCTGTTCGGCACCACGGTAATTTTCATCGTCTCTTCGGCGTAATGGCCATCCGGCACGTCGATATCGTCGGTCAGTGCGCTGCCGCTCAAGGCGGCACCGATGGCGCTGATATCGATGACATGGTGCGGAACGCCGAGACGGGCAGCGCAGAGCGCGGCAAACTCAAGCTCTTTCGCGTGACGCTGACCGTAGTTGAACGACAAGAGCGCGTGCAGATCGCCCGTCGCCGCATAGCGATGCGCCAATGCGACCGAATCCATTCCGCCGGAGCAGATGACTATGACTTTCATATCTCGTCCTTGTTTTGAGCGGGTAGGCTGCGACCGCGTAGTGTGCCGCACATAAGCTGCAGCGCCCCTCAAGGCAACCCGCGCAGCAAGCGGCACGTGGCCGGGACGCATCAACGCTGCACAATCGCGGTTTTCTATGGCGCCCGCATGCCATATAAGCGGCGAAAATCACATAAGCGCCCGGTTCGGGTGCAAGCCGTTTGAGGATCCATGATGCCCAAGACAACGCATGACGACGACGTCGCCTTCATCAAGGCGCTGGCCGAGCTCTTGAACGACAACGACCTGACCGAACTTCAGGTCAAGCGCGACTATGGCGAGGATGACAGCCTGAACGTGCGGGTCAGCCGCAAGATGGAGGCCGCCCCGCAAGCGCATTACGCTGCGCCCGCGCCCGTGGCCCATGCCCCGGCCGCCCCGAGCGCCGCACCGGCCGCATCCGGCGCGCCGGCGCAGGGCGAAGACCCGGCCAGCCATCCGGGCGCCGTGACTTCGCCCATGGTCGGCACCGTCTATACGCAGGCAGAGCCGGGTGCGCCCAGCTTCGTGTCGGTCGGCGACAAGGTCAGCGAGGGCGACACGCTGCTGATCATCGAGGCGATGAAGACGATGAACCACATCCCCGCCCCGCGCGGCGGCACGGTCAAGCGCATCCTCGTCGAGGATGGCGGTGCCGTGGAATACGGCGCCCCCCTGATGATCATCGAGTAAGGCAAACCCATGTTCGACAAGATCCTGATCGCCAACCGGGGCGAAATCGCCCTGCGGGTCATCCGCGCCGCACGCGAGATGGGCATCCATAGCGTCGCCGTACATTCCACCGCAGACGCCGACGCGATGCATGTGCGCATGGCTGACGAGAGCGTCTGCATCGGCCCCCCCGCCAGCACCGACAGCTACCTTTCGATCCCCGCGATCATCGCGGCCTGCGAGGTGACGGGCGCGCAGGCGATCCACCCGGGCTATGGATTTCTCAGCGAAAACGCCACCTTCGTGCAGATCGTCGAAGATCACGGCCTGACCTTCATCGGCCCCACGGCCGAGCATATCCGCGTCATGGGCGACAAGATCACCGCCAAGGACACGATGAAGCAGCTGGGTGTGCCCTGCGTGCCCGGCAGCGAGGGCGGCGTCGCCAATCTGGCCGAGGCCAAACGCATTGGCGAGGAGGTCGGCTATCCGGTCATCATCAAGGCCACGGCGGGCGGCGGCGGCAAGGGTATGAAAGTCGCTCAGAACGCGACGGAGATGGAGCGCGCATTCCAGACCGCGCGCGCCGAGGGCAAGTCGAATTTCGGCAACGACGAAGTTTATATCGAGAAATACCTGACCACGCCGCGCCATATCGAGATCCAGGTCTTTGGCGACGGCAAGGGCCGCGCTGTGCACCTGGGCGAGCGCGACTGCTCACTCCAGCGGCGCCACCAGAAGGTTTTCGAGGAGGCGCCCGGCCCTTCGATCACTCAGGAAGAGCGCGACCGCATTGGCAAGATCTGCGCCGATGCCGTGGCGCGCATCAACTATACCGGCGCAGGCACGATCGAGTTTCTCTACGAGAATGGCGAGTTCTATTTCATCGAGATGAACACCCGTCTTCAGGTCGAACATCCCGTGACCGAGGCCATCTTTGGCGTCGATCTGGTGCGCGAGCAGATCCGTGTGGCTGCCGGGCTCGAGATGGAGTTCCAACAGGACGAGCTGAAGATCAACGGCCACGCCATCGAGGTCCGCATCAACGCCGAGAAGTTGCCGGAATTCGCGCCCCGTCCGGGCCGGATCACGCAGTTCCACGCACCCGGCGGCCTTGGCGTGCGCATGGATAGCGCGCTTTACGATGGCTACAGCATCCCGCCCTATTACGATTCGCTCATCGGCAAGCTGATCGTGCATGCGTCTGATCGGCCCGCAGCGCTCGCGCGTCTGAACCGCGCCTTGGGCGAGTTGATCGTGGACGGGGTCGACACCACCGTGCCGCTCTTCCATGCGCTTTTGCAGGAAGACGACATTCAGACCGGCGAGTATAACATACACTGGCTGGAACATTGGCTGGAGACCAACCTGCGCGGCTAAGGCCGCTTTGCGAGGCATAACATGAAGGATGCGGATTTTTCGCTAACGCCGGACCTTCTGCTGAATGCCTATGCATCAGGAATTTTCCCGATGTCCGAAGGGCGCGACGACCCAGAAATTTTCTGGGTCGATCCCCGCCGCCGCGGCATCATTCCGATGGACGGTTTACGCATCTCGCGTAGTCTGGCCAAGAGGATGCGGCGCGGCGGCTATGAGGTCAGCCTCAACGCGGATTTTGCGGGCGTCGTCGATGGCTGTGCCGACCGGCCCGAGACGTGGATCAACGGCGAGATCCGTAGTCAATACATCGCCCTGCACCAGATGGGGCACGCGCATTCGCTGGAAATTACCGTATCGGGCCGCATGATTGGCGGCATCTACGGTGTCAGCCTTGGCGCCGCGTTCTTTGGGGAAAGTATGTTTTCATCCGCCAATGACGGCTCGAAACTGGCTCTGGTGCATCTGGTCGATCATCTACGCCGCTGCGGGTATCGCCTGTTCGACACGCAATTCCTGACGGACCACTTGGCCAGCCTTGGCGGGATCGAGATCAGCCGCGGCGCCTATCGCAGTCAGTTGGCCATCGCGCTCCAATACCCGGCGGGCATCGACGCGGTGCCGCTGGACCCGTCGCCTCACTCGGTGCTGCAGCGCAATGCCCAGACGTCGAACCGCGGATGATCCAACGCATTCAGCGCGGGCGATGACGCAATCATCCAGCCCGAGAAGATCGGCTGCGCTTCTGATTCGTCGCGAATGGTAACGAAGGCAAAGGCATCCGCCGCCGGATCGCCCAGGGGATACCGACATTCGCGCAATGTGACGGTAAGTGGCCCGATGCTGGCCTCCTCTCCGGGGCGCAAGTTCATCTCCACCAGATCACCGGAGACCTTTTCCAGCCCGCGCAGCACGGCGCCGGTGCCGACAGCCGCCTCGTCTTGCGCGCTTGCCATCATGGGCACCAGCGCCAGCATCAGGGCCGCCCATCTCATTCGCTTGGCACCTCACCCGAGTCGCCGCCAACGAACTTCATGAGGAGCGACACAAGGCTGATAGAGCCTTGGGTGAACTCGATCTGGTCACCGGGCTCAAAATGGATGGGCGATCCGCCCGGCAGGATCTCGACATAATTGCCGCCCAGAAGCCCCTCGGAGGAGATGGCCAGCGCGCTGTCGTCAGGCACCGAGATACCCTCGGCCACGCTAATCGTGGTGCCCGCCCGGTATGTGGAAGGATCGAGCGCCATCGACGTCACGCGGCCCACTTTGACGCCTGCGAGGCGCACATCCGTGCCCACCGTGATCCCGTCGGCCGAGCGGAAGGAGGCGCCGAGCTCATAGCTTTGGCCACCAGCCGATGCACCGGTCAATTTGCCCGCGTAGAAGACAAATCCCAAGGCCACGGCCAGCACAACGGCCCCCGCGATGACTTCGCTCTTGTTTTCAGCCATGATCGCTCTCTGACTTGGCGCCGGCGCGCCTTGATTTCAGGTGGAAGAGGCGGGCCTTATTCGGGCCGCCACGCCTCGTATTCGCTGCGCGGCTTAGGCTCGCTGCGCCTGATCGAGCCTGCCGGCGCGTAGGCCAGCGCAGTGCCTGTCAGGTTCTCGAGATGCGGCTTTTCCCAAGACTGATGGGCCAGCGGCGCCTCGGTCGGCGGATCCTGGTAAGTGTGATGCAGCCAGCCATGCCATTCCGGGCTCACTCGGCTTGCCTCGGCCTCGCCATTGTAGATGACCCAGCGGCGATCGCCGTCTTTGGAGCGATAGAAGATGTTGCCCTGCGCGTCCTCGCCCACCTTGGTGCCCTTGCGCCAGGTCCAAAGCTGCGTGTTCAGGGTCTGGCCATGCCACCAGGTGACGGCGCGCAGCAGCGAGTTGAGAATGCCCATGTCGTCCTCCGAAGGTCGTTGCCCCTGATATGCCGCATCGGCGCGCAAACGTCCAGTGGGCCAAAGGCCGCAATGGCGGTGCCGCGCGCATCAAAACGAAAAAGGGCAGGCCCGTAGGCCCGCCCTTTTGTGTCTCGCGTCGCTGCGGTCGTGTCAGCCCGCCGAGGCGCCCTCTTTCTTTGCGCTTTCGGCGTAGATCATCAGCGGCTTGGCGCCAGATGTGACCGCCTCTTCATTGACGATCACTTCCTCGACGTTTTCCATGCTGGGCAGTTCGAACATCGTGTCGAGCAGAATGTCCTCAAGGATCGAGCGCAGACCACGCGCGCCGGTCTTGCGCAGGATCGCGCGCTTGGCGATGGCGGTCAGGGCGTCGTCGGTAAAGGTCAGCTGCGCGTTCTCAAGCTCGAACAGACGCTGGTATTGCTTGACCAGCGCATTCTTGGGCTGGGTCAGGATGGTGATCAGCGCGTCTTCATCCAGATCCTCAAGTGTCGCGATGACCGGCAAGCGGCCGACGAATTCGGGAATCAGGCCGAATTTCAGCAGATCCTCCGGCTCGAGATCCTTGAACACCTCGCCGATACCGCGATCATCCTTGTCGCGCACATCCGCGCCAAAGCCCATTGCGCTGCCCTTGCCGCGCGCCGCGATGATCTTGTCGAGGCCGGCAAAGGCGCCGCCGCAGATAAAGAGAATGTTGGTCGTGTCCACCTGCAGGAATTCCTGCTGCGGATGCTTGCGCCCGCCCTGCGGCGGGACCGCGGCAACGGTGCCTTCCATCAGCTTCAAAAGCGCCTGCTGCACGCCCTCGCCCGACACGTCGCGTGTGATCGAAGGGTTCTCGGACTTGCGCGTGATCTTGTCGACCTCGTCGATATAGACGATGCCGCGCTGCGCGCGCTCGACGTTATATTCGGAGGCCTGAAGCAACTTGAGAATGATGTTCTCGACGTCCTCGCCGACATAGCCCGCCTCGGTCAGCGTGGTCGCGTCGGCCATGGTGAAGGGCACATCCAGAATGCGCGCCAGCGTCTGCGCCAGCAATGTCTTGCCGCAGCCGGTGGGGCCGATCAGCATGATATTGGATTTCTGAAGCTCGATATCGCCCGACTTGCCCGAGTTGTTCAGCCGCTTGTAATGGTTGTGAACCGCGACAGAGAGCACCCGCTTGGCGGTGAACTGCCCGATGACATAATCATCCAGAACATCGCAAATCTCGCGCGGGGCGGGCACGCCCTCGGAGGATTTCAGACCCGCGCTGCGGGTTTCCTCGCGGATGATGTCCATGCACAGCTCGACGCATTCATCGCAGATGAACACGGTCGGGCCCGCGATCAACTTGCGGACTTCATGCTGGCTCTTGCCGCAAAAGCTGCAATAGAGGGTGTTCTTGCTGTCGCTGCCTGAACTATTCGACATGATCTACCTTTCGGGCGGTGCGTTGCAATCGGGGCCCTCCGCGGGGATCGGACCGCCATTTTCTTTAGCTTATGGCAGGCACCGGGCGGCGACAATCGCAAAATCGCGCGCCGCCCAGTGTGTGTTTCAGCCTCAGGATTTGGGCTTGTCGTCTTCTTCCGGCTTGGCGCGGTTCTCGACGATCTCGTCGATCAGACCCCAGTTCTTGGCGTCCTCGGGCGACATGAAATTGTCGCGCTCCAGCGCGTCCTCAACCTTTTTCAGGGTCTGACCAGTGTGCTTGACGTAGATCTCGTTGAGACGCTTTTTCAGCTTCAGCGTCTCTTCGGCGTGGATCATGATGTCCGTCGCCTGGCCCTGATACCCGCCCGAAGGCTGGTGAACCATGATGCGCGAGTTCGGCAGCGAGAAGCGCATCCCGGGCGCGCCTGCCGTCAGCAGGAGCGAGCCCATCGAGGCTGCCTGACCGATCACCAGCGTCGAAACCTTGGGGCGGATATACTGCATCGTGTCGTAGATCGACAAACCGCTCGTCACAACGCCGCCGGGGCTGTTGATATACATGCTGATCTCTTTCGACGGGTTCTCCGCCTCGAGATGCAGCAACTGCGCGACGATCAGGCTGGACATGCCGTCATGCACGGGCCCGTTCAGAAAGATGATGCGCTCTTTCAGCAGGCGCGAGAAAATGTCGTAGGCACGCTCGCCCCGGCTGGTCTGTTCGACCACCATCGGCACGAGGGTGTTCATGTAGGTGTCCATTGGATCGTTCATAAGCCGCCTTGCATGCTGAGATCTGCGTCCGCCGTTTAGCGGATCATTCCTAACGGAGTCTTAGTGCTGCGCAAACCCGCCCGCAAGGGCACCGCCCGGAATTGTCCGCGCGACATGGAGTAAGGCGCCGCGCGCGGCCGCCACGCTACAAAGGCGCATGCCTCAGGCGCTTTCGCGCCCGATGGTGCGGCAAAGGATCAGCACCGGGATCAGGCCGAACGCGACCAGCGCCAAAGACGGCACCGCCGCCTCTCGCAACCGCTCGTCCGCGGCGAGGCGGTAAGCCTGCACGGCAAGCGTCTCGAAGTTGAAGGGATGCAGGATCAGCGTCGCGGGCAGCTCCTTCATCACATCGACAAAAACGATGAGCAGCGCCGTCAGGACCGACGTCTTGGCCACCGGCAGGTGCACGCGCCACAAAAGGCGTCCCGCACCCTGCCCCAGACTGCGCGCGATCGCGTCGTAATGCGCCGGGACAGTGGCCATGCCGCTGTCATACGCATTGAGCGCGGCGGCCATGAAGCGCGCCATATAGGCCAGCACCATCAGCCAGATCGAGCCGGTGATCAGCAGCCCGGTATCGATGCCGAAATTGCGCTCCATGAAGGCGTCGATGACGTTGTCAAGCCCGGCGAGCGGCACCATCAGACCGACCGCGATAACACCGCCCGGCACTGCGTATCCAAGGCCCGCACCCACAAGCAGGCCGCGCGAGGTGCGCCCGGGCTTGGTGCGGGCGCGAAATCCGATAAGGATCGCGCCCAGCACGGTCAGCACCGATGCGACCATCGCCAGCAGGACAGAATTCCTCATCAGATCGACGTAGCGGTCCTGAAGAATGTTCTGGCCTGATCCCCATGCCATGACGCCCAGCATGATGACGGGTATCAAGAAGCCCACCAACACCGGCAGCAGGCAAACAGCTACCGCGCCCCAGCCGCGCCAGCCGGTCAGACGCGGCTTGGCCAGCACCTCGAACCGCGCGCCGCCGCGCGCCGCGCGGCGCACCCGGCCCCGCTGCGCGCGCTCCAGCCCCGCCAACAGCAGCGCGAAGGTCAAAAGGCAGAGCGCCAATTGCGCCGCCGCCGCCCTGTCGCCCAGACTGAACCATGCCTGATAGATACCGGTCGCAAAGGTCTGGACGTTGAAGAAGGCGACCGTGCCGAAATCGGCGATGGTCTCCATCACCACGAGGAGGGTGCCGCCGACGATGGCGGGCCGCGCCATCGGGAGCGCCACGGCCCAGAACGCGGCCAGCGGCGGGCGCCCCAAGGTGCGCGCCACCAGAAAGGCGTTCGAGCTTTGCTGGCGGAAGGACGCGCGTGCCAGCAGGTAGACATACGGGTAGAGCACCATCGTCAGCATGAGGGCAGCGCCGCCCAGGCTGCGGATCTCGGGGAACCAGTAATCGCGGGGGCCCCAGCCGGTAATATTGCGCAACAGCGTCTGCACCGGGCCGGGATGATCCAGAAGCGACGTATAGGCATAGGCCAGAACATAGGCCGGAAACGCCAACGGCAGCGCGAGTGCCACCTCCAGCCAGCGTACCCCCGGAAAGCGGTAGACCGTGACCAGCCACGCCGTCGAGGTGCCTATCACGGCGGCCGCGCCGCCGACGATCACCACCAGCGCCAGCGTCGTTGCAGTATAGCGCGGCAGAACTGAGGATAGCACGTCGCGCCACGTTGCCAGATCTCCGCCCAGGGCGGCTAGGGCCGCGGCAAAGATCGGCGCCACGCAGAGCGCCGCCACCAGCCAAGCCAAACGATAGATCAGCCGTTCCGTCACGCGATCGCCCCCAAGCTGCCCGGCGCCTATGCCTGAGCGTTTTGATCACTATTACCCACCTCCCCGGGGGTCAAGCAGGCCGGCACCCGGCGCGAACCACCGGCACCCCATGCGCTGCGCGACAGTCAAGCAGGATAGTTGCGCGCCAGCCCGATGATATTGCGGAAAATTTCGTTCTGCGTTGCTCGCTTGGATAAGAATACCGGACTTTACACGGCGCGGGAATCGAGACACCTTCCTGTGATCGCCAAGGCGGCGCCGCGATGAATGGCGCTGCCGCGATCAAGATCTGGGAGATACCAATGAAAACACTTCGTCACCTCGCCACGGCGTCGGCGACCGCGCTGCTGATGGGTGCGGCCACG
The DNA here is from genome assembly GCF_900156535.1 of Roseovarius nanhaiticus. Taxonomy (NCBI): domain Bacteria; kingdom Pseudomonadati; phylum Pseudomonadota; class Alphaproteobacteria; order Rhodobacterales; family Roseobacteraceae; genus Roseovarius; species Roseovarius nanhaiticus. Next base: position 1,253,342 of record NZ_FTNV01000001.1, on the reverse strand, counting down.
CTTGCCCCCGCGCAGACCCTGAATTTCGCCTATGATGCTGACCCCGTCTCGCTTGACCCGCATGAGCAGCTTTCGGGCGGCACTTTGCAGCTGAGCCACATGATCTTCGATCCGCTGGTGCGCTGGAATAAGGAACTGGGCTTTGACGGCCGCCTCGCCTCGGATTGGGAGCGGGTCGATGACACGACCATGCGCTTCAATCTGCGTGAGGGCGTCAAGTTCCACTCGGGCAATGACATGACCGCCGAAGACGTGGTCTGGACCATCGAACGCCTGAAATCCTCGGCGGATTTCAAGGGCATCTTCTCGGGCTGGACCTCGGTCGAGGCGATCGATGACTACACGGTCGAGATCAAGACAGACGGGCCCAGCCCGCTGGTGCTGCACACGGCCACTTACGTGTTCCCGCTCGACAAGAAATTCTACGAAGAAGGCGGCGCCGAGATTGCCAAGCACGGCGACAGCTTTGCGTCGTCGAACGTGTCGGGCACCGGCCCCTTCACCATCGCCGAGCGCGAGCAGGGCGTTAAAGTGGTGTTCGAGCGCAACCCCGACTATTGGGACGCCGAAAGCCCTGGCAACGTCCAGACCGCAATCCTGACCCCGATCAAGGAAGCGCCGACTCGCGTCGCGGCCCTGCTGTCGGGCGACGTGGATTTCATCGCGCCCGTGCCGCCCACCGATCTGGAGCGGATCGAGAATGACGAGAACACCAATCTGATCACCATGTCGGGCACGCGCATCATTACGCTGCAACTGAACCAGCAGCGCAATGAGGCTTTGGCCAATCCCAAGGTCCGCCTGGCCATGGACAACGCGATCAACAACGCGGGTATCGTCGAAAAGATCATGAAGGGCTTTGGCACCGTCGCGGCGCAGAACTCGCCCGAAGGGTATCTGGGCCACAACCCCGATCTCGAGCCGCGCTTTGATCTGGAAAAGGCACGCGCGCTGATGGAAGAGGCCGGCTACGCCGATGGCTTCTCGGCCTCGATGATGTGCCCCAACAACCGCTACGTAAACGACTACAAGATTTGCGAAGCGGCGGCGGCAATGCTGGCTCAGATCAAGATCGACGTCGATCTGACCACCATGCCCAAGGCGCAGTACTGGCCCGAATACGACGAGCGTGCAGCAGATATCATGATGATCGGCTGGCACGCCGATACCGAGGATTCGGCCAACTTCTACGAATTCCTCAACATGACCCCGAATGCCGACACCGGCAAAGGTCAGTACAACTCGGGCAACTACTCCAATGCCCGCGTCGACGAGCTGACCATGGCATCGCTCAACGAAACCGACAACGAGAAGCGCGCCGAAATGCTGCAGGAAGTCGAGCAGATCCTCTACGATGAGGCCGCCTACATCCCGCTGCACTGGCAGGATCTTGCATGGGCCGCACGCAAGGGCGTGAACATCGAGCCTGTCCTCAACGTGATGAACTTCCCCTATCTGGGTGACCTCGTCATCGAGGAATAAGCACTTCAGGCGGGCCGGAGCACTCCGGCCCGCCGTTGCGTCAACCACCTCGATGGCTTGACGTTCGGCCCCCTACCGCCCTAGACGGCGCTCATTCGCCGCATCCCCTCCAGCAGCCGCCAGGGACGTATCCGCACCATGCATATCATCGCATTTCTCATCCGGCGCGCCATTCAGGCCGTGATCGTGATGTTCGTCATCTCGCTTATCGGCTTTTCGATCCAGGACAATCTGGGCGATCCGCTGCGCGAATTGGTCGGACAATCCGTCTCCGAAGCCGAGCGCCAGGAGCTCCGTGACGAGCTGGGCTTGAATGACAGTTTCCTCGTGCAATACGGCCGCTTTCTGGGCAATGCCGTGCAGGGCGATTTGGGCACCTCCTACTTCTTCAAGCGTCCGGCGCTCGATGTCATCATGGACAAATTCCCCGCGACGTTCGAGCTGGTCCTCGGCTCCGTCGTGATCTTCCTCGCGCTCAGCATTCCGGGCGGCATCTATTGCGCCATCAATCGCGAGAAATGGCTGGCCAAGACCATCATGACCGCCTCGATCATCGGCATCTCGGTGCCGGTCTTTCTGACGGCGATCCTACTGGTTTGGCTCTTTGGCGTCGAACTTGGCTGGCTGCCCGCCTTCGGGCGCGGCGACACGGTCGAACTGCCCTGGGGCTGGGATACCGGCCTGCTCACATGGGATGGCCTGTCGCACCTGATCCTGCCGTCCATCGCGCTCAGCTCGATCATGCTGCCGCTGTTCATCCGCCTGATCCGCGCCGAGATGATGGAGGCGATGGGCACCGATTATGTCCGCTTTGCCAAGGCAAAGGGCCTTTCGACGCCGCGCGTGCGCTACGTCCACGCCTTCCGCAACACGCTGCTGCCCGTTGTGACGGTCGGCGGTCTCATGATCGGCACGCTGATCGCCTACACGATCCTGACCGAGACGGTCTTTCAGTGGCCGGGCATGGGCTTCCTCTTTCTTGAGGCGGTGAACCGTGTCGATACGCCGCTGATCATCGCCTACATCATCGTCGTCGGCCTGATCTTCGTGGTTGTGAACACGATCGTCGATTTCATCTACACACTCATCAATCCGATGGTGAAACTCCCGGGGGCCAAGTCATGATCACCTGGCAAGGATTTCTCAAACGCTTCCTGTCGGACCCTGTCGCCATCGGCGCCGGTTTTGTCCTGCTGGTTCTGGTCACCATGGCCGTTTTCGCGCCGTGGATCGCACCGCAGAATCCCTACGACCTCTTGCAGCTGAACATCATGGACAGCGAAATGCCCCCCTCGTGGCGCGACGGCGGCGACGAGCGGTTCTGGCTTGGTACCGATGCACAAGGTCGCGGCGTCTTCTCGACCATTCTCTATGGCACCGGCATCAGCCTGCTGATCGGGATCGGCGCCGTGATCGTGCAAGCCGTTCTCGGCGTCAGCCTTGGCCTCTGGGCCGGGTATCGTGGCGGCTGGGTGGACAGTTTCCTGATGCGGATGGCCGATATTCAGATGTCGCTGTCGACACTGATGATCGCCATCATCGCGCTCGCCCTCTTCAAGGCGGCCTTCGATGCCAACATCTACGCCGATTACGCCATCATCATGCTGATCGTGATCATCGGCATCGCCGAATGGCCGAAATTTGCCCGCACCGTGCGATCCTCGGTCCTTGGCGAGAAGAACAAGGAGTATGTCGACGCGGCCCGTGTGATCGGCCTGCCCGCGCGCAAGGTGATGTGGGGCCATATCCTTCCCAATACGCTGACGCCGGTGCTGGTCATCTCGACCATCCAGGTGGCCGAGGCGATCATGACCGAAGCGGCGCTCAGCTTCCTCGGCCTCGGTATGCCCACGGACAAACCGTCGCTCGGCTCGCTGATCCGCTCGGGCTTTGAATTCATCTTTTCGGGCTCGTGGTGGATCACGCTTTATCCCGCCATCGTGCTGGTCACGCTGGTGCTGGCCCTCAACCTCTTGGGTGACTGGCTGCGCGACGTGCTGAACCCGAAACTGCGCCGGGGGGACGACTGATGCCACTTCTTGAAGTCAAAGACCTGCATGTCGCCTTTCCCAAAGGGAAAAAGGGCGAAGTCGAGGCCCTGCGCGGTGTCGATCTGGTGCTGGAAAAAGGTCAGCGCCTCGGCGTTGTGGGCGAAAGCGGCGCAGGCAAATCCATGCTGGCCTTCGCCATTCTCAACCTCATCGCCGAGCCGGGCCGCGTCACGAAAGGCTCTGTCACATTCGACGGACAGAACTTGCTGGACCTTAGCGAACGCCAGATCCGCCGCATCCGCGGCAATCGCGTCTCAATGATCTTTCAGGATCCGATGGTCACGCTGAACCCGGTTCTCAGCATCGGCCAGCAGATGATCGAGACGCTCAAGGCGCATCGCAACATTTCCAAGGCCGAGGCGCACCGCCTCTCCGTGGAAAAGCTGAACCTCGTTGCCATCCCTTCGGCCGAGAGCCGCATGGACGCCTATCCGCACGAGCTGTCGGGCGGTTTGCGCCAGCGCGTCGTCATCGCCATCGCGCTTCTGACAGATCCCGAGCTGATCATCGCGGACGAGCCGACCACGGCGCTCGACGTAACCATCCAGGCCGAGATCATGTCGCTGATCCTGCGCCTTTGCCGCGAAAATGACGTGGCGCTGATCCTCATCACCCACGATCTGGGCGTCGTGGCCGAAGTGACCGAGCGCATCATGATCATGTATGCGGGCAAATGCGTCGAGACGGGCCGCACACGCGACATCATCGACGCGCCCAAGCATCCCTACGCGGTCGGCCTTCTGAAGGCGCTGCCGCAAAACAGCACCAAGGGCGCCAAGCTCTACCAGATCCCCGGCTCGATGCCGCCGATTACCAACCTGCCCTCGGGCTGCCCCTACCACCCCCGGTGCGAGCGGGCGACGGATGAATGCCGCGCCACCATGCCACCACTGGAACATGGCGTGGCCTGCTTTCATCCCATGCACGAGGCCGGTGTGACTAAGGACGCGGAGACCGCAGAATGACCGATACCGCGAAGCCAGATGCCAAGACCCCAATTGTCGAAACCCGCGGGCTTGAGATGCGTTTCAACCTGCCGACGCATTTCCTGAGCCGGGAAAAGCCGGTGCTGCATGCCCTCTCGGGCGTCGATGTGCAGATCCAACAGGGCGAGACCTTCTGCGTTGTGGGCGAGTCCGGCTGCGGCAAGACCACGCTCGGGCGCGCCATCATGGGCCTGCTGACGCCCTCTTCGGGCGAGATCTATTACGACGGCAAGCGCATCGACACCATGGGCGAGGACGAGCGCAAGCCGATCCGCGCCGACATGCAGATGGTGTTTCAGAACCCGTACGCATCGCTCAATCCGCGCCGCAATGTATTCCAGACCTTGGCCGAGCCAATCCGCCACCTGATGCCCGAGAAATCAGAGGCGGACGTGCGCAAACAGGTCGAGGACGTGCTGGACGCCACCGGCTGCGACCAAAGCTGGCAGCGAAAACTGCCGCATGAATTCTCGGGTGGCCAGCGTCAGCGCATCGCGATCGCCCGCGCTTTGGTCACCAACCCCGCCTTCATCGTCGCGGACGAGCCGATCTCGGCGCTGGATGTTTCGATCCAGGCGCAGATCCTGAACCTGCTTAACGACTTGCAGGACGAGCGCGGCCTGACCTACATGTTCATCACCCACGATCTGAGCGTGGTCGAGCATTTCGGCGACCGCGTGGCCGTGATGTATCTGGGTCAGGTGATGGAACTGGCGCAGGTCGAGGCGATCTACCGCGACCCCAAGCATCCCTATACACAACTCCTGCTGGATGCGATTCCGCGTCTTGAAGGCGGCTCGTTCGATGCACCGCGCGAGCCGGGCGAACTGCCCGATCCGGTCAATCCGCCGCCGGGTTGCCCGTTTGCGCCGCGCTGCCCCATCGCGCAGGACATCTGCCGCGCAGAGCGCCCCCAGCTGCGCCCCGTGGGCGACAGCGGAACCATGGCTGCCTGCCATCTGGCCGAGTAGGCTCCAGCTGTTCGATTAAGAACAGAAATCGCGTCGCTGCGGTGCATATCTCGGCGGCGCAGATTGACTATGGTCAACTCTTAGGTCCTGCACCGATATCCGCCCGCGCCACCGCCGTCGCCTTTAGCACCGCGTAGCAGGCAGTACCGGGGGCAAGCCGCAATTCGTCCGACGCCTCTGCGGTAATCCGTGCCAAGAGCCGATCCTGCCCAACGCGCAACGACACCGCGACGCCCGGCCCTCCGCCCCGGTGTACCGCCTCGACCACTGCCGGCAGAATGTTGCGCGAGGACAGGCCCTTCGGCTCCTCCAACGCGATCAGGACGTCTTGCGCCAGAATTCGGACCCGCATCGATGTGCCAGGTGCGGCCGCGATCCCCGGCAAGCGCAGCGCACCGCCGCTGATGCTGAGGCTACTCAGCCCCTTGGGATCGCATTCTTCGACCCGCGCCGTCAGGACCGATCCCGCCTCGCGCACGCCAATGAGCGGGACCAGTGCCGGATCGCTCATCACCTCGCCCACCTCGCCCGCGCGCACAACCCGGCCTTCGCGCAGAACGACGATACGGTCCGCGAGGCGCGCAATTTCGGCAACCGCATGGGTGATGTAGACGATCGGAATACCGCCGCCATCCCCACCCACATCGCGCAGCCGCTCCAGATAGGGCAGGATCTCGTCCTTGCGCGGACCGTCGAGCGCGGCCAAAGGCTCGTCCATCAGCAAAAGGCGCGGGCGCATCGTGAGTGCACGCGCGATGGCCACGCGCTGTTTCTCGCCGCCCGAAAGGGTGGCAGGCCGCCGCTCCATCAGCGCGCCGATGCCAAGCGTCCGCTCGATCATTCTGGCGTCCAGTCCGGGCGCCCCTTGCGGCGCGTAGCGTGCGCCGAAGGTGATGTTCTGTGCCACCGTTAGATGCGGGAACAACCTCGCATCCTGAAAAACCACTCCGATCCGGCGCCGCGCCGAAGCCAGATCGATACGCCCGGCGCGGTCCACAAGCACATCCCCGTCCAGCACGATCCGGCCACTGTCGGGCGTCAAAAGCCCGGCAACCGCCCGCGCGATGGTCGTCTTGCCCGAGCCGGACGGACCAAAAAGTGCCGTCACGCCCGGCCCGGCGCGAAACGCCGCTTCCAACGCGAAATCCCCCAATTGGTGCGCGATATCGACGCTCAGGCTCATCCGGTGATCCGCGCTGCCATGCGCCGTGCCAACCACTCCGAGAGCAGCACGGCGCCCACCGATAGCACCAACGCGACGGCGACAAGGCGCAGCGCCGCCCCCTCGCCGCCCGGAACCTGCAGAAAGGCGTATATGGCCGATGGCAGCGTCTGCGTTTCGCCCGGAATATTGGCCACGAAGGTGATCGTCGCGCCGAATTCGCCCATTGCCTTGGCAAAACCCATCACCGCGCCAGCCAGAAGGCCGGGCGCGATCAGCGGCAGGGTTACGCGGCAAAACACAGCCCAGCGGCCCGCGCCGAGCGTGCCAGCCGCCTCCTCAAGGCCGGGATCCACCGCCTCGATCGAGAGGCGGATCGCGCGCACCATCAGCGGAAATCCCATGATCGCCGCCGCCAGCGCGGCCCCGGTCCAGCGAAAGGCGAGGACGACCCCGATTTCGGCCAGCGCACTGCCGATCCATCCATTCTGCCCGAACGCCAAAAGCAGCAAGTAGCCGGTAACCACGGGCGGCAGCACCAGCGGCAAGTGTACCAGCGCACTGAGGGCCGAATGGCCCGGAAAGCGCCGCCGCGCCAACAGCCAGGCCACGCCCACGGCAAGCGGCAGACTGCAAAGCACCGCCACGACAGAGACCCGCAGCGACAGCAGAACGGCGTCTAGGGCGGCACCATCCAGCATCACGGCGCGCCACTGAATGGAACGAAACCGTGGCGCAGGAACACGCCGCGCGCTTCGGCTCCGCGCAAAAACGTCGCAAGGTCAGCCCCCGCATCCGTCAATTCCGCTAAAGGGTAGGTGATGGGATCGTGCATCTCTTGCGGCACGGCGTAGAGGGTGCGCACGCCCTCCTCGGCGGCGGCATCCGTAGCATAAACGACGCCCAGCGGCGCCTCCCCCCGCGCGACCAGCGCCAGCGCCGAACGCACGTTGTCCGTCTCGGCCAATTGCGGGCGCAGCGCGGGCCAAAAGCCAGCCGCCTCCAGCCATTGACGCCCGTAAATGCCCGCAGGCACACCCATCGTCTGCCCGATGGCCATGCGCCCACCATTCAGCCGCGCCAGCAGGGCCTCGGCGTTCACCGCTTTCAGATCCGGAGCGTTTGCCGGCCCGATCAGCACGAGGCTGTTACCCACAAGGTCCGTCCGGCGCAACGGATCAATCAGTCCCTGATCCTCCAGCCAGTCCATCCAATCCGCATTTGCCAGGATCGCAAGGTCGGCAGGCGCGCCATTGGCGATCTGCCGCGCGATGGTGCCGCTGCCGGCGACCGAGACCGTCGCCTCACCGGGATAAAGCGCCGCGATCTCGCTCAGGACGCCCTGCAGGGACGCGGCGGCAAAGATGGTCGCCCGCGGCGCGTCGGCCTGCGCCATCACTGGCAGGGACGCTGCAATCAGCGCAAGGCAGGCGTGGCGCATCCACTCCGTCGCCGCCCTCCTTCCTGTCATTCTGCCCCCCTTGGTGCGCGCCTGCCCGCAAGATGCGCCTGTCCCTCGGCGACAGCCGGGCGATCGCAGCGCCGTTGGTTGTTATTCAACAGCTTTCGCAATATATTGTGCAAGGACAAAGCAAAAGCGCAAGGTGCCCATAGCCATAACAGCTGGCCCGGAACCGATAGGCGCAGCAAGACAGAACAGGCACTCGTGAGCAGCACCAGCAAGACCATACTCGAGCCGATCGATTTGAGCGATGCGCACAAAACCGATGTGCGCACCCAGTTTGGTGCGCTGTGCTTTCGCATCATGCAAGGCAAGCCCGAGGTGCTGCTGGTCACCAGCCGCCGCACCGGCCGCTGGATCGTGCCCAAGGGCTGGCCCATGAATGGCAAGACCCCGGCACAGGCCGCCGAGATCGAGGCTTGGGAAGAGGCTGGCGTGCGCGGGCGCATGTATGACCGGTGCCTTGGCCTTTATTCCTATCGCAAGACCGTGGACGATGGTGAGGATGTGCCTTGCGTCACGATGATCTACGCCATGAAGGTGCGCGAATTGTCCAAGGATTATCCCGAAGCGCACGAGCGCAAGCGTAAGTGGATGCGCCCCAAACGGGCCGCCGCCTTGGTGGATGAGCCGGATCTGGCGCATCTTATTCGCAATTTCGATCCGGCCCAGGTCAAGAGTTAGGCAAGGGGCGCGGCACCCTCCCCGCTTGATTCCGTGGGCCCTGCGTTTATGTATATTGCATCGCAACCGGACCCCGAAACCATGATAAAATTTTCGCTGAAATGCGCGCAAGGCCATGTTTTCGACAGCTGGTTTCAGTCGGCGGATGCCTATGACACGCTTGCCGCGCGCGGCATGGTTGCCTGCGCGGTTTGTGGCGACACCCAAATCGCGAAATCCATCATGGCGCCGCGCATTGGTGGCGGCCACCACGACGACACTGCCAATAGCCCCGAGGCTGCACCACGCCGTCACGCCCTTGCCGCACCGGGGAGCGAGGCCGAGCGCGCAATGGCCGCCCTGCGCCGCAAGATCGAGGCGAACTCGGACTATGTCGGCACGGATTTCGCATCCGAGGCGCGGCGCATACACGAAGGCGAGGCGCCGGCGCGCTCGATCCACGGCGAAGCGCGCCCGGCGGAGGCGCGCAAATTGATCGAGGACGGTGTGCCGATCCTTCCCCTGCCGTTCGGCCCTGCCCGCAAGGTCAACTGAGCGCCGCGCCAGACTGGACAAATGCGCTTCCGGGTGATCTTTGGCGCGAAACCGAAATAGACGAGGTGCGAGATGAGCGGCGGACGCGACCTGAAAGGCCTTCTTGCCGGCATGTCACCGGTCCTTGATCCGGCGACCTACGTTTTCGTTACGCTGCCGGGGCGCGACATCCCCCAGGGTCTCGCGCCGCGCATGATGATGCAGGAGGGCGAAGGCACGACCGTGATCGTGACGCGCTCCGAGGCCGAGGCGGCGGGACTGGATCACGTCTTTGATTGCCGCATGATCACCCTGGACGTGCATTCCGCGCTGGACGCGGTTGGCTTTCTGGCCAAGGTCACGACGCGGCTGGCCGATCTGGGCATGGGCGTAAATCCGGTGGCGGGCTACTACCACGATCACCTCTTTGTTCCCGTCAGCCGCGCCGATGACGCGATGACGGCCCTGCGCGAAATGGCGCGCGAGGCCGGCACCTAAGGCGCTGATGCGGGTGCGCTGCAGTGCGGGCGCCCTTGCCCTTGGGCGCAGGCCCGCGTAAACCGCGCTCGATTACAGCCAAGGAACGCTCCATATGCCCGTTCTCGTGATGAAATTCGGCGGCACGTCCGTCGCCAACCTCGACCGCATCCGCCGCGTCGCCAAGCGTGTGGGCGTCGAGGTGGCCAAGGGGTATGATGTGATCGTCATCGTATCGGCCATGTCCGGCAAGACGAACGAGCTGGTCGGCTGGGTCGGCGAGACATCCCCGCTTTATGACGCGCGCGAGTATGATGCCGTGGTATCCTCGGGCGAGAACGTGACAGCGGGCCTCATGGCACTGACCTTGCAGGAAATGGAAATTCCCGCGCGCAGCTGGCAGGGATGGCAGGTGCCGGTGCGCACCACCTCGGCGCATTCCGCCGCCCGGATTGAGGAAATCCCGCCCGAGAACATCATGGCCAAATTCGGCGAGGGCATGCGCGTCGCCGTCGTCGCAGGCTTTCAGGGTGTCAGCCCAGAGGGCCGCATCACCACGTTGGGACGCGGCGGCAGCGACACGACAGCCGTCGCCTTTGCCGCAGCTTTCGACGCCGAGCGATGCGATATCTACACCGATGTCGATGGCGTCTACACGACCGATCCGCGCATCTCGTCCAAGGCGCGCAAGCTGGACCGCATCGCGTTCGAGGAAATGCTGGAGCTGGCCAGTCTGGGCGCCAAGGTTTTGCAGACCCGTTCGGTCGAACTGGCGATGCGCTATAACGTCAAGCTGCGGGTTCTCAGCAGCTTCGAGGAACAATCAGATGACGCCGGCACCCTTGTCTGCGCCGAGGAGGAAATCATGGAATCCAATGTTGTGACCGGCATCGCCTATTCCCGCGACGAGGCCAAGATGACCCTTCTGTCAGTGGCCGACCGTCCCGGCATCGCCGCCGCAATTTTCGGCCCGCTGTCTGACGCTGGCGTGAACGTCGACATGATCATCCAGAACATCTCGGAAGAGGGGCGCACCGATATGACCTTCTCCTGCCCCACCGATCAGGTGGCGCGCGCCGAAAAGGCGATGAAAGATGCCGTTGCGGCGGGCCAGATCGAATACGAGGATCTCGTGGCTGACACGAATGTGGCCAAGGTCTCGGCCGTTGGCATCGGGATGCGCAGCCAGTCGGGCGTCGCGGCGCAGATGTTCAAGACGCTTTCGGACGAAGGCGTGAACATCAAGGTCATCGCCACTTCCGAGATCAAGATTTCCGTCCTGATCGACAGGAAATACATGGAACTCGCCGTGCAGGCGCTGCATGATGCGTTCCAGCTGGACAAGGTGGGCTGAGGCGATCGGCCCCCTCACCCCCGAAGCGGCGGATAGGCGGACACGCTGATGAGCCATGATTTCCAGACCGACAGCCGGCAGATGCTGGGCCGCCTGCGTGCCGTCATGGCCGAGGACGCGGCAGGTCAGGCGCGGCTCGATCAAATCACTCATCTGATCGCAGAAGAGATGCGCATCGAGGTCTGCTCGATCTACCTTTTCCGCGACGAAGAAACGCTCGAGCTGTGCGCGACCGAGGGGCTCAACGCCTCCGCCGTGCACGAAACGCGCATGAAGCTGGGCGAGGGTCTGGTGGGACGCGTCGCGCGCACGGGCCAAGTCATCAATACCGACGACGCGCCCGGCACGCGCGGCTTTCGCTATATGCCCGAAACCGGCGAAGAGGCGTATTCGTCCTTCATGGGCGTGCCGATCCAGCGCCTGGGCGAAAAGCTGGGCGTTCTGGTTGTTCAATCCAAGGATGCGCGCAGCTTCTCCGAGGAAGAGGTCTATGCGGTCGAGGTGGTTGCCATGGTGCTTGCCGAAATGGCCGAGCTTGGTGCCTTCATCGGCGAGGGCGCGGCGATGTCGGCGCGGCACCAGAACCCCGTCCTCTTTCGCGGCGCAACCGCTCAGGAGGGTGCGGCACGCGGCCATGTCTGGCTGCACGAGCCGCGTGTCGTCGTCACCAACCTCATCGCCGAGGATCCGGTGCGCGAGATGGAGCGCCTGAATGAGGCGGTCGAGGAATTGCGCGTTGGCGTCGACCGCATGCTGACCAGCGCCCGCTTTGGCGACAAGGACCAGCTCGAAGTGCTTGAGGCTTACCGCATGTTCGCCAATTCCAAGGGCTGGATGCGGCGAATGGAGCAGGATATCGGGCGCGGCCTCTCGGCCGAAGCCGCCGTCGAGAAAGAGCAGTCGACCGCCCGCGCGCGCCTTGGCCAGGTCGCCGACGCCTATTTGCGTGACCGGTTGCACGACCTCGATGATCTGTCGAACAGGCTACTGCGAATTCTGACCGGCCAAGGGAATGAGACAGGCGCCGAGATGCCGCCCGATCCCATCCTGATCGCCCGCAATATCGGCCCTGCCGAACTTCTGGATTATGGCCGCAGCCTGAAGGGTATCGTGCTGGAGGAAGGCGCGGTTGGCAGCCACGCGACCATCGTCGCGCGCGCGCTGGCGATCCCGCTGGTGATTCACGCCAAGAATATCACGACCGAAGCGCTGAACGGCGATCCGATCCTTGTCGATGGTGACCAGGGCATCGCCCATCTGCGCCCCGACGATACGGTTTTCGGGGCGTTCCGCGACAAGATGGCGATGCAGGCCAAGGCGCAGGAACGCTACGCCTCGATCCGCGACAAGCCCGCGACCACGCTCTGCGGGCGCACCCTGTCGCTGACCATGAACGCGGGCCTCATGGCCGACCTGCCCAGCCTCGAAGGGTCGGGCGCCGATGGCGTCGGCCTTTTCCGGACCGAGCTGCAATTCCTCGTCCGCTCGAAAATGCCCAAACGGGCCGAGCTGAGCGAGCTTTACGCGCGCGTCATGGACGCTGCCAAGGGCCGGCAGGTGGTCTTTCGCACGCTCGACATCGGCTCGGACAAGGTGCTGCCTTACATGAAGCCGACGGACGAGCCGAATCCGGCGCTCGGCTGGCGGGCCATCCGTGTGGGTCTCGACAAGCCGGGTGTCATGCGGATGCAGCTTCAGGCGCTTATTCGCGGTGCCAAGGGGCGCCCCCTCACGATTATGTTCCCCTTCGTTGCCCAGCGCGAGGAATTCGACGCCGGCCGCGCCGAGATGGACAAGGCGATGGAGCGCGAGCGCATTTTGGGCCACCCCCTGCCCGAAACACTGAGGCTGGGCGCGATGCTGGAAACGCCCAGCCTCGCCTATGCACCGGACCAGTTTTACCGCAGTGTCGATTTCCTCTCGATCGGGGGCAATGACCTCAAACAGTTCTTCTTTGCCGCCGACCGCGAGAACGAGCGCGTACGGCGGCGCTACGACACGCTCAACGTCAGCTTTCTGACCTTTCTGCAAGGTATCGTTGAGCGGTGTATCGCCACCGATACCCCGCTCAGTTTCTGTGGCGAGGATGCGGGCCGCCCCGTCGAGGCGGCATGCCTTGCGGCCATCGGTCTGCGCAGCCTCTCGATGCGGCCAGCCTCCATCGGGCCGGTCAAGTCGATCCTGCGCCGCACCGATCTGGATGAGCTGCGCAGCGTGATCGACGCCGCCGGTCGGCGCGGCGATCAATCGGTGCGCCCGGCTGTGATGGAATATCTGCGCGAGAAACTGTAGGTTTGCGTTCTATCCGCGCTTGACCGGCGCTGTGGCCACGCGCTGCCGAAAGCGTTTCAAAACCTCGGCATGGGGTATGTCGGCCTCAATCGCGAGGCGGCGCAGCCCGAAATGCACGTGCGCCATCTGCTGATAATAGCTGGTGAAGGCGTAGTTGGTCGCAGCGCCCGCCGCCGCACCCAGAACAGGCACCGTCTGCGCGGCCAGCTTTTGGCCCAGAACCACGCTCAGGCGCGGTGCGACCTTGGAAATCAGCGCCTGCATCGCTTTGCCCGTAACCGCGACCCGCGTGGTCAGAAACGCCAGATCGGCGCCATCATCGTGATCGAGCGGGCCCGCGGCGGCAAAGACCTGAACGCAATCGTAGCGCACGCCTTCTTCTGCGGGATCAAAGCCGTGCTCTCCTGCCACATCCTGAATGGCGCGCAACAAAATCGTTGTGGTGATCGGCAGCTCCGCCATGGCGCTGGGAAGCCCGCCAAACCCGCCTGCCGCGCCCATCGCGGTCGTGACGGCGCGGCTCAGCCAGCCGGGCTGCGTGCCGACCACCCCGCGCGAGCGGTGCGCCGCCCCCATTGCCATCTCAAGGGCCTGGGCGGTGCCGCCCTCCAGCCGGTCGCGCATGCTCTCGGGCAGCCGGTCGAGCAGCGCCTCGGCGCGTCCGCCGACAACGTTCAGCACCTGAATGCCCAGATTTCCCGCGCGCCTGTGCCGCTGCGCCAACGCATCCAGCCGCGCGTCCACGGCATCCTTGCTGATCGGGGGGCCTAGAATATCGCTCATTGGCTATAGATCGGCGTATCGCGGCGCAGATTCAAGCGGCGCGCGTCACTTTCCCGGCGATGCCGCCCCACGCACCCGGTGCCAGATCAAGGCCCAGAACCCGGTCGGGATTGGTCGGCGGCGGCATGTGCACATGATCGAGGCGCTGGAACCCGAAGCGGCTGTAATAAGGCGCATCGCCCACCAGCATCACCCGGTCCCAGCCCTGCGCGCGCGCCGTGCCAAGCGTCGAGCGCATCAGGAAGCCGCCCAGGCCCTCGCCCTGATGGGTCGGATGGACGGCAATGGGCCCAAGAAGCAGCGCCGTCGCGTCCCCGATGCGCACCGGCCAATAGCGGATGGCGCCGGCTAGGATGCCGCCCTCGTCCCGTGCGACCGAGCTGAGGCCGGGAACGGGCGGGATCCCCTCGCGCAGACGGTAGGACGACAGCGCCTCGCGGCCCGGCGCAAAGCACAGGTCGAGAAGCGCCTCCACCTCCCACCAATCGCCGTCCGTCTCGGGCCTCAGTTCCACCGCCGCGCCGCTCCGCTTGTCCTACCGCGCTTGGCTAGCATGGCGCCGCGCGCGTCACAATCGCGCGGATGTGGCCCCTAGTGGCCGCCGCCCAGTACACCTGTGCGCACATCGTAATCGACGGCGATCTGATATTCAGGATCATCGTCGCTGTCGATCATAAGGTGGCCCGCCTTGGTCAGCAGGCGGTGGCAATCGCGGCTGAGGTGCCGCAGCTGCAAAGTCTTGCCCGCCGCCTGATACTTGCCCGCCAGAGCTTCGATCGCCTGCAGGGCGGATTGGTCCACGACGCGGCTCTGATCGAAATCGACAATGACCATGTCAGGATCGCCCTCGACATCGAAAAGCTCGCCAAAGCCTTCGGCCGAGCCGAAGAAAAGCGGGCCCTCGATGGCGTAGACGCGCGCGCCGCTCTCGTCGATCTTGGTGGTCGCGTGAATGCGCTTGGCGTTGTTCCACGAATAGGCCAGCGCCGAGACGATAACACCCACGACCACCGCAATGGCCAGATCGTATTTCACCGTGACCGCCGTTACGAGCACGATCACCATCGCATCGGTCAGCGGCACCTTGCGCAGGATGGTCAGCGAATTCCACGCGAATGTGCCGATCACCACCATGAACATCACGCCCACCAGCGCGGCCAATGGGATCAGTTCGATCACGGGCGCGGCGAACAGGATGAAGATCAGCAGGAACAGCGCCGCCGCGATCCCCGCGATCCGCGTGCGTCCCCCGGATTTCACGTTGATCATCGACTGGCCGATCATGGCGCAGCCACCCATGCCGCCGAAAAAGCCGGTCAGCGTGTTGGCCATGCCTTGCGCGATGCATTCCTGACTGGCGCCGCCGCGCTTGCCGGTCATCTCGCCCACGAGGTTAAGCGTCAGAAGGCTCTCAATCAGGCCAATAGCCGCCAGGATGATCGCATAGGGCAAAATGATCTCAAGCGTATTCAGATTGAGCGGGGCCAGCGGCGTGCCGTAAAGGCCCAGCCCCTCGCCGAACGGGTTGTGAAAGCTGGGCAGACCGCCCTGGATGGATGACAGATCGCCCACGCGCGGCACGTCCAGCCCGAAGGCTATGACCAAACCGGCCACCACCCCGATGCCGGCCAGAGGCGCGGGAATGATCTTGGTGATGCGCGGCATGATATAGATGATGCCCATGGTCAGCGCGACGAGGGCCAGCATGATGAGGAGGGGCTGGCCCGACAGCCAGACACCGCCGCTCATCCCGTGGCCGGTATTCTCCATCGTGCCCGGCACCTTGAACTGGCCCAGCTGCGCAAGAAAGATCACAATGGCAAGGCCGTTGACGAAGCCCAGCATCACCGGATGCGGCACAAGGCGTATGAATTTGCCCCAGCGCAGCGCGCCTGCCGTGACCTGAAGGATGCCCATCAGCACCACGGTCGCAAAGAGGTATTCGACGCCATGCTGCGCCACCAGCGCCACCATGACGACCGCCAAGGCGCCCGTCGCGCCCGATATCATGCCGGGACGCCCGCCAATCAGTGCGGTGACGAGCCCGACGAGGAAGGCAGCATAAAGGCCGACCAGCGGATGCACCCCCGCGACGAAGGCAAAGGCCACCGCCTCGGGCACCAGCGCCAGCGCGACGGTGAGGCCCGAGAGAAGCTCGATGCGGATGCGCGACGCGCTGAACGTCTCGTCCTGCATGACGCTGAGGTCGGGCATGGTGATGGTCTTGGCAAAGGCGGCGAGCGATGTTCTCAAAAGATCGGTCCTGTCTGTCTGACTGTCTGGCTGGCCGTCGACGGTGCGAGCGGAAGCAAGTGGCCCCCTTACCCGTCCCGGCCGGGATTGACCACCGTTTTGTCGGCGCGGGGCGTCGCCCGGCGCGCCTGTGCCACACCCACGCCCCGCTTTTCTTTTGGCGCCCGCGCGCCTACCACTGGGCGGCGCACATCACGGGAGAGTGGCATGACCAAACGGATGATCGGGGTGATCGGCGGCTCGGGTGTCTATGACATCGACGGATTGGAAGGCGCCGAATGGCGCGAGGTCGACACGCCTTTCGGCGCGCCCTCTGACGCGATCCTGACCGGCACGCTGGCGGGGATGCCCATGGCCTTCCTGCCCCGGCACGGGCGCGGGCATGTGCACAGCCCGTCCTCGGTGCCCTACCGCGCCAATATCGACGCGCTCAAACGTCTGGGAGTGACCGATGTGGTCAGCGCCTCGGCGTGCGGGTCGTTCCGCGAGGATATGGCACCGGGCGATTTCGTGATCCTCGACCAGTATGTCGACCGCACGTTTCAGCGCGAAAAGTCTTTCTTCGGCCCCGGCTGCGTCGCCCATGTCAGCGTGGCGCATCCGACCTGCGCGCGCCTTGGCGCCGCCTGCGCCGAGGCTGCCGAAGGCGCCGGCAGCCGGGTGCACCGGGGCGGCACGTACCTTGCCATGGAAGGCCCGCAATTCTCGACTCTGGCCGAATCAAAGCTTTACCGCGAGGTGTGGAACTGCGACGTGATCGGCATGACCGGCATGCCAGAGGCGAAACTCGCCCGCGAGGCCGAGCTGTGCTACGCCAGCGTGGCCATGATCACCGATTACGACAGCTGGCACCCGGATCATGGCGAGGTGGACGTGACCGCGATCATCGCGACGCTGATGGGCAATGCCGCCCGCGCCAAGGACATGCTGCGCGCGCTGCCGGGCCATCTGGAAGGCGGCGCCGCGCCCTGTCCGCATGGCTGTGAACGCGCGCTTGAATACGCCATCCTGACAGCGCCCGAAGCGCGCGACGCGGCCATGCTGGAAAAGCTGGACGCCGTGGCGGGCCGCGTGCTCAATAAAGCCGATTGATATGACGCCGCAGGAGCGGACATGACCTTTGAACTCTGGCTAGCGTTCGTCGCCGCCTCGACCGCGTTGTTACTGATCCCCGGCCCCACGGTCCTTTTGGTGCTCAGCTACGCGCTGAGCAAAGGGCGCGGCGTGGCAGTGGCCTCGGCCGGGGGTGTGGCCTTGGGTGATCTGGTGGCCATGACCGCGTCGCTGATGGGGCTCGGCGCGCTGGTCTTGGCCTCGGCCACGCTCTTTACGGCACTCAAATGGATCGGCGCCGTCTATCTGGTCTGGCTCGGGATCAAGCTGATCCGCAGCGCGCCGGGCGCCGGGCTGGAGATGCCGCAAAGCGCGACAATAACCGGGCGCGGCGTCTTCTGGCACGCCGCCGCCGTGACCGCGCTCAACCCCAAATCCATCGCCTTCTTCATCGCCTTCGTGCCGCAATTCGTGACGCTAAACGCGCCTCTGGCGCCGCAATTCTCCCTTCTCATCGGCACCTTTGTCACCCTCGCCGCGCTGAACGCGCTGGCCTATGCGCTTTTGGCAGACCGGATGCGCGCGCGCATTGCGCGGCCCGGCGTCATTGCGTGGCTGACGCGCGCGGGCGGCGGCGCGCTGATCGCGATGGGGCTTGCCACCGCCCTGTTGCGGCGCGGGGCGGCATGAAGGGCGCAAGCGATCAGAACGAAGATTTGCGCGCGCTGATCCGCACCATCCCCGATTTCCCGAAACCGGGGATCATGTTCCGCGATGTGACCAGCCTGCTGGCCGACGCGGCGGGCCTGCGCGCCACCGTGGCGCGGATGGCCGCGCCATGGGAGGACAAAGGCATCGACAAGGTGATCGGGCTGGAGGCGCGCGGCTTCATCCTCGGCGGTGCGGTCGCCTACCATCTGGGCGCGGGATTTGTCCCTGTGCGCAAGGCGGGCAAGCTGCCCGGCAAGGTGGTGACGCAGGACTACGCACTGGAATATGGCAGCGCCACCTTCGAGCTGCACGAGGACAGTATCGCGCCGGGCGAGACGGTGCTGATCGTGGATGACCTTCTGGCCACCGGCGGCACCGCCGAGGCGGGCATTACTTTGCTCGAGCGCCTGGGCGCCTGCATCGCGGGCTGCAGCTTTGTCGTGGATCTGCCCGATCTGGGGGGCGCCGCGCGGCTGAGAGCACTCGGCATGGATGTGCACACACTGGTCGCTTTCGACGGCGACTAGGCCTGCGTCAGAGAAGCGCGCGGGAATAGAGCAGCAATCCCCAATCACCGAGCTCCTTGTGGAGCTTCGCCCAAAGCGCGCCCGCGCTTATGGGATCCATCCGCACAGACGCGATGATCTGCGCGATGCTGCGCCGCCCGTCGATGGCGGCAATCAGGGGCGCGGCCTCCTTGGGCAGCTTCAAAACGGCGTCGATGCCCGCGAAGGTCAGCTTGGGCGCCGCACCACGCGCAATGGCCTGTGCCAATGGTGCCGCTTGCACCCCCTTGAGATGCGGCACAGCGGCGCGGTTCTGTCCGGTCGGCGGCGCGTGATGCGATCCTTTGGGCACGGCATAGGCGACATGGGTCTTGATCGTGCCGCGCAGCTGTTCGGCCACCGCCATGCATTGCACAGGCGTCAGATGCGGCGGCACCGGGGCGATACGCGCGAGGTCATAAAGCGCGGGCATGGTAAAGCCGTCGAGCGCCCAGCCGCCATGATCGAGCACCTCCAACAGCTCGGGCACGTCGAAGGCGCGATCCTGCGAATGCAGCAGAAGATCATAGAACCCGGCGTCGCTGTCCTTGTGATCGCCAAGGTTGGGATTGCGGGCGAACGGATGCCCTTCGGGCAGTGCGCCCACGATCTCGCGCGCCGCAGTCAGACGCGCCTCGGGCGCCATGCCCTCAAAGAGCACACCGAAGGCGGCTTGCAGCGGATAGACACCGGCCCGTCCGTAAGGCGCATAGACCATGAAGCCCAGCCCACCGCCCTGCGTTGCCACCTCGGGCGCCAGCGCCGCCTGCAGCGCCGCGAACCCGGCCGCCGGATCCGGCAGGTGATGCAGCACGCCGCAGCAATCAATGTAGTCAAACGCGCCCAGATCGGCCGCATCCATCAGCGATCCGGTGACAAAGCGGATGCCACTTAGCCCCCGCGCCTTGGCCCGCGCCTCGGCGATGCGGCGCGAGGCGGTGCTGAGATCGACATAGGTGATCTCGCACGGCCGTTGCATCTGCGCCATCATTTGCGCCAGCTGGATCAGCCCGTCACCGGTGCCGCCACCCGCAACCAGGACCCGCAAGGGGCGCGACCAGTCACGCGCGCCCGAAAACAGGAAATGGTCGATCTCGAGCGGGTGCGAGGGCGATCCGGTGATCAGCCGCCTCGCCTCATCCGCGGGATCGCGGGCCGGATAAGGGTAAGCCTCGTATTGCGATTTGACCTGGCTCATGGGGCTGCCTTGCAAGATGTCTGAAACGGGTATGTCGCATCACCGCGCATAAGCAAAGCCCGCGCGCGTGGCCGGCCGGGCTTGAGTATTTTTGCCAAGATGAAGACGGCCAAGCGGCCCTTCTATCGCTTGACCGGGGAGGCGGCGCGCGGCATCAGAGAGACCATGATAGTTTACAAGATTTTCCGATCGGATGAATGGGCGGCGCTGCGCCGCGAAGGCACGAGCGCGGGCGCGCCCGTGGATCTGGCCGATGGCTATGTGCATCTGTCGACGCCCGTGCAGGCAGCCGAGACGGCGGCCAAGCATTTCGCGGGGGAAGAGGGCCTCTTCCTCCTGGGGATCGACACGGAGCGGCTGGGCGACGCCCTGAAATGGGAGCCGTCGCGGGGCGGCGCACTTTTTCCGCATCTCTACCGTGAGCTGCGCCTTTCGGACGTCGCCTGGGCGCAGCCCCTGCCGCTGGAGGGCGGCATGCATCAGTTTCCGGCAGGCGTGGCATGAGCGCGGTCGAGCGGATCGGCCTTGGCATATTGAGCCAGTTCGATCCCGAGCGCGCGCATGGGCTGGCGCTGAGGGGGCTGCGCGCAGGGCTGATGCCGCTGCCGGGGCGCGTGACCTCGCCGCGCCTGGCCTGCGAGGTGGCCGGGCTGAGACTGGACAATCCGGTAGGGCTGGCCGCGGGGTTTGACAAGAACGCGGAGGCGCTGACGCCTTTGGCGCGCGCGGGGTTCGGCATGATTGAGGTTGGCGCCGTGACGCCCCGGCCGCAGCCGGGCAACGCGCGCCCCCGCCTTTTTCGCCTGCCGGAGGACCGCGCGGTGATCAACCGCTTCGGTTTCAACAATCTGGGTATGGAAGCGGCGGCGCATCGGCTGGCCCAGCGGCCCAAGGATGCCGTGATCGGCCTCAACCTTGGCGCCAACAAGGACAGTGACGACCGGGCCGAGGATTTTGCCCGCGTGCTGGCCCATTGTGGACGGCATCTGGATTTTGCGACGGTCAACGTGTCGAGCCCGAATACCGAGAAGCTGCGCGATCTGCAGGGGGGCGCCGCGCTGAGCGCGCTGCTGGCAGGGGTGATGGAGGCGCGCAACTGGCTGGAGCGGCCCATACCCGTCTTTCTCAAGATCGCGCCGGATCTGGATGACGCAGGCTTGGCCGAAATCGCCGAGGTTGCACAGGCCGCCGGGCTGGCGGGGATCATCGCCACGAACACCACGCTGGATCGCAGCGGGCTGAGGAACGCGCACCGCGCAGAGGCGGGCGGCCTGTCGGGCGCGCCCCTTTTCGGGCAGTCGACGCGCGTTCTGGCGCGGCTGTCGCAGCTGACGAAAGGCCAGATGCCCCTGATCGGCGTCGGCGGCATCGGCTCGGCAGAAGACGCCTACGCCAAGATCCGCGCCGGTGCGTCAATGGTGCAACTCTATTCGGCGCTGGTCTACGAGGGGCTGAGCCTGGTACCGCGCATTGCGCGCGGCCTCGACCGGCTCTTGGAAGCGGACGGGTTCGCTTCGGTCGCGGACGCTGTCGGCACCGGGCGGGAGGAGTGGCTGTGATCACGCTATGGCACAACCCGCGCTGCGCAAAATCGCGTGCCGCGCAGGCGCTGCTGGAGGGTCAGGATGTGACCCTGCGCCTTTACCTCAAGGACGCTCCCGGCGAGGCGGAATTGCGCGCGGCGCACGCGCTGCTGGGCGGGCAGGTAATCGACATGATGCGCCCCAATGAGGCGGCCTTCAGGGAGGCAGGCCTGACGCGAGGCAGCAGCGACGACGCGCTCTTCGCCGCCATGGCCGCGCACCCGATCCTGATCGAGCGGCCACTTGCGCTGAGCGGAAACCGCGCCGTGATAGGCCGCCCGCCGGAGGCGGTGCTGACGCTGCTGGCACGGTGAGGCAGGCATGATCGCCCCCGTCGCCAGATGGATCGATGCGACCGTCTTCGACCTCGCGCGGCAGATGCGCTGGTCCTATCTGCCGCCGCTGATGGTCTACCTTGCCTACGGTATTTCGACAATCACCGGCATCGTCGGCACGTTTTTCGTCAAGGAGTATCTGGGCCTTTCGGCGGCGTTCCTAGCAGGGCTTGCCTTCTGGGCGGGGCTGCCCTGGGCGCTGAAGATGCCGCTGGGGCATCTGGTGGACATCATCTGGAAATGGAAAGGCGCGCTTGTCTGGCTGGGCGCGGGCCTTGTCGCGTGCAGCCTGGGGACGATGTATCTGCTGGTGGCCGCGCCCGATAGCATGGCCGCCGTCATGCCGGTTGAGGCATGGTTCATTGCCGCGACTCTCTTGATGCCTTGCGGGCTGGTTTTGCAGGATGCTGTGGCGGACGCCATGTCCGTCGAGGCGGTGCCAACCCATGACGTAGATGGCAACGAGCTGGATGCGCATACCTCCCGCGCGCTGCACACGACGATGCAAACGCTGGGCCGCATCGCGCTGATCGGCGGCACGCTGATCGTCTCGGCCATCAACATTACCGTCTTCGCAGGGGTCGAGGATCTGCCTCAGGTCGCCAAGGCCGAAATCTATGCCCGCATCTACGCCATCGCCATGATCGTGCCGCTGATATCTGTCTCGGGCGTGGCGCTGGCCGCGTGGCAACGGCGCCGCGCCCTGGCCGATGCCCGTGCGCGCGGCATCGATACCGCCCATCTGGAGAAGCGCCCCGGCCCGCCGACCGAGGTGAACCCGTGGTACTTTATCGGCGGCGGCGCGTTCGTGGCGCTGTCGCTGGCGGTCGGCCTTTTGAACGTGCCTTTCGCGCAGGAGATCGTCTTTGCCGGCTCGATGGCCATCGTGATCTTTCTGATGCGCCAGCTGGTTCAGGCGCTGGAGCCGGGCCAGGCGCGCATGCTGATCGGAACCGCGCTGATCGTCTTCGTCTTTCGTGCGGTGCCCCTGCCCGGCCCCGGCGCGACGTGGTTCGTGATCGACGGGCTTGGCTTTGACGCGCAGTTCCTGTCGGTGCTGGGCCTGATCGCCGCCCTGCTGACACTGGCCGCGATGCTGGTGCTGCGCCCCTATATGGCCGAGCGCCGTTTGACGCGCGTCTATCTGGTGCTGACGATTATCGCCGGTATTCTCGCGCTGCCCAACATCGCGCTATACTACGGGATCCAGAACATCACGGCGCCGCTCACCTTCGGCATCGTCGATGCACGCTTTATCGCTGTGCTGGATACCGCCGCCGAAAGCCCGCTGAGCCAGATCGCCCTCATCCCGATGCTGGCCTGGATCGCGCGCAATGCGCCCGGTCACCTCAAGGCGACGTTCTTTGCGGTCATGGCGTCCTTCACCAATCTTGCGCTTTCTGCGTCGTCACTGGGGACGAAATATCTGAATCAGGTGTTTCTGGTCACGCGCGAGGTCACGGATCCGGCGACGGGCACCGTCACCGTGCCCGCCGATTACAGCCAACTGGGGGTGCTGCTGATCGTTGTGGGCGCACTCACGGTGGCGCTGCCATTGCTCACCATCTGGCTGGTCCAAGGCTCGCGCCTGCGCACCAGCGACTAGGCAGACGCACGCTCCAGCGCCGGATACCGCGCGCCGAGGGTCAGCCCTCGCGCGACATAGCTGACCAGAAGGCCGATCCAGAGCCCGTGATTGCCAAATAGCGGCACCAGCGCCAAAAGGGATGCGCCGTAGATGATCAGCGACAGCGCCATCATGTTGCGCATGTCGCGTGTGCGCGTCGCCCCGATGAAGATGCCGTCCAGCATCCAGGCCGCCGCACCGAAAAGCGGCGCCGCCACCATCCAGGGCAGATAGCTGCGAGCTGCCGCGCGCACAGCTTCGTCGGTGGCCAGTGCGTCGATGGCCAACGCGCCAAAAAGCGCGAAACACGCAGCCAGCAGCACACCTGCGCCCAGCCCCCACTGGCCGGTCAGGATGGACGCCCGCCGCACCGCGCCTTTGGCCCGCGCGCCCACCGCCTGCCCCACGAGCGCCTCGGCGGCAAAGGCGAAGCCGTCCATGATGTAGCTGGAGACATGGAGAAACTGCACCAGCACCTGATTGGCCGCCAACGTCACATCTCCCAGATCGCTGCCGAGGAAGATGAAGGACAGCATCACCACCTCCAGCATGGCCGAGCGCAAGAGGATATCGCTGTTGACCGAGGCCATGCGCCGCAGCCGCACGGCATCAAAGACGCGCGGCCAGTCGCGCCAGGCCGGCACGCGAAACGCGTCCCGGCAGAGCGCGAAGGCCACAACCAGACCTGCCCATTCAGCGACGAAACTGGCCCAGGCCACACCGCCCACGCCCCAATCAAGGCCCAGCACGAACCAGAAATTCAACACGATGTTCAGCCCGTTCATCACCAGTTGGATGATCAGGACCGCGCCCGTCCGCTCCATGGCGATCAGCCAGCCCGTCATGCCGAAGAGGGCAATCATCGCGGGCGCGCTCCAAACACGGATACGCATGTAGTCTTGCGCCAGGCCTTCGACCTCGGCGCTGGCGGGCGCGATTGCAAAGGCCCCGGCAAAGAGCGGCACATGCAACAAGAGAACCAGTGCCCCTCCCGCACCCCCGATCAAGAGCGACCGCGTCAACATGGCCGCCACCTCGCTGGTGTCGCCGGCGCCGCGCGCCTGCGCGGTGAGGCCACTGGTGCCCATCCGCAGAAACCCGAACATCCAGTAGATCGCGGTCAGGATCACCGCCCCGACGCCGACGGCCCCGATGGGAGCCGCCGCGCCGAGCTGACCGATCACCCCGGTGTCGACGATGCCCAGCAGCGGAACGGTGGCGTTCGATAGCACGATAGGCCAGGCAATGCGCAGAACCCGGCGATGCGTCAGGCGGATATGGGCGGATTGGCTCATCCGCCCGTTATTGGTGGGCCCTCGCCTGCGCGCAACCCCCCTTGCCTGCGAGGTCCACACGCAAAAGTGACGTAACAAGAGGGCCGCGTAAGGCGTCAACCCGGTTGCATCTTGCGCTGGGTACATTATCTCGCCGCCAAACGGGACCATAACGAGACGGACCAAAACGCATGAGCAGCGATACCATGACCATCCGCGAGATGTGCGACACCTATGAGGTGACCCCGCGCACACTCAGATTTTATGAGGCGAAAGAGCTGCTGGCACCAATCCGCCAAGGGCAGAAGCGCCTTTTCACCAAACGTGATCGCGCACGGCTGAAGCTGATTTTGCGCGGCAAGCGCTTCGGCTTCTCTCTCGAGCAGATCCGCCAACTTCTTGATCTCTACGATGCCGGCGATCAGCAATACAGCCAGATGCTGCGCACGCAGGAATTGGCCGCTGAGCGGCTGGAGGACATGATGCGCCAGCGCGACGAGCTTGACGGCGCAATCAACGATTTGCGCACTCAGATGGACTGGGTTGCCCGGATGCTTGCCGAACGCGATGGAAGCTCGGCGCACGCAGCGGAGTAAGGCCTTTCTCCGGGGGTGACGCCCGCCGGGCCGGCGCTTATGATGGGCAGGCCGCGCAGCATTGCGCGGCCTTTTTGCAATCCGGTCACGCCACTCGGCGCCCGTCGCCCCGCAGGAGCCGACCTTGCCCAAACGCTTTCGCATGACCCGCCGCTTCAACGTCGCCATGACAGAAGATGGCTATCGCCGGCTGCGCCGCCTCGCCCAGGAGGCGGGCCTCGACGAGGGTGAGGCGCTGTCGTTTCTCTTTGAAAATTTCGACAGCGTTATCGACGAGGACACGTTCGGCCACCGGCTGAGGCTCTTCAACTCGGAACTGGATGCGCGCAAGAAATAGCGCTAGCCTTCGGCGAGAGTATTTGGAGGACAATGAAAGCTCTCAGAGCCCTTGTTTCACTGTTCTGAAAATACTCAGGGCCCGAAAGTCCAACCGGGCGCCACGGCGAAAGGAAGCGCATGAGCCTGAAACTGTATTGCATGGGCGAGTCGGGCAATGCCTACAAGGCTGCCCTGCCCTTGGCGCTGAGCGGTCTCGAGTGGGAGCCAGTCTATGTCGATTTCTTCAACGGTGAAACGCGCAGCAAGGCGTTTCGCAAGCTGAACCCGATGGGCGAAGTGCCGGTGCTGGTCGATGGCGACCAGGTGATCACGCAATCGGGCCTCATCCAGATGCATATCACCGAAAAATCCGGCAAATTTGGCGGCGCGAACCCGTCCGAGGCACGCGATATCTTGCGCTGGGTGCTGTGGGACAATCACAAGCTCAGCAGCCAGGCGGGCATGACGCGCTTCTTGATGAACTTCCTGCCCGCCGAAAAGCGTAATGCCGATGTGATCGCCTTCGCCCAAGGCCGCCTTGCAGCGGCGTACGGGGTGCTGGACGCACATCTGGACGGGCGTGACTGGATCGTGGGAGACACGCCGAGTAACGCGGATTTCAGCTGCTGTGGCTATCTGTTCTATCCCGAGCCTTTCGGGTTCGAGCGCGCCGATTGGCCTGCGATCGACAGCTGGCTGAGCCGGATCGAGCTGCTGCCGGGATGGCGCCACCCCTATGATCTGATGCCGGGCAGCCCGGCAGACCGGGCCTGAAGGGTGGCTGGCGCCAGTTGCGACACGACGCGCAGCGCGGTCTCCAAAGGCAAAAGCGGGTAACGCGCCGGCGCGCCGGTTGCGGCCAGAAGATCGGCGGCGACGGGACAATGGAGCGCGGCGCCGCCCGCCGCAAAGACGATCTGCTCCTCCGCAAAGCTGAGCGTCACGACCACCTCATTGGCCGAAGGCGGCGCGCGGTGTATGCCGCGCACGCCCATCAGGCTACGCGCGGGCACGATGGCAAAGGGATCGCCGGTCAGTGTTTCGGCCAGATCGCTTTCGATCAGGATGGGCTGATCGGCGGCCAGGTGCATCAAGTCGCGGTTACCCAGTGCCCCGGGTGGCACCTCGATGGGCCAGAGCGCGTTGGGGCATACACCGCAGGCCGGTGAGGCAGGCTCGCTCATAGTGGCCTCGACGCGCTGGAGACCGCCATCGAATGTCAGAAGCATGTCACCGGGCGCAACACTGCGCACCGCGCGCCACCCGCCGGGCCCCGCAACGCGCACCGATCCGGCAAGGCCGACCTGCCCCATGCCAGAGGCCGCGCCCACTTGGGGGGCGGCCTCCGGTGCCTCATCACTGCCCAGCCATCCGAACATCGTCATTCCCAAAGCATACCACGCGCAGAGGTTCCGCGCGGACGATCCAAGGTTAACGTGGTATTTCGGGCCCATTGCCGCCCGGATCGGGGCAAAGGCAAGGTATTGTTTCCGAGAATGAGACAGTCAGCCATTATCTGAATCATTGCTTCCGCAATGAGCTTCCGTATCGGTACCCGAAACGCGCGATATCCTCGGCGCAGATCGATTCGACGATGCCGCGTGTCGTGTCATCGTAATACTGCGTATAATCCGCCGCACGCTCTGACGTATTCACGCGCGGCAGGTCCAGTTCGAATCCCAGATGCTCCCAAAGGGGGGCTGCGTCCTTGGAGAATTGCTCCAGCCGGATGAAAAGCGGCGCACGCGCGGGCGGCGGCTGGTACACATACCGCGTGTAGGGGTTGGCGCGGATCGAAGCCTGGATGTCAGGGCGCGCAAGAAACGCGTCAAAGCCGACATCGCGCGCCGCTGTGACCGCTGGATGATCGAAGCTCTGCGCACGCAGCCAGTGATAATAGCTGACCAGCCTGTCCCAAGGATTGCGCACCAAGGTAAAGACCAGCGCGTTCTGCATCCAGTCGGACGGCATGATGCCGTCGATATCCGCGAGGGTCGAATGCTTCCATAGGCGCCCGGCCGGGGCCAGATCCTTGAGCCGCCCGCGCCGTTTGCGCGCCTTGGGCGTGTCGCCGATGAGGATATCGTCGCGCATTGCCCGCCCCTCCAGCGCAGTGGCCAACGACGAGCCTCCTGTCTTGGGGATATGCACGAAGACGTAGTTACGGCCGGGCGAAATGATCATGCATTCAGCCTAAGCGTTGCGCGGTCGCCGCAAAAGCAGGGAATGAGGGCCAGACAGCAAGCACCCGACATTAAAAAAGGTGGCCCCGTGTGGGACCACCTTTTTCGATCATGACACTGATCTTAGGAGTGAACCTATCACTGTTTGGCAGCGAATTCGTCCACTTGGCGCTCGGCCTCGTCTTTGGCGATGCCGTAGCGTTCCTGAATTTTGCCGACCAGCTTTTCGCGATCGCCGGCAGCTTCCTGAACGTCGTCATCGGTCAACTTGCCCCATTGCGATTTGGCTTCGCCGGTCAGTTGGTTCCAGTTGCCTTTGATGGTGTCCCAGTTCATGTCTGCGCTCCTTCTGGTCTGTTCTCATACCCGGCGCATCGTCAGCGCCGGTTCTGATCCCTCAACGGAATGCACCGAGAAAGGTTCCGTCCGGGCGCGGCTATTTCAGACGAACTGCTCACGCAAAAGTCGCTCCTCGAGGCCGTGACCGGGATCAAAGAGGATGCGGTGCCCGATGCTGGGCTCGGACCGGATCTCGACCCAGAGCACGTTGTCGACCGAGTTGGCATCCGCGACGGCCATCACGGGCCTCTTCTCGGGCTCGCAGGTATCAAAGCGCACAACGGCGGCCTTGGGCAGCAATGCGCCGCGCCAGCGCCGGGGGCGGAACGCGGCAACGGCCGTCAGCGCCAGAACATCCGCGCCGATGGGCAGGATGGGGCCGTGTGCGCTATAATTGTAGGCGGTGGAGCCTGCGGGCGTTGAGACCAGCGCACCGTCGCAGATCAGCTCTTCGAGCCGCACGAGACCATCGACCGAGATGCGCAGCGCCGCCGCCTGCGGGCCGCCACGCAAGAGCGACACCTCGTTGATCGCAAGGGCGTGGTGCATTTGGCCATCCGCGGACTCGGCGCGCATCGACAACGGATTGATGACCTCTTCGCCGGCGGCCTCAAGCCTCTCTATCAGATCGTCCTCGGCGTATTCGTTCATCAAAAAGCCGACGGTGCCGCGATTCATGCCGTAGACCGGCACGTCCAATTCCTGGGTGCTGTGCAGCGTGTGCAGCATGAAACCATCACCGCCCAGGGCCACGATCACGTCTGCCGCATCCTCGGGTGCGTCACCGTATCGCGCCACCAGTGCTGCACGCGCGGCAATGGCCAAAGGTGCCCTACTGGCGACGAAAGCGATCCTGCGCGTCATGAACGGCGCCCTGTCATATTGAAATGTCTCCGATTTGATCCGCGTGCGGCATGACAGCACAGATCGCCCTGCGCCGCCAGCACTGCCGCACTGCCGCATGGAATTGTCGCATTCGCAGCTTACAATGATGCCTCAGTTCCGCTACGCCATTCGCCAATGCCTTTCAAATCAAGGGAGCCTCCCCGTCATGTCCGATTCCGGTTTCTTCACACAGTCCCTTTCAGACCGCGACCCCGAGCTTTACGCCTCGATCACGAACGAACTGGGCCGCCAGCGCAGCGAGATCGAGCTGATCGCGTCCGAGAACATCGTCTCGGCTGCGGTGATGGAGGCCCAAGGGTCCGTCATGACCAACAAATACGCCGAGGGCTATCCGGGACGGCGCTATTATGGCGGCTGCCAGCATGTCGACGTGGCCGAGAACCTCGCGATCGAGCGGGCCTGCAAACTCTTCAACTGCGGTTTCGCCAACGTGCAGCCCAATTCGGGCAGCCAGGCAAACCAGGGCGTTTTCACCGCGCTTTTGCAGCCGGGCGACACGATCCTTGGCATGAGCCTCGATGCGGGCGGTCACCTGACGCATGGCGCGGCACCCAACCAGTCGGGCAAGTGGTTCAACGCCATCCAGTACGGCGTGCGCCGCGATACGCTGAACGTCGATTACGACCAGATGGAAGCGCTCGCCAAAGAGCATAAGCCCAAGATGATCATCGCGGGCGGCAGCGCCATCCCCCGCCACCTCGATTTCGCCCGCATCCGCGAGATCGCCGACACGGTCGGCGCCTGGGTGTTGGCCGATGTCGCGCATTTTGCGGGTCTCATCGCGGCGGGCGAATATCCCTCGCCCTTCCCGCACGCGCATGTGGCGACCACAACCACGCACAAAACGCTGCGCGGCCCGCGCGGCGGCATGATCCTGACCGATGACGAGGCACTGGCCAAGAAGTTCAACTCAGCCATCTTCCCTGGTATCCAGGGCGGCCCGCTGATGCACGTGATCGCGGGCAAGGCCGTTGCCTTCGGCGAGGCGCTGGACCCCTCCTTCAAGGGCTACATTCAGCAAGTCATCAAAAACGCGCAAGCGATGGCCGACCAGCTGATGAAGGGCGGTCTGGACATCGTCACCGGCGGCACCGACACGCATGTCATGCTGGTCGATCTGCGCCCCAAGGGCGTCAAGGGCAACGTCGCGGACGCCGCTTTGGGCCGCGCGCATATCACCTGCAACAAGAACGGCGTGCCCTTCGATCCGGAAAAGCCGACCGTGACGAGCGGCCTGCGCCTTGGCAGCCCGGCAGGCACGACCCGCGGCTTCAAGGAGGCCGAATTCCGCAAGATCGCCGATCTCATCGTCGAGGTGGTTGACGGGCTGGCGGCCAATGGTGCGGATGGCAACGAGGCCGTCGAGGAGAAGGTGCGCAAAGAGGTTGCACAAATCTGCGAACGCTTCCCGCTTTATCCCAACCTCTGAGGCTAATACTTGGACAAAGGCGGCGCCGCGGGAAACTGCGGCGCCGTTTCGCGTTGCCGGCTTAGACCAGCCCGCGCCAGCGCAGCAAGATCACGATCAGCGCGCCCAAAATCAGGAGGTTGCCCACCGTACTGCCGGCAAGGCGCAGCGCGCGATCCTTGCGCCGTTCCTTGACGTCGATCTGATCCAGCGGCGCGCTGACCGCGCCCAATGCCGCGGCCACGTCCTCCGCGCGCACCAGCCTGCGCAGGCGCGGATGGGCCATCATCTTTTCCAGTTTGACCAGACGGCTGCCGCCCTGCCGGGCAGCCTTGGGCAAGGCCCGGCCCGCGCGGCGCAGTTGCGCCTCCAGGCTCCGGCCCCGCGCACCGACGCGGCTGCGCAGCTTTTGCGAAAGCGCATCGATATCGGCTTGGAATGTCTTGGGGTCGACCATGCCCGGCTCCTTTTGTCGCGCGCGACCCTACAGGCGCGCGGGCGGGGGCTCAATGGGGGCTGGCACGCCTTGCCCGACGGGTCTAAAACGGATGCCATGTTGAACATGATAGAACACGGCAGCACCACGGACGCCCCTACCCTTCTGATTGCGCATGGCCTCTACGGTTCGGCGCGCAACTGGGGCGTCATCGCCAAGCGTCTGGGCGAGGCGCGCCGCGTTGTGGCCGTGGATATGCGCAACCACGGGGAAAGCGCATGGTTCGAGACGCATAGCTACCCCGACATGGCCTCCGATCTGGCCGACGTGATCGAGGCGATCGGCGGGCCGGTGGACCTTCTGGGCCATTCCATGGGCGGCAAGGCGGCGATGACGCTGGCCTTGACGCGGGCCGAATTGGTCAATCGGCTGATCGTCGCGGATATCGCGCCCGTCACGTACAGCCACAGCCAGCTGCCATATATCGAGGCGATGAAATCGGTGGATCTGTCGGGGGTCGAGCGCCGCAGCAATGCCGCACCGCTATTGGAAGCAGCGGTGGACAACCCAACGCTGGTGCCGTTCTTCCTGCAATCGCTGGACGTCGCCCAGCGCCGCTGGCGTTTGAACTTGGATGTCCTCGCCGCCGAGATGCCAAAGATCATGAGCTTTCCGGAGGTGCCGGGAGAATTCGGCGCTCCGACTTTGTTCCTGTCGGGCGAGACATCGGACTATGTGCTGCCCGAGCACCGCGAGGTGATCAAACCGCGCTTCCCGAACGCCCGCTTCATGACGCTGAAAGGCGCGGGACATTGGCTTCACGCGGAAGAGCCGCGGGCGTTTGTGGATGTTGTGGGCGGGTGGCTGGAACGGACCTGAAATCTGCGAAACAGGCCGCGCTGCAGCCAAAATTCGGTCAGATTTGCGGGCCACTCTGCGACAATGACCAAGATCGTTTCATTCAAGCCAGCCGCGCGGCGGGTGCCAGCGAGTAAACACCGCCGAAGCGTGCTTGATATGTTTCGCCCGAAACCGTGGAGCAAAGGGCGCGTCTTTGGAGCGCGGCAGTCCTTGCTGCTGTCGATGGTGTTCGCCGTGGCCGTGGTCACAGGGACCGGGCTTCAGGATCATGGCACCAAGACAAACGCGCCTAACGCAGCCAAACCGCGCAGCCTCATCGGCGGAAACGCGTGGAACAACGCGCCTCCCAGTTTTGCTGGATCCTTGCCTGGGGCGATCACCGGACGGGTCAGTTACGTGCGCGACGGCGACACATTTATTGTCGGCTCAACACCTGTGCGCATTGCCAATCTCGACTGCCCAGAGGCCGGAACCATGCTCGGAGACAAGGCCACACGACGCGCCCGCGATCTCGTGCAGGGGCGGACGGTGACCTGCCGTCACAACTCACAGACATCCTATGATCGGCTGATCGGAATATGCAGCCTAGCTGACGGGCGCGATTTTGGCCGGGTTATGGCTGCCCAAATCGGTTGCAGTTTACATTAGCCGCCCAGTATCACGCCCACCAATACCCAATGAGCTGCGTATTCCAATTCGATCTCAGGCCCGCCAGCCAGGATAATAGGCTGCGAAACCCTGCAACCTAGACCGGCAACACGATCACATTCTTATCCTTCTCGTCAAACAGCGCACGAGAGCTTGGCTCGATAATGAGCCGAGTAGGATCACCCAAGATCCGAGCATATTTCGCAAATGCACCTTGAGAGCTGATAAATGATCGGCACCGGGACATGAGATACAAGTCCATGAACCCCCGATCCGAGCCATTGTCATCGACGACGACATGAGGGACGTCGGGCCCCAAGCGATTGGCGATGTTCGCCTTGATCCAGTCCGGCTCATCCGAGAAGAAATAAAAGCAGGTGTTTTCGTTCAGGGACCTCATCTTTTCAACGGCTTGCAGGAAATATTCCTGGCCCACGGACTTTCCGTAGTCCCGGTGATCGTTGGCAAGATCTCCTCGCCGAACGTGCACGCCACAGGCATTTTCGTCCCGTTCTATTTTCTCCAGAATCTCGATGTCGCGCTCTGTGAAATACTCCTCACCCGGCGCGAATTTTTCGAATAGGTAGCTTTGGTATTTCTGAACCAGGTTCCAGCGGTCATAGGACCCGCCGTCGTAAAAACCGCCAAGATACACTGGTGTGGCGATATCGTCCAAATTTCCCTCGCGCACATTGTTGAGCTTTCGCAAAACAAAGCTTTGAAGGCGGGATGCCTCGGGAAGCTCAAGGTCCGGAAACGCTTTTGGAAAGTCCAAATTCCGTGCGAAACGGCCGTTTATATCCAGCCCGTGTGACTTGAACCACGAGTTATCGAATTTGACGTTGAACCCTAATTGGGTGAACTCATGCCCCAGCGCCCAGAACGCGATCTGACTTGCCAGGCCGCCTTCATTTCTAATGACGACCAGATTGTCCTCGCCCAAGAAGACACGGAGCGCTTTCAAGATATGTCGATTAGCGTGTGTCATAAGACCCTGACAAACCAAGTTTTTTGCCCACAGCACAAGGCAACTCGGACGTATTGCGCATGTCGGTCAGGCGCTTTGCCCGATGATCCCCTCGAACTCCCGCCATTCGCCCTTGCTCATGCCGGAATTCTCCTGCGTCACCGTCTCGCCCTTCAGCATCCGGCGGACGCAGTCCAGAGCGGTTGCGGACATTTGCGCGCCGCCCATGCGATAATCCTCGAAGGCGCGGTAGGCGAAGGGCACCCAGTCGGCGACGATCTTGCAGATCTCCTCGGCATAGACGCGGATCTCGTACTGGGCGTGGCTGTCGGCGCGCAGGCGCAGGAAGTGCAGCAGGTTGTGCAGGTCCACCTTCCAATACCATTGCGTATAGATATTGGCGGGCAGATTCATGCGCGCCAGCTCGCGCGCAAGGCCCTGCTGCCCCTCGTCCGAGATCATCTCTTCGTAATGGTCATAGGCGCGCATCGCGTCATCGCGCAGATAGCGCAGCACGCGCTGCGCCTCCTCGCCCTCCAGAACATCGCCGCGGCCCTGATTGTTGATGACCGATTGGGCATTTAGATGCTCGGGCGCGGGGATATAGAATTCGCGGTCAAGGATCGAATAGCGGGCCGAGTATTCATTGACGTTGGCGGTGCGGTGGCGGATCCACTGGCGCGCGACGAAGACGGGCAATTTCACGTGCAGCTTGATCTCGCACATCTCGAACGGGGTCGAGTGCCAGTGCCGCATGAGATAGCGGATCAGCCCCTCGTCGTTCTGCACCGATTTCGTCCCCTTGCCATAGCTGACCCGCGCTGCCTGCGTGATCGCGGCATCGTCGCCCATATAATCGATCACCCGGACAAAGCCGTGATCCAGCACCGGGTAGGCGGTATAAAGACGCGCCTCCATCCCGTGCGCGGTGGCGCGAAGCGTCGTCTGCGGCTCGGCGCGCTGCGCCTCGATTTCGGCTGTCTGCTCGGGGGTGAGGGGCATGGGCATGGTCCTTCGCGGCGCGTGGAGGCCTAAACTGGCGGGCGTGAATCGGTCTGATGCATATCTAGCCGGACCCAACCGCAAAAGGCCAGCAAAGTGCAGCGCCCTAGACTGCGCGGCGTTTCCTTCTAAGCTAAGGCCAAGACAATCGAGGAGACCACGATGACGACACGCTATTTGCACACGATGGTCCGGGTGAAGGATCTGGACAAGACGATGGCCTTTTTCCAGCTGCTGGGCCTCAGCGAGACGCGCCGGATGGAGAATGAAGGCGGCCGTTTCACCCTTGTTTTCATGGCACCCGAGGGGCAGGAGGAATGCCCGGTCGAGCTGACCTACAACTGGGATGGCGACGACAAGCTACCCGATGACAGTCGCCATTTCGGTCATCTGGCCTACCGCGTCGACAATATCTACGACATGTGCCAGCACCTCATGGACAATGGCGTGACCATCAACCGCCCGCCGCGCGACGGGCATATGGCCTTCGTGCGCAGCCCCGACAATATCTCGGTCGAGCTTTTGCAGGCCGGTGACGCGCTGGAGCCGGCAGAGCCCTGGGCCAGCATGGAAAACACCGGCCATTGGTAGGGCGCGCGGCCCTTTTAATGGCGGCGCTTCTTTGGGGCGCTCCCCTGACCGCTCAGGCTCAGTGCCGGCTTGCTCTGGTTCTGGCGCTCGACGTCTCGGCGTCGGTCGATGCCGAAGAATACGACTTGCAGCGCCTCGGCCTTGCTGCGGCGCTGGATGCTCCTGATGTGCGAGATGCAATCCTGCGCGGCCAGAACGGATCGGTGGCCCTGGCGGTGTTTGAATGGTCCGGGCGGTTCCAGCAGGATTTGCATCTGGACTGGACGCTGTTGCAAAGCCATGCGGACATTGACCGCGCGGTTCTGGCGCTCGGCAATATCAGCCGCAGTTTCGAGGGGTATCCAACATCTGTCGGACAGGCGCTTGGCTATGCCGCCTCGCTGTTAAAGCGCGGGCCGGCATGTGATCGCCGCGTGATTGATATGTCCGGCGACGGCATCAACAATTACGGCTACGGCCCCGCCGAGGCTTATCGGCACTTTCCGCTTCGGGATGTGCAAGTGAACGGCCTTGTGATTTTGGGCGATGATGCCGAGGTCGAGGCATTCTACCGCCGCGAAGTGATCCGCGGCCCCGGCGCCTTCGTCGAATTGTCGGCGGGGTTCGAAGGATTCCGCGCAGCGATGACGCGCAAACTTTTCCGCGAGATCAATGACATGATGCTCGGATATGCGGATGCGCCGCGCTTATCGCCGCATGGCTAGGGTCACGGGCCTGGCAGGGCTCGCCCTTGCCATTTGCCTTGCCGCCGCACCTGCGAATGCGGCGTGCCGCCTTGCCTTGGCGCTTGGGCTAGACGTGTCGGGGTCTGTGGACGACGTCGAGTATCGATTGCAGCTGGGCGGTGTGGCTGATGCGTTGATGGCCAGTGAGGTACAGGCGGCGATGTTCGCGATGCCGGGCGCGCATGTCAGCCTCGCGGTCTATCAATGGGGCGCCGAGGACCAACAAAACCTGCTGATCGGCTGGACCGATCTGAAAAGCCGTGAGGATGTGACACGCGTCACCGAAAGCCTTGTTGCGTATGAGGCGCGTTTCCGCGATCCCTACACGGCCCTTGGCGCCGCGATGCGCTATGGCGCCGCGCTGTTGCGAGAGCGGCCGGAATGCTGGCAGCACACGCTGGATATTTCGGGCGACGGGCCGTCCAATGCCGGCCCGGCGCCGCAAGATGCGCTGACGGACCCGCAAAGCCGCATCACCGTCAACGCGCTGGTGATCAATCCGGGTAGCCGCGACAACGTGACCAAGGATCTGACCTACACCAAGACCCTGCTGGAGCATTACCGCACCCACGTGTTGCGAGGCCCGGGCGCCTTTGCCGAGACGGCCCGCGACTTCGATGATTTTAAAGCCGCCATGACCCGCAAGCTCTTGCGAGAGTTGCGCCCGGCGGCTCTGTCGCTGGCCCCGCCCGTTCAGTAGATATAGCGGATCTGATCGGTCCAATAGCGCTCGACCCGCCGCAAGGACGCGGCGATCTGGTCGATCCCGTCGGCACCAAGCACACCGTTCGACTGCAGACCCTCGGCATGCCGTCCAAAAAGATCGGTGACAACGTCGCGGATCTCGCGCCCTTTCGCCGTCAGGCGCACCCGGACGGACCGGCGGTCGATCTCGCAGCGCTGATGGTGCATATACTCCATCTCGACCAGTTTCTTGAGATTGTAGCTGACATTGCTGCCCTGATAGTAACCGCGCGACTTGAGTTCGCCCGCCGTCACCTCGTGATCGCCGATGTTGAACAGCAGCAGTGCCTGCACCGCGTTGATGTCCAGAACGCCGACGCGCTCGAACTCATCCTTGATCACGTCCAGCAGCAGCCGGTGCAACCGTTCGACGAGCGACAACGCGTCGAGGTATCCGGCCATGAAGCCCTGGTCATGGGCAATGGGCCCCATGTGTTTGTGCATGCTCATTTCTCTCTCCGTGCATAACCTGCTCGAGGAGAGAAACTGGACCAAATTGCCGAATAATCGGTTAAACTGCGTCCGCAAAACGCTTTTTCAGGTAAAATGCGAACTATTTCGCGCGACTGGACCGAACGCGCTGATCACGCGGTATCGGGCACCGAGGCAATGTCTTCGATCAAGGCCCCATATTGCGCGGGCGGCGCAACCTGGCCGCTGACCCATTGATAAAGGTCCTGATCATTCTCCTCCAAGAGCGCATCATAGACATCCAGCTCGGCGTCCGAGAGCGCATCGAGGCGCGCGCGCGCGAAGCGCATGAGCAGGATGTCCATCTCGCGGATGCCACGCCGCATCGAGCGCATGGTCAGTCGCCGCAGACGGATATCGCGCGGCTCATCAACGGGCCGCGTGCCCTGCCCCTCAAGCATCACTGGCTTTCAGCAGCGCCTTCAACTCGCCCTCGACCCGCACCAGCCGTTCGGCATTCAGGGTCATCTGCGCCGAAATAGCGCGGATCTCGTCCAAGAGCTGCTCGCCGCCACGCACATAGGACGTCGCCTCGCCCGGCTCGCCGGGGCCGTCGCCCTCGCCGGTCAGAAGCCACAATAGCGACACGTTGAGCAGACCGGCAAGCATCGACAGGCGCATCGCCCGTGGGCCACGCACATCGTTTTCCCATTCCTCCAACGTCTTTTTCTTGACGCCCAGGCGTTTGGCCAGCTGCGCTTGCGTCATGCCCGCCATTTCACGCGCGCCTGCCAGACGATCGCCGAAAGTCGTCGCGTCCGGGTCGAACCATTTTTCGGCGCTATCGTCGTTCATCTGTGCTCTCTCCCTGGATATACCGTCATGACGCTTGATCCGCGTTCCTGCGCAACCTAGAACAGCGACGCGCAACTTTCAAATCCGGAGACCGACATGATCACCCTGTCCGCGACATTGTCGCGCGTTAAACCCTCGCCCACGATCGCCGTCAGCACCAAGGCGCGCGAGCTGAAGGAGGCCGGGCGCGACGTGATCGGCCTCGGCGCAGGCGAGCCGGATTTCGACACGCCCGAAAATATCCGCGAGGCCGGCAAGCGCGCCATCGACGAGGGCAAGACACGCTACACCGCGCCCGATGGTATCCCCGAGCTGAAAAAGGCGATCTGCGCCAAGTTCAAGCGCGACAACGGGCTGGACTACGCACCGAGCCAGATCAGCGTCGGCACGGGCGGCAAGCAGATCCTCTATAACGCGCTCATGGCCACGCTGAATCCTGGCGACGAGGTGGTCATCCCCGCGCCCTACTGGGTCAGCTATCCCGACATGGTGCTCTTGGCGGGCGGCGAGCCTGTCTTTGTCGAGGCGGGCATGGACACGGGCTATAAGATCACGGCGGACCAGTTGGACGCGGCGATCACCGACAAGACCAAATGGTTCATTTTCAACTCGCCCTCGAACCCCACCGGTGCCGGCTATACCTGGGACGAGCTGAAGGCACTGACCGATGTGCTGCTGCGCCATCCGCAGGTTCTGATCATGACCGACGACATGTACGAGCATCTGGTCTTTGGCGATTATAAGTTCTGCACCCCTGCGCAGGTCGAGCCCAAGCTTTATGACCGCACCCTCACCTGCAATGGCGTGAGCAAGGCCTACGCCATGACCGGCTGGCGCATCGGCTATGCGGCCGGCCCCGAGCAGATCATCAAGGCCATGGGCAAGATCCAGAGCCAGAGCACGTCGAACCCCTGCTCGATCAGTCAATGGGCCGCGGTCGAGGCGCTGAACGGCACGCAGGATTTCATCCCCAAGCATAACGAGATCTTCCAGCGCCGCCGCGATCTTGTCGTCTCGATGCTGAACGAGGCGGAGGGCATCGAGTGCCCGATGCCCGAGGGCGCGTTCTACGTCTATCCGTCGATCAAAGGCTGCATCGGCAAGACAGCGCCCAGCGGCACCAAGATCACCGATGACGAGGTGTTTGCCACTGAACTTCTGGAGGACAAGGGCGTTGCAGTCGTCTTTGGCGCGGCATTTGGCCTGTCGCCTTACTTCCGCGTCAGCTACGCTACCTCTGACGAGGCGCTGAAAGAGGCCTGCACGCGCATCCAGGACTTCTGCAAGAGCCTAAGCTAGACGACGGGAGGGCGCGGAACATGTCCGGAGAGCTGCCTGATTACTATTTCCGGGTGCGCGAAAACGGCGCCTTCGTGTTCCGCGTCGATACCGAGAACCGGCAACGCCGGATCGAGCTTGATCAGATCGCGGTCGTCAACATTCGCAAGGGCGAGATCAAGCCCCATGGCGAGCGCGAACTGACGGAAGAAGATATAACCGTCATTCGCGACTGGATGGCCGAGAGACTTGAGCTGCTGGAATACCGCGATATCGACGATATCCACCGCGCTGTCGACTATCTGAACACCACCGCGCAATGGGCGCAGTCGAAGGCAACGGATGACCAACTGGAGGCAGTGACGGACGATCTGCTGCTGGCGATGCACGATTTGCGTAGCGTTCTTGTGCGCAAGAAGGCCGACCGCCTGCTGGCCGAGGAGTAGCGTCACACCAGCCAGCGGCCGGTCCATCGCCAGAACCGGATGCCAAGCAACATCGATGCTGCGGCAAGTCCGATCACAAGCCCCACCCAGACGCCGACCCCGCCCAGCCCCATGGGAAAACCCAGCACATAGCTGGCCGGGATGCCGATCCCCCAATAGCTGACCGCGGCGATGACCATGGGCGCCCGCGTGTCGCGCACCGCGCGCAAAAGGCCCAGCGCCATGACCTGTCCCGCATCGGCCAACTGAAAGAGCGCCGCCGCAACCAAAAGGCCCGTGCCCATGGCCATCACCGCCGCACGGTCCGGATCCTCGGGTCCGAGAAAGCCTGCCATGAGGACCTCTGGCATGCCGATGAAGGCCAGAACCGTCAGCAGCGCGAAGGCCCCGGACAGCCCCACGGCCACCACTGCGCCCGAACGCAGCGCCCCCTTGTCGCGCCGCCCATACGCTTGTCCTGCGCGGACTGTCGCGGCATTCGACAGGCCCAGATGGATCATGAAAGCGACGGAGACCAGTTGAAGCGCGATACCGTGCGCCGCCAGGGCCACCGTTCCCAGCCAGCCCATCATCACCGAGGAGGCGGCGAAAAGACCCGTCTCGGCCAGATTGGTGATGCCGATCGGCCAGCCTAGGCGAAAGACCTCACGCAGGGCCTCCCAGTCGGGGCGCCAGACCCGCACGAAAATGGCATGTTCGGGCGTTGCCCATGCCACATAGACGCCTAGCGCGATCAGCGTCGCACTCGTCACGCCCAGCGATGCGATGGCGGCCCCGCGCACGCCCATCTCGGGCATGCCCAGATTGCCGAAAATCAGCGCGTAATTGATCAACGCATTGAGCGCGACCCCCGCCAGCGTCAGCCACAGCACCACCTGCGTGCGCTCTAGCGCGGCAAGATAGGATTTCAGCACCATCACCATCAGCGCCGGAATGATCGACGCGCCCGCAATCGCCAGATACTCGCCCGCCAGCGCCGAGGTCTGCGGGTTCTGATCCAGCTTGAGGAAAATCGCTTCGGACCCGAGCATGAAAGGCAACACCAGCGCGGCAAACCCCAGCGAGGCCCAAGCCCCCATTCGGGTGACGCGCCTGACCTGCCGCTCGTCCCCTTCGGCGACGGCGGTGGCGACCATGGGCATCACCGCAAAGGCAAAGCCGGACCCCATGATGAAGAAGATAAAGAAAAACGTATGCGCCAGAACCTGCGCCGCCAGCGCCTCGACACCGTACCAGCCCAGCATGACGGAATCGGTCAGATGGATCGCCATCTGCGCCAGGTGGCTGCCGATCAGAGGCAGGCCAAGAGCAAGCAAAGACCGCGCATCGCGTCGGTAAGAAGTGGTTGTGTGCGTCATGGCAGGCCTCGTTCCATTTCTGGGCGGACCAGTATTGAGGCCGGTTTCCGGACTGCCTGTCGTTCAAAGATGTGTCACAGGGACAGCGGCGTGCGGGCCGCGCCCTGCCGCGTCAATGCGTCCAGACGCCCTTGCGGTTGGTCGCGAAGTTCTCGCCATAGCCGCCGGGGCGGATATTCGGCTTGCGCACCTGCGGGTCCTGCACAATCACGTCGATGCCATGCTCCTGCGCGTATTCCAGAGCGGCCTCCTTGGTCGGAAAGGAGAGACGCACCTGGGCCTGTGTGTCATTGGACGAGGTCCAGCCCATCAGCGGATCGACCTCGCGCGGCTCACCCGCCACATGCTCCAGCACCCAATGATGTGTCTTGGCAGTGCCGGACGACATGGCGGTGCGGGCGGGGCGATAGATACGGGCAGGCATGGGCATCTCCTCGGCAGGACTTCGGCCAGTCTTTGGCATCTCTTGGTCGGGTTCAAATGCACCATGCGCGCCCGGAATGTCAATCACGTGCGCGCCCGCGTGACGCCGCGCGGTGGCTGGGGTAGGCTGCACGGCAACGGCCCGATCGGCCAGTCCCGCAAAGGCGTCCCAATGGCGATCAAGATCGAAATGCTCCGCTGCTTTCAGGCCGTTGCCGACCATGGCAGCCTGACGGGCGCGGCCGAGGTGCTGGGGCGCACGCCGTCGGCCATCTCGATGATGCTGCGCCAGTTCGAGGACCATGTGGGCGCGCCTCTCTTCGAGAGCGCCCGCAAGTCCCGCCTGACCCCATTGGGCGCGCTGATCCGCATCGAGGCCGCTCGCGAGCTGACCCATTACGCCCACACGATCGAGGCGATCGAGGCGCTGTCGCGCGCGCAGGCGGGCAATGTGCGCCTCTCTTGCACACCCTCGGTCGCAGGTTCGGTCATGCCGAATATCCTGCGTGATTTCATTGCCGCGCGTCCCGGCCTGCGCATTGATCTGCGCGACACCGATAGCGGCACGGTCCAGCGCGATCTGATCGAGGGGCGCGCCGATATCGGCATCGCCACACTGCCGCCGCTGCCCGGCTTTCGCCGCGAGCTGCTCTTCTCCGATGCGTTCGGCGTGATCTGCCCCGCCGGGCATCCCTTGACGGCGCGCTGGGACAGCCTGAGCTGGGCGGACCTGGCGAGCACGGAGTTCATCGCCAACGGGCTCTGCACCCAGATCCATGATGCAGATTTCCAACCCATCCTCGAAGCCTCGCGCCTGATGGTGCGCAATACCGCGTCTATCCTCAGCATGGTACGCGCGGGCGCCGGCGTTACCATCCTGCCGGAACTGGCCCTGCCGCCCGAATTCCGCGACCTCGCATTTTTGCCGCTGGCAGGCAGCGCGGTCCGCCGCGAGGTCTTCATGGTCCTGCCCTCCGCCGCCGACATGACGCCCGCTGCCGAGGCCTTGGCCGAGGCCATTCGTTCCGCGCGTATCAGCCCGGCAGATTGAAGCCCCAAGGCTTCAAATTCAGATATTCTGAATTAATATTCACTATTTTGCGATTGCCCTGAATCAGCGA
The DNA here is from genome assembly GCF_900156535.1 of Roseovarius nanhaiticus. Lineage (NCBI taxonomy): Bacteria > Pseudomonadati > Pseudomonadota > Alphaproteobacteria > Rhodobacterales > Roseobacteraceae > Roseovarius > Roseovarius nanhaiticus. Next base: position 1,210,930 of record NZ_FTNV01000001.1, on the reverse strand, counting down.
ACCCTTCAACACTTTGTCCCTGATTGGGCGCGCTGCCGCGCCGCACGCAAGCTGGGAGTTCCACCATGACCGAGATTCGCAAGAACTACATCGCAGGCGAATGGGTCACTGGCCCCGGCCAGATCGACAATATCAACCCTTCCGATCTCTCGGACGTCATCGGCACCTATGCGCAAGCCAGCGCCGAGCAGCTGGACCATGCGCTCGACGCGGCAAAATCGGCGCAGGCGGAATGGGCCGCCTACGGGCTCGAGCGCAAGCAGGCCGTGCTGAACGCCATCGGCACCGAGATGATGGCCCGCGCCGAAGAGCTGGGCACGCTTCTCAGCCGCGAAGAAGGCAAACCCTTCGCCGAAGGCAAGGGCGAGGTCTATCGCGCCGGTCAATTCTTTACCTACTATGCCGCCGAGATCTTGCGCCAGCTGGGCGAGACCGCAGACAGCGTCCGCCCCGGCGTCGAGATCGACGTGCGCCGCGAGCCTGTGGGCACTGTCGCCATCATCAGCCCCTGGAATTTCCCGACCGCCACTGCCAGCTGGAAGATCGCCCCGGCACTCGCCTATGGCAACGCGGTGATCTGGAAGCCCGCCAATGTGACCCCCGCCTCCGCCCATGCGCTGACCGAAATCATCTCGCGGCAGGACATTCCCAAGGGGCTCTTCAACCTCGTGATGGGCGCGGGCCGCGATGTAGGCCAGCGCCTTGTCGAAAGCCCCAAAGTTGACGCCATTTCCTTCACCGGCTCGGTCCCGGTCGGTCGCGGCATTGCCGCCGCTGCGGTGCAGAATTTCACACGTGTACAGATGGAGATGGGCTCGAAAAACGCGCTGCTCGTCTGCGACGACGCCGATATCGACCTGGCCGTCACGCTCGCGCTTGGGGGCGCTTTCGGCGGCACCGGCCAGAAATGCACAGCCTCCTCGCGCCTCGTGGTGATGGACGCCGTGCATGACGCCTTCGTGGAAAAGCTGGTCGCAGGCGCAAAGGCGATGAAGGTCGGCCCCGCCCTCGGCGAAGGCACCCAGATCGGCCCCGTCGTCAGCGAAGATCAGTTGAAAGAAAACCTCGCCTGGGTCGAAAAAGGCAAGAACGAGGGCGCGACCCTCGCCTGCGGCGGTGAGCGCCTCGACCTGGGCACTGAAGGCTACTTCATGTCTCCCGGCGTCTTCACCGGCACGACCAATGACATGAGCATCAACCGTGAGGAAATGTTCGCCCCGCTGGCTTGCGTCATCAAGGTATCAAGCTATGAGGACGGCCTCGCAGTGGTCAACGACACGAATTTCGGCCTCACCTCCGGCATCGTCACGCGCTCGCTCGCCCGCGCCACGCATTTCCGCCGCAACGCGCGCACCGGCGTCGTCACGGTCAACCTGCCCACGGCCGGAACAGACTATCACGTCCCCTTCGGCGGGCGCGGCGACAGCTCCTACGGCCCGCGCGAGCAAGGCCAGACCGCGCGCGAGTTCTACACGATCGTCAAAACGGCCTACATCTCCAGCGGCACACCGACATGACCCGCCGCGGTTTCATCTTGGCAAAAATACTCAAATCCGGCCTCTCGACCGGAGCGGCGGCATGACCTCTTTCGCCCCCCGCATCGATTGCCTGCAATACGCCAACTGGTCGGAGAAGATCTTCCGCGAAATGCGCGCAGGCGGGCTCGATGCGGTGCATGTCACCATCGCCTACCACGAAAATTTCCGCGAGACGGTTCTGAATATCGAACGCTGGAACCGCTGGTTCGAGCAATTCCCGGATCTGATCATGAAGGGCCGGTGGGCGGGCGATGTGCGCGCAGCGCGCGAGTCCGGACGCACGGCCATCTTCTTCGGCTTCCAGAATCCCAGCCCCATCGAGGACGATATCGGCCTTGTCGAGGTGCTGCACGATCTGGGCGCGCGCTTCATGCAGCTCAGCTACAACAACCAGTCGCTGCTTGCGACAGGCTGCTACGAGGCCGAGGATCCCGGCATCACACGCATGGGCCGCGAAGTCATCAAGGAGATGAACCGCGTGGGCCTCGTCGTCGACATGAGCCATTCGGCCGACCGCTCGACCATCGAGGCCGCCGATCTCAGCCAGCGGCCCATTACCATCACCCACGCCAACCTGCATTCATGGCAGCCCGCCCTGCGCAACAAGCGCGATGACGTGATCCGCGCGGTCACGCAAAACGGCGGCATGATGGGCTTTTCGGCCTATCCGCATCACCTGAAGGGCAAGTCCGACTGCACATTGCGCGATTTCTGCGAGATGATCGCGCGCGCGGCAGAGCAGTTCGGGGCCGAGCATTTTGGTATCGGCACCGATCTTTGCCAGGATCAGCCCGACAGCGTCGTCGAATGGATGCGCGTGGGACGCTGGACCAAAGAGATCGACTACGGCGAAGGCAGCGCCGCGGCGCCCGGCTTCCCGCCTCAGCCGGACTGGTTCAAGGATAACAGGGATTTTCCGAATTTCGAGGCCGGTCTGCGTGACATCGGCTTCGACCAGGCCGAGATTGCCGGCCTAATGGGCGGCAACTGGTTGCGTTTCTTTGAAGAAAACTTCATCCCCCGCGGTTTCACAGCCGAATCCGCGGGCAATTAAGAATTGCCGGGGGATCACCCGGCACAAAAGATCCACACACTCAGGGAGGGTGTAACATGAGCGACTCAACGGCGTCGGGCAAACCCCGCGCGCATATCAACAAACCGCTATTTGCGATCACCGGGGGGTTCATCGCCCTCTTCTGCATTGTCGCGCTGGTCGACCTCGAATTGCTGTCGAGTATCGTCGATACGACCTTTGCTTTTTCGGCCAAGTATTTTGGCCTCTACTGGCAGGTCTTGTTGCTGGCGACATTTCTGATCGGCCTCGTTCTGGTCGTGATGCCCGGCGGGCGCGCAATCATGGGCAACGTGAGCGTGCCTGAATTTCCCGCGTTCCAGTGGGGCGCGATGATCATGTGTACCCTCCTGGCAGGCGGCGGCGTTTTTTGGGCCGCGGGCGAGCCGATGGCGCATTTCCTGTCCTCGCCGCCCTATTTCGGCGCCGAATCCGGAACAGCCGACGCGGTCGGCCCCGCAATGGCGCAAAGCTTCATGCATTGGGGTTTCCTTGCATGGGCCATTCTGGGCGCGCTCAGCAGCATCATGCTGATGCATTACCACTACGAGAAGGGCCTGCCGATGGCGCCCCGCACGTTGCTCTATCCGGTGTTCGGTGATGCAGCCATCAACGGCCCCATCGGCTGGATTGCGGACGCGGCGTGCATTATCGCCGTTGTCGCCGGCACTGTCGGCCCGGTCGGCTTTCTCGGATTGCAGGTCAGCTATGGCCTGAACGCCCTCTTCGGCATTCCCGACACCTTCACAACCCAAGCCATCGTCATCGGCGGCCTCGTCACGATCTACACGATCTCGGCGATCACGGGTCTGTCAAAAGGCATTCAGATCCTCAGCCGGATCAACGTGATCCTTGCCGGCGTCCTTCTGGCCTACATGCTGATCGCCGGTCCGACGACCTTTATCTTCTCCAGCTTTGCGGAGGGTTTCAGCACCTACATCACCGACTTCTTCGGCATGGCGCTCTATCGCGGCGAGGCAGAAGTCTTCGGCGAGCCGGGCTGGCTGGGCTGGTGGACCGTGTTCTTCTGGGGCTGGTTCATGGGCTATGGTCCGCTGATGGCAATGTTCATCGCCCGCGTCAGCCGCGGCCGGTCGATCCGCTCGATCATCATCATGCTGTCGATCGTCGCCCCCATCGTGACCACTTTCTGGTTCTCGATCGTCGGCGGCTCGGGCATCGCGTTCGAGCTCAGCAATCCCGGCGCGGTCTCTGGCCCATTTGAAAGCGAAGGTGGCTTCAACCTGCCCGCCGCTCTTCTGGCAATCACGCAGCAGATGCCTCTGGGCTTCCTCGTGTCGGTTCTCTTCCTGATCCTGACGACGATCTTCGTCGCCACGACGGGCGACTCGATGACGTACGTGATCTCGGTCGCGATGTCGGACGAGGACCGCAGCTCGACCGGCGTGCGCGTCTTTTGGGGTGTCACGATGGGCATCATGGCCCTCATCCTGATCTGGACCGGCTCGGGCGGCATCGGCAAGCTGCAAAGCTTCATCGTGGTCACCGCGGTTCCCGTCTCGCTGATCCTGCTGCCATCCCTCTGGGACGCCTTCCGCATCACCCTCGCAAAGGGTCGTGGTACGGATTGATATGAAAACACTGGGCGGCCCGAACGGGCCGCCCTATTTATTTGAAAGGAGGATCCACAGATGCAGATCGATATGACAGCTGCCACCGCCACCTTGCGCCAACCAGGCCAGGTCATGCGGCTGGAACGATTGGGCTCCTTTCACCAAAGTCGTCTGTCTTTCATGCGCATTCTTCTGCGCCGCCTCAAATCGGAAAATTGGCGGATCGAACGACGCATGTTCGATATCGACGCGCGCGGCACGGGCACGGCGGTCTATACCGCGCACGGCCCGCAAAACAGCTACAGCCTTGTCGCGTTTGCCAACGATCTCGACCCGGCCAAACGATCCGATCGCGTGATCGCGACCGAATGGGACGCGACCTTCACCCTTTTCGACGGCATCCCGACCGAGGCCGACATCACCCGCCTGCGCGCGAATGTCCCCTTGCAGGAGGCCGGGCGCATTTCCGAAAGCGAGCTGTCTCTGAGCCGCGCCAACCGCTCGGTGCGCCTCTGGGATCACGTGGTGGAGGCTTTGGCCGCTGGCCGCCAGCCTGATCCGGCCATGATCGACGATGTTGGCTATCTGATGCGCACCACGGCCGTCTATGGCTCGGGCAAGTTCGGCGCGGCAGACCGGGCCGCCACCTCTGGCCGGCCCGAATTTCAGGCGCCCTACCAGATCGAGATGCTGTCGGTATACCTTACTCGGACTTTTGTGGCGGATCTGGTCGAGGACATGGCCCGCCAAAAGGCGCCCGCCACCGCCGTCCCGATGGAGCCGGCCTTGCGCCGCCGCTTTGGCATCGGCAATTCCACCGGCCTCGGTATGGCGCCTTATCTGCTCAATCACCCCGCCCTTCTGCACAGCTGGATTGCCTCGCGCGAGACGGCCCTGGCGCGGGTCCGCGCGCTGTCCAAGGCCGCGCCGCAGCACGCCGAAACCTTCCTTCAGATGGTGGATCGCGCCGTCCTCCATGCCCAGGCATGGCACAGCGAGCATCCCGCGCAGATCGCGAAACTGGCCGACTTGCGCAGTGATCTGGACAAGTTGACTGCGCATCTGAAG